>JAFSJF010000064.1 GCA_017439405.1 Bacteroidales bacterium
AGGTAAGAGCTCACGCGGCGGGTGGCGACATTCCGCTGGGGTAAACCTTATGGGCTGCAAGTCCAAGTATAGAGACACTGAGGCCTTCGGGCTTCGAGAGGGCTGCTCGTCCGTCGTCTCAGGGTAGGGCGCTTGAGCCTGCGGGCGACCGCAGGCCTAGAGAAATGACAGTCGCCCCGCAAGGGGTACAGAATCCCGCTTATTCGCCTGGGTCGTTGTTTTACAGGGAGTTCCGCGCCAGCGGGACTCCCTTGTTTCTACACCGCAATCAGTACCAGCAGCTGTGCCGTGAAGATGCGCAAGAACATGGTAAGGGGATACACTGTTGCATAACCCATGTTGGGCAACTTGCAGCCTTCGGGGGCCACCGTGTTGGCGAAGGCCAAGGTGGGCGGGTCGGTGTGGGAGCCGCCGATGAAGCCCATAAGTGTGTAGTAGTTCATTTTCAGTACGATACGACCGAAAAGTGTGACCAAAATGGGCGGCACCATGGTGATGATGACACCATAGACGACCCATAAATAATGCTCTTGTACGGTGTTGACGAACTGTCCACCAGCACCTAAGCCCACACCAGCGAGGAAGAGCGCGATGCCCACTTCGCGGAGCATCCACACACCGTGGCTGTCGGTGAAGTCGGTCGTGAACCAGCCTTTCTTCACGCCAAGCCAGCCGCCGATGATGGCCACCACGAGCGGCCCGCCGGCTAAACCTAATTTTACGGGCGTCTTCAGCCCGACGGGAATCGGGATGGAGCCGATGACGATGCCCAAGGCGATAATGACGAAGATGGGGATGAGGTTCACTTTGTGGCGTTGCGAGAGAGGCGTGGCCTGTTTTTCGGCCTTTGGCTCAAGCGTTTCCTCGAAGGCAGGCTCTCGCTTCAGGTCAATGCGGCAGAACACTCGGAGCAGGATGCAGCTCACGATCATGCCCACCACGGCCAAAGGATAGGCCACGGCATAGCCTGCCGCCAAACGCCCAGCTGCGCCCTCGATGCCCATGTCCGTAACGGCTTGCTGCGCCGCCGAGAGACCTGGCGTGTTGGTGATGGCACCCGTATAAACGCCCGCCATGTCGGCCAAGTCTTGGTGGGCGGCTTTGGCGATGACGACGGTAATCACCACGCCCAAGGCTACGTTGACCAAAGCCATCAGGTTCATTGCTAAGCCGCCTTTCTTGAACGAGCGGAAAAAGCCCGGCCCGACTTGCAGCCCGACGGCCACCACAAACAAGATGAGTCCGAACTCCTTGATGACGTGTAGCATGTCGTGGTTGAGCGTGATGCCGAAGGCACTCAGCGCAATGCCCACAAAGAGCACCCAAGTCATGCCCAACGAGATATTCGCGATTTTGATTTTGCCCAAAAGGAGGCCGACGAAAATGGAAACGGTCAAGTATAAAACGGTGGGCCCGACGCCCGAACCGGTGAAGAGGTTTAGCATGACTTTGTGTTGTTAATCAATTGGCAAAGATAGGCTTTATTTCACTACATTCCCGATAATCACCGAAATATTGTTCACGAACATGTTCACGGCGATGGCCAATAGGATGACGCCGAAGAATTTACGTGGCATTATGAGAAATGCAACTCAAACCGCATGAAGGCAAGTGCTAGTTTCAGTTTGGCTGCCTTGCCAAGCGTCGCTGCAGTCGCCGCCGCTTTCAATCTCTATGGTGGCGTGGGTGATGCCTTGCTCGCGGAGTGTCTCCTTAAGCGCTTTGCGAACGGCAGAGGCCTCGTCCTTGTCATCGACTACCACATGGGCGGTCAAGGCGTTTTCGGTGGTGCTCATCGCCCAAATGTGCAGGTGGTGGACGTCGGTGACGTGGTCGGTTTGGCACATGGCTTCGGCCACTTCTTCGACTTCGATGCCTTCGGGAACGCCGTCCAAGGCCAAACGCATGCTGTCGCGCAGCAATTCCCATGTGCTGACGAGGATAACGATGGCAATCACGATGCTGATGATTGGGTCGATGATGAACCAGCCCGTGTGCGTGATGACGATGCCGCTAATCACCACGCCAACGCTGACCAACGTATCGGCGGCCATGTGCAGGAAAGCGCCTCGGATGTTGAGGTCGTCCTTTTGCCCGCGCATCAGCAGAAACGTTGTCAGGCCATTGATGAGAATGCCCACGCCGGCAGTCCACGAAATGACGGAACCGTCGATGGCGGCAGGATTGCGCAGCTTGTGGACGCTCTCCGCAACGATTACCCCGACTGCCACAAGCAGCAGGATGGCGTTGGCGAGTGAGATGAGGATGGTGCTTTTCTTGTAGCCGTAGGTGAAGCGCGAGTTGCTTTGGACTTGTACCAAATGCAGCCCAACGACGACCAATGCCAACGAGAACACGTCGCTGAGGTTGTGCCCCGCGTCGCTCAGTAGGGAGAGGCTGTTTTGCCAAATACCCACGCCAGCTTCCACGCCGACGAAAAGCAGGTTCAGTATGATGGCTGCCCACAGGATTTTGCGCATCTGAGCGTTATCCGCAGCCACATGATGATGATGGTGGTGGTGATGACCATGCTCATGCTCAAGATGCTCGTGTTGATGCTCGTGACTCATATTTTGTTCTTTTTTGGTTTCTTAATTGTAGGCATGTACCCCACCCAAAATCAGGTTCACGCCAAAATAGGTGATGACGACACTGAGGAAGGCGAGGATGCCGTAAATGTGGAAAAACAAGGGCTTTTGGAAGGTTTTCCAGCCTTTCTCGTGCAACGGTGCGGCATAGATGAGCAGGGTGATGAGTGCCCAAACTTCTTTCGGGTCCCACGACCAATAGTTGCCCCAGGAAACGTTGGCCCAAATGGCGCCGATGAATATACCTGCTGCAAGCAAAGCCACGGCGGGATAAAGCATCTCCGTGCTGAGAGTTTTCAGCCGTTCCAAACGGGGCCGGTCTTTCGGCTTGATTAGGGCGATGATCCCAACGACCAAGATGCCGAACAACAGGATGTATGCCGTCACGATGGTGGAAATGTGGATGCTGAAGAAGGGGGAACGCAAGACGGGCATCAATTGCTTTGTCAGCATTCTGATGTGCAATGCCACCGCCAGGATGACGAGCACCGACAGCCACGACCATGTGACTGCTGGCATGTTTTTGCGTCGCTCAACAAGCAACGCGGCCAAGGCGAAGAAAAGCAGCGCATAGCCCGCGTAGGTCACGCCGATGCCCCAAGGGTCGCGGGCAACGTCGAGGATGGAGTTGCCTTGCTCGTCGTAGTCGCTTTGGTAGAAACGGTAATGCTTGTGTTTCAGGATGTTGTTCATGGAGATGACGACCTCTTTTGTGGTTTCGCCGTCGGTAAGTTGAAGGTGACTGACATAGTCTTTCGGCCTTTTCGAGTTTGGATAGGTCTCAATCTCGAAACGATCCAAGGTGAGGCTGAAGGGCAGCGCTTCTTGGGTGATTTCTTCTCCGTTTTGGATGAAGAAATGGCTCATGGGGCGGTTAGGCTCGAGTTTCATCCGACCGTGCTTTCCCGTGAGCATGGTGAGCAGTGCACCGAGCAGAATGAGCAGGATGGAGGAATGCAAGGCGCAGACGGCCATCCGTTTCCACATTCGGCCTTTCGCCGCCATAACGACCATGATAACGGCTACCAAAGCCCAAAGTGCGACGAACCACCATGTGCCATACACATGGGTCAGTGCATATTCCGAGCCGTGCAGTTTCTCGACGACGGTGCCGGCGGCGAGGACGGCAATCAGTATGATTATAAGGACGGGGGTGATGTGACGTAAACTTTTCATCGTAAATGCTTTAATTAATTTCGGTGCAAATATCCGACTTTTTACCAAAACACAAAAATCCCCAAATTTGGGGATTTTTGCATGAAACATTCCTTATTGTTAGTGGTCGTTGGGTTCGACCGGTGGCCGAACCCCCATGTGTTATTCCTCCTTGCGCTTTTTGGCCACCACGTAGGCGACACCAAGCCCCATGAGTACCGCGATTCCGCTGCCCATGGGTGCGTCGGCATCCGAGTCGGAGCCGTGCGAACCGGGAAGGCTGAGCAAGCTCTCACCGCTGCGAGGGTTGGAGGCTTCGTTGGAGACATAGCCGCGCTCGAAGAGTCCGCCTCCGTTCTGCGCCGTGGCGCAGAGGGTCATACCGAGGATGTTGGCCCCGTCGCCTATCTGCCCGAAGAGGCCTTGGTAACCGTAAAATTCGGTCTAATGGACATTTGTAAGGCTATTTTTGAGACGCAACCCCATTAATGGACATTTGTAAGGCTGAATATTTCGGAGACATCGTCAATATCCTCTTGCGCCTCATCGGACAGAATCACCTTCTTCTCTGTCATTGCTTTGCTCTGATGGCGGCCAACAACTGTTCCCGTACTCCTCAAGAGAGATGTAATGCTGTTTCTTGTTCGGGTCGTATTGGTATGCATCCACCCGTGCTTTCCATCTATCCAACACTTCATCCACAGAGGGTCGGGCCTCCATGACATCAGTGTCGTTTAGTGTGTCGACAAATGCATTGTTCATCTTAATTCGTTATATCCGATTGCAAAAAGTACAACTTTTTTCAAACGAAATGCCCATAACGTCAAAAAGGTTTTGTCGACAGACGTTTTTGTGTTGTTTTTCTGGCGCAAAAATACGGAAAGAAGTTGGTTTTCAGGGAGGAAAAACAAAAATCCATCCTAATTCAGGCAAAATGATGCAAAAAACAGCTAAAACGGGCATCGACACTATCGTCGGGCTGGTGTTGTCGAAAGTGAGGCTGAAGGGATGTAGGGCGGTCGCACTACGTCACCGCTGTTTTATTCCTTTTCCGCTTTCAGTTCCTCAATGCGTTCGGTGAGGTGGGTGAGTGTAGTGAGGCTGTCGAGGGTGTAGGCGTTAGTGTATGACAAAAGAAATGCAAAAGAAAGATGAAAAAATCCCGCCAGTAACGACGGGATTTTTGGGGGTTACGCCGTAGAGACGCGGTATGCCACGTCTCACAATTGTTGATTAAATCGCGTCAATGAATTTCACTACCGCGTCGCGGTCTTCTTTAGGCAGTTCGCGGAATTTTTCCACTGTGCGTCGGGCGTCGCTTTGGGCGTTGCCGTGCCACATGATGGCCTCGATCACGGTTTGAGCGCGGCAGTCGTGCAGGCGGTCGCTGCGACCGGTGCAGATGGCGCTCAGGCCACGGCCCCAAAGCGGGGTGGTGCGGCACCAGCCCGTGCGGATGTCGTTCACCATGTGGAGCTTGTGTTGCACATAGTCGCTGTAAGGCCAAATCTTCTGGTTGGGATAGCGAGGCAGGCGTGGGTCGCTGTCGGCGAAGAAACCGGCAGGGTCAGTGAAGTCGTCGTCGCCGGTTTGCCACGAGGGACGGTGGCAGTAGGCGCACCCCATTTCCTTAAACAACTCTTTGCCGCGTTGCACGTCGGGGTCGTCCAAGTTGCGGGCGGCAGGCACGGCCAAGCCACGGTGCCACACCATGAAGTTGACATAGTCCTCATCCTTCATTTCGGGCACTTTCAGTTCGTCGGGAATCTGGTCGTTCATCATCAGGTAGTTGTAGATGTCGGTCTCCACGTCGCCCGTCAGGTTGAATTGCGGGAAGTAGTTGTAGAACTCGGCCTGCACATCGGGGTCTTGCGAGGCTTTGGTGGCGTAGGCGGCAGTCATGTAGTGGCCCATCTTGGTGCGGTGCGTCACGTTGGTGATGTTCCATATGGCATTGGCGCCGGGAGCGTCTTGCAGCGGGCCACGGGTGAGGGCGTAAGTGTAGCGCTTCGGGTGGTTGGTGTTGGCGTAATAGCCTGTCGGGGCGAAGTCGCCTCCGGCCCACATGGCGGGGTTAAGGCCGTTTTGCATGTAGCCGTCGTTCTCTTCCTTTTGGTATTGCGCCCTCAGCGAGTCGTCGGGGATGGCGTCGATGAGGCCGGTGCCGTAGATGCCGATGGTCGATTCGAGGCGGCAGACGAAGTCGCTGTAAGGGATGGGTTGGCCACCTACTTCGAGCGGCACATAGAAGGCGTCTTCAGGGATGTAAACCTCCGGATAGGTGAGGCTATAGCGTTCGCCGTCAGGGAATTGGTTGCCCCATTCGTCGGTGTAGCTCAGCCAGTTGATTTGGATTTTGGTCTCGTCCAAAGGTGCCTTGAAAGGCGCGACGGCCTTGGTTTGAGGCATTCCTGTGTAGCTGCTCAGGTAGGTGTCGTTCTTGTCAGTGAAGACGAGCAGGTAGCCGTTGCCCCAGTCGTCGGCGCGGTAGCGGTTCATGCGCATTCCGTGGCCGTAGCCGGGGTGGCAGGCGATGCACGAGCTGCGGATGTAGAGTGGTCCGAGGCCGTTGAAAGGCGCGTTGTTTTGCGTGTAGGTGCGCTCAAAGAAATACTCGCCGTACTTGAACGCGGTGCTCAAGCCTGCCTGTTCGACGGCGGGCGTGGGGTCTTCGTAGGCCGACTGCGAAGTGTTGAACGTGGTGCCCAACTCGCCGCCGGCGTAGGTCTCTTCGCTGACGACCTCTGGGATGGGGTCTTTTTGGTTGCAGGAGGCCAAAGCCATGAGGCTTGCAAGGGCTATGACTCCTATGTGTTTGTGGTTGAACATGGTATGTGTGTTTTGTTGGTTTGTCGTGTTGTCATTACTTTCTGTCGATTTTTGCGAACTCGGCCTTCACTTCGCTCATCACGTCGGAGAGGTCTTGGCAGGCTTCCATGGCTTCGCCGGCGCTGGCGTCGGCGTAGAACTGCACGAATGGGGCCTTCATGGCGTTGATTTTCGTCAATGCATTGTTGATGGCGTTGATGGCCTTGGTGTCGAGGTCGGCGTTGTGGTCCTTGAGGTAGGTATGCAGCGAGAGGGCCTCGTCGCGTTGGCCTTCCATGCCACCCATGTAGGCAGCCTGAACGCTCAGGATGTTGTCGTAGAAGTCGGTGATGGACTTCTGGCTATAAGGCGATTCGACGTAGGTCACGTCTGCTCCTGTGTGGCACTTGCCGATTTTCGAGGTGCCCACCTCGTCGGCGATGTCGATGCAGCCGTCGGCGATGGCTTCGAGGGCGTTGGTGAGGGTGGCGTAGGTGCTGCCGGCTTGGCCCGCTTGCAGCATGTTCTCGCCGTAGGTGTTGCCGCTGTTGTTCACGGTAGTGTTGAATTCCAGTTCGTCCATCAGGTCTTTGTGGGCTTGCGGGGCGTCGGCGTTCCAGCTCACTTCGAGTTGGAAGCAGCGGTTGCGCAGGTCGCGGCTGACGGCCACGATGTAGGTCATCATGTCGTCGGTGATGTCGGCCACGTTGCGGGGCTGTCCGTCGCGGAACAGGATATACTCGATGCCGTGGAAGCCGAGCAGAGCGTTGCCAAGTTGCTCACCAGCCACCATGCCGTCTTCGTCAATGGCAAGGGCGGCAATCATGTTGGGACTGGCCATCAGGTTGTTGAAGGCGTCTTCGTCGAGGGGCCACGAGTCGATGTGCGGGTCGATGCCGAAGTCGTTGGCGGCACCAAAGAGGAAGGCTTCGCTCTTTTCCCACCAGGCGCGGGCGTTGAGGAAGGTCGCGGCGGCGGTGTTCACGTTGGCCTGCGTCATATTGGCCTTCAAAGCCTCAAGGTTCTCGACGAGCTTGTCGGTCTCGTTGGCGAGGTTGGCGTAGGTCGGATAAACCGTGTGGTTGAGATACTGCTTCACGATGGCCTCTTTTTGGGCTTTGTTCACTTCTTCAGAAGCGTCTTGGTTGTCTTTTTTGCAGGAGCTGACGCTCACTGTCAACAGAATGGATGCAGCGACTACGGCTGCGGATTTGAATAATTTCTTCATGATTATTGGTGTTTAATTGTTTGGTTTGTTCGATTGTTGTGGACACGGGACTTCGGGACACGGGACGCGAGACTATTATGTCCCGTGTCTCGCGTCTCGCAGTCTCGTGTCATTTATTAAAGAACCCTGCATACATCACGCCGAGCGAAAACATCGGTTCGTCGTTGTATTGCTCCTTGAGGAAGCGCTTGGCGAACTCCGCCTTGACGACGACCTGCTTGATGGGATAATAGTTCACGCCGAGGGTCATCACGTGGCGGTCGGTCCATTGGTAGTCGGTCAGGGCGGTGGCCGTCGGGATGTAGGTGTCGTAATAGTCGTAACGGCCAAAGAGATAGAGCTTCTGGTCGCTTTTCAGTTTCATCGGGTGCATGATGTCGTAGCCGATTTCGCCGCCGTAGGCGATGGCGGCCTCGCCGACGAGCGAGCGCGGATAGGGCGAGAAACTCTGGTGGTTCTGGCTCTTGTTCCACGACGAGATGAGGTTGGCGTCGCTCAGGTGGCCGTAGTCGAAGTTGCCGCGCACGATGAGGCCGCGGCCTTTGTAGTCGAACTCGGCCGTGCCGATGACGACGGTGCCTTTCACGTCCTTGTATTGACTCGTCTCGCTGAACTCGGTGGTGACGATGTCATTATTAAAGGTGTTGCCGATGTAGCCGCTCACGCCGATGTGCAGGTTCTTGATCGAGTAGTTGTCGATGCGCACGGCTCCCGCAAGGCGATTGGCCACGCGGAACTCGTAAGCCGAGGCCGAGCCGTTCTTGACCCAGTTGGCGTTGTTGAACATATTGGAGTTCAAGGCGGGGATGATCATGGCCTCGTAGCGCCAGTCGCCGAGCTTTCCCCACAGGCTGATACCCGTTTCGTGCCAAGTGCAAGGCATCATATTGAACTCGCCTTCGGGACGGTAGCAGGTGAAGAAGCGGTTAGGCTCGTGCGCGAAGTTGGTCTGCCCGACGGGCACGATGATGTGCCCCAAGCGGATGTTGAAGCCCTTGCCAAACGACTTCTGGATCCAGAACTGCTCGAGGGCCACTTCGCCGCCGCGCTCGATTTCGTGCTCGAACTCGCCCGTCTCTTCGGCCTCTATTTCCACGGCCACTTCGCTGCCGCCGTGCTCAAACTCGATTTCGGTGCCCATGCTCCAGCCCTTGCCGAAGTCGTAGCCCAGATTGATGACTACATGTGGCAAATCGATACGACCGTGGCCCGTGGCGTCTTTGTAGCGCTCGGGGTAGGAATATCGGAACATGTTGTCGCTGTAGAAGTTGCGGGTATAGACCGCCTCGCCGTAGCCGCCCACCGTGAGGCGCGACAGCGAGAAAAATTTGGTCGAGTCGGCTTTTTTGTCGGGTTCATTCGGATTTGCAATCCGAATGTCGTGAGTCGGGGATTTGAAATCCCCATATTCATTGCCGTAGGATTTCAAATTCGCCGGAACAGCAGCCGCTAACGGCATGGCACTCAACGCCAGACCCAATGCTGCGCATTTTGCAATCGTTTTCAGTTTCATTTTACAAACTTATTTTGTGCAAAAGTCCGGATTTTAAGGAAACCGCCTTATCACTATCAATTGGGGTTTTTGAAAACTCGCCTAATAATTAATAATGATGCCGTATCAGCAAAACATACGTGACAATCCGCTATTCAACTGCTGCACCTTTCAGGGATTTTTCGTTTCTTTGCATTCCAAAACTATGCCACCATGGACAACCGCCCCGACATCATCATCGAAAACACCCTGACCGAGATCGATAGCGACCGTTTCGTCGGCTATCTGGCACACGCCTTTTGCCGAAACGGATATTCCACCTTCACCTTCAACAACGAACAGCTTCGCTTCGAGGCTGGCAATTGCCTCATCCTGACCCGTTGCAACACGGTCGCCAACGTCGTACAAAGTCCTGATTTCATGGTCGATGTGGTGTATGTCG
Organism: Bacteroidales bacterium; assembly: GCA_017439405.1. Lineage (GTDB taxonomy): Bacteria > Bacteroidota > Bacteroidia > Bacteroidales > F082 > Limimorpha. The sequence continues at coordinate 9,714 of JAFSJF010000064.1, forward strand.
CGCAGCCGTTCATCGAGGTCTGCACCCCGCAGAGCAACTACGGCATGAAGGGGCATCTGGCCCTGTTCAACAACCCCATCATGCAGCTCAATCCCGAGCAGCAGGAGGTGTGCATGCTCAACTTCGACTACATCAAGCGGCGCTATGCCTTCACCAACCACCACTTCCACCGCGAGGCGATGATCAACGCCATCCAACGGATGATTATCGACTTCTTCGACTTCCATGCCGAGCTTTACGGAAACGAAGAGAAGGTCACGTCGCAGTATTCCCAAATCATGGACGGCTTTTTGGCCCTCTTGGAGCGCGGCGACTACCACGAGAACCGCGAAATCGGCTACTATGCCGACAAGCTTTGCGTCACGCCGAAATACCTCTCCGAAGTGACCAAGAAGTTGAGCGGTTTCCCCGCCAACTATTGGATTACGCGCTACACCGCATTGGAAATCAGCCGCCTGCTCCGCGATCGCAGCCTTACCTTGACCGAAATCAGCGACAGGTTCAACTTCTCGTCGCCTTCCTATTTCACGAGGTATGTGCAGAAGTATCTGGGCGCGAACCCGATGGATTTTAGGGAATAGATGCTTGGTTTCAAAGAAATGTGTATTTTTGCACTTAAAATGAAATGAAAATGGAAGTATTGGAAGAAATGACTTGCGCTCCTGTCAAGGATAAGCAACAACGCCCAAAGACAACAAATGTTTCAAGCGGTCGAATGACTGTTGATGAATATATCGGTTTGGTTAGAGAGGCTTTGGACAAACGCTATGAAGGTCTACAAGGTTGAAGTCGCTGCATCAGCGCGATTGGATGTTGATGAATTGGCCGATTTTCTTTTTGAGAATATGTCTCAGGAAGCGGCCTATCGTTATCTTGATATGATTGGCTTGGAGATGAAATCCTTGGCCATCTATGCCGATTGTTTCAGCGAAAGTCGTTCGTTGATTATCAAAGCCATCCACCCACATGCGAGGCGGATGGTGTCACACAACCATAAATGGAACTATGTTTTTCATATTGAAGATGATATTGTTGTGATTGACAGGTTATTGAAATCAAAAATGATTACGAAGTAAAAGATTTACGCCGATTCGTCATTTTTTGCAATTATCCCCGAAATTTGTGCAAAAGCAGGTTTCGGGGATTGCTGTTATTTTGCAGCATCAATCAACAAAACCACAAAGCAATGAAAAACAAGACCTTCATCGTGGCCGCAATCGCCCTCCTGATGGCAACGGCCTGCAACGGACAAAACAACAAATCATCTAAAAATCAAAGCAATATGAGCAAATCCATCGTCATCTTTTTCTCGCACGCTGGCGACAACTACAGCGTGGGCAACATCGAAGTGGGCAACACGAAGATCGTGGCCGACTACATCACCGAAATCATGGGTGCCGACCAGTTTGAGATCGTCACCCACAAATATGACGGCATGGCCTACACGCCGCTCATCAACCTCGCCAAGGAAGAGGCCAACAACGGCGAGCTGCCGCCCTACGAAGGCGCCGCGCCCGACCTGAGCCAATACGACACCGTCTTCATCGGCGGCCCCGTGTGGTGGGGCACCTATCCGCAGGTGATGTTCACCTTATTTAAAGACATCAACCTCGACGGCAAGACCGTCATTCCCTTCACCACCCACGAGGGCAGCGGCTTGGCCTCCTGCGTCAGCGACGTGAAACGTGCCTTCCCCAAGGCCAACGTCACCGGCCAATTCAGTATCTATGGACATGAAGTTCGTAGCGGCAAGGCCAAGGTGGAGAAATGGCTGAACGGGCTGAAATAAGCCAAAAATCATCTCATCAATAGAAACAATCCGCAACATAGGCGAAAGCTTGGGTTGCGGATTTTTCATTGTCCCCATCTCTATAGTCGGATTTCGATAGTATTTGTACTATTTTCAAAACTTCAATATTTGAAATTTTCTCCGAAATTTGGATAACACCCGCCTCGGTGGGTTGCTGTACTTTTGCATCGTGAAACAAATCACGAAGAAAGTACAAACCAAATTTCAATACAATGGAAGCAAAAATTGTTGACCCGCGAATGACCACCGCCGCCGAACACGCCGAGGGCGTGCGTCAGGCACAAGTCCTTTTCAAACTGAACCACACCATGCCTTACACCGAGGAATACAACACCCTCGTGAAGGAACTCTTCGGCGACAACCTCGGCGAAGGCGGCTGGATCATGCCTGGCCTTACCGGTGTTTGTTTCGACAAGGTGAAAATCGGCAGCAACGTGATGATCATGAACAACTGCCTGATGATGGGACGCGGCGGCATCACCATCGAAGATGGCGCAATGATCGCCGCCAACGCGCAACTCATCTCCAACAACCACGACCTCTACGACCGCCAAATCCTCGTCTGCAAGCCCGTCCACATCGGCAAAAACGCTTGGGTGGGCGCAGGAGCCACCATCCTACCAGGTGTCACCGTCGGTGAAAACGCCGTGGTAGCCGCTGGTGCCGTCGTCACCAAGGATGTCGCCCCAAACACCATCGTGGGCGGCAATCCAGCGAAGTTCATCAAAGAAATACCACCTCAACCTAATACCTTAAAACAATGAAAAAATCCATCTTAATTGCGTCATTATTAATTCTCTGCACCATGATAACCAATGCACAACAAACCTACCTCTCGCTCAACAACGGCGTGAAGATGCCGCAGTTCGGCCTCGGACTTTACATGATTCCAGAAGGCGACGTGGCTTACAACTCGGTGATGTCCGCCCTCGAAAACGGCTACCGCCACTTCGACTGCGCCCATGCCTACCAAAACGAGCGCAGCCTCGGTCGCGCCATCAAGGACAGCGGCGTGGAGCGCGACAGCCTCTGGATCACCAGCAAACTATGGCCCAACGAATACGGCGAAGGCAAGACCTTGAAGGCCATCGACCGCATGTTGGGTCGCCTCGGCCTGGACTATATCGACCTCGTCTATTTCCACCAGCCCGTGGGTGACTTCGTAGGCGGATGGAAAGAGATGGAACAAGCCCTCGCCATGGGCAAAGTCCGCGCCATCGGCATCTCCAACTTCGACATCAGCGACACCCTCTTCGACCAACTCCTCGCCTCGGCCAAGGTGAAGCCACAAATCATGCAGATCGAGTGCCATCCCTATGCCCAACGCAAGCACTGGCAGGAACGCTGTGCGCAAGAAGGCATCCAGATCGAGTGCTGGTTCCCCTTGGGTGGCCGCGACTCGAAAGGAGAAATCCTTCGAGACAAGACCATCAACGAGATTGCCAAAGCCCATGGCAAGTCGGCGGCACAAGTCATCATCCGTTGGCACATCCAAGAAGGCTTCTCCGTCATCCCCGGCTCGTCGAATCCTGCACACATCAAGGAAAACATCGAGGTGTTCGACTTCACCCTCACCGACGATGAGATGCAGCGAATCCGAGCCTTGGACAAGAAAGCCCGATATTTCAACATGCCCTACGAGCAGCAAGTGAAGTGGTTCGGGCAATGGAATCCGACGGATTGACAAATCTACAATGGAAAAAAAACCGCAATTCGAGCCAAGGTTTGGATTGCGGTTTTTTTCTTATTTTTGCACCAATCATTTAGGACAACAACATGAAAGCACTACTCATCAACGGCAGCCCGCACGCGAATGGCTGCACCTTTACCGCACTGAAAGCCGTGGCGGATGAACTCGAAAAGAACGGCGTTGAAACCGAAATCGTCCATGTCGGAAACAAAGACATCCGTGGCTGCATCGCTTGCGGAAAATGTCGCGAACTTGGCCATTGTGTCTTCAACGACATCGTTAATGAGCTGGCACCCAAACTGCACGAAGCCGATGGCTTAGTCATTGGCTCGCCAGTCTATTACGCCGGCCCCAACGGTACGCTGACTAACCTGATGGATCGTCTATTCTTCAGTGCCAACTACGAACTGCGCATGAAGGTAGGCGCAGCCGTCTGCTCGGCACGCCGCGCTGGCACCACCGCCACCTTCGACCGCCTCAACAAGTACTTCACCATCAGCGAGATGCCCGTCGTCAGCAGCCGCTACTGGAACATGGTACACGGATTCACGCCCGAGGACGTGATGCAAGACGAGGAAGGCGTGCAGAGCATGCGCATCCTTGCCCGCAATATGGCGTTCCTCATGAAAGCCATCGCTGCCGAGAAAGCCAAAAACGGCCTGCCCGAACAGGAAGAAGTGACCTACACGAACTTCATCAGGTGACATCAACCATGGCCGTCACTTTCCTGATCGTCCTCCTTGCCTTCCTCCTACCCGACCTCTACATCTCGCTTGCCTTGATGCGTGGAGCGGCCTGGTGGGCGCATGTGCTGCTTTGGCTGCCCGCCATCGTGGCCTTGTGTGTGTTGCTCTCCGCCCGCCACGGTCTCAGTGCGCCGAAGACGCAACTGTTCACCGGACTGGTGCTGTGCGTCACCTTGCCACAGATTGTCCTCACCGTGTTTTCGCTGCTCGGCAAGTTGGTCGGCATCGCCTGGCCACAGGCATGCAGCATTGGAAACGGCATCGGCATTGCCGCTGGCGCTGTCATCGCTTTGTTGGCATTATATGGCTTGTTCTTTGGTTGGAAGACACTGACAGTCAGAAAAGTGGATTTGTCGTTTGCCAACCTGCCCGAAGCCTTTGATGGCTACAAAATCGTCCATCTTTCCGATTTGCATGTGGGCACCTACGGCGACAAAACGGCCTTCGTCGAGAAAGTGGTGCGCCGCGCCAACGAGGAAAACGCCGACTTGATTGCTTTCACTGGCGACCTCATCAACACTTCACCGACGGAAATCGCGCCATTTGAGCAAGTGTTGTCGCAGCTGAAGGCCAAGGACGGCGTCGTGTCGGTGTTGGGCAACCACGACTATTGCATCTATGCCATGTCGAGGCAGCAACCGCTCAGCCTCCGCAAGGCGGTGGAGCCCGTCATCGAGGCCGAGCGCCGCATGAGTTGGGACCTGTTGCTCAACGAGCATCGCTTCATCCGCCGAGGTGCGGACAGCATCGCTTTGGTGGGCGTGGAAAACACCGGCAAGCCCCCCTTCCCCGAAATCGGCGACCTGAAAGGCGCATTGGAAGGCATCCCTGACGGCATCTTCACCATCCTCCTCTCCCACGACCCATCGCATTGGCGCATGGAAGTCGTGCCCAAGACCTCCATCCCACTCACCTTATCGGGCCACACCCACGCCATGCAGTTCAAGGTGGGGCGTTGGTCGCCGTCGAAGTGGCTCTATCCTGAATGGGGCGGTCTTTACGAGGAAGGCCCGCAGCGACTCTTCGTCAGCGAAGGCATAGGCGGCACCATCCCGTTCCGCTTGGGCACGAAGCCTGAGATTGTGGTGATTGCATTGAGAGCCAAACACACCTAACTAAAAACAAGGGAGTCAGACATTCTGGCTTTTTACAGCAGCTCGCCTTTAGCGACAATACGGCTTTCTCCCCCAACCCAAATGTCGCAAACGCCGTTTTTCATCTCCAAAGTCGTGGCGATGACGGAAGGCCGACGCATGGCTTCGCCTTGCAGGAAAGCGCATTGTGAAGGATTGGAAATCAGTTTGTTAACAAATAGATAATAAGACAAGGCGGCATTGGCGGTGCCTGTGGCGGATTCTTCGTTCACACCATACAACGGAGCGAAATCCCTGACGTGGGCTGTGTAGCCATCGTTGCCGAAAGCGAAAGCGTGGAAACTCACGGTTTGAAGTCGCCTCGTGATTCGCGCAACGGCTTCCATGTCGGGCCGCAAGGCGTGCAGAGTGGCCACATCGCCAATGGGCAACATGATGTCGGGCAAACCCGTGGAGACGATTTGCGGCAACAAGCCAAGGCTTTCGTGCGAACAACCCACGGCCTGATAGATTTCATCCAAGAGTTGAGAATCATCGAGTATCTGTATCAACTGCGGCTCAGCCATTTGCATCATCACCTTTTGGCCGACGACGGCGTTCAAACCGCCCGCCTTGGTGTGATACAGGCAACGCTCGCCTTCCTTCAAGACACCTTCTTGAAACAGCGTGCCGAAGGAGGCAATGGTGGCATGACCGCACAACTCCACCTCGTCAACGGGGGTGAAATAGCGGATGGAGAACTCCTTTTCCGCGTCTTGACGGACAAAGGCGGTCTCGGAATAGCGCAACTCGGCGGCGATTTGCAGCATCAGCTTGTCGTCCGGGAAAGCAAGGTTCCCCAACAAAACCACGCCGGCGGGATTGCCGCCAAAAGGCTGGTCGGTGAAAGCGTCAACGATGTAGTATTTCATGGTTTCCAATTGAAGTCATTTAAAGAATTTGCGCCATACGGTCCTTGGCTTCCGCCTTCCCGATGGCATCGAAACAAGGGGCTATCGTCCCTTTCTGTAACATGATGGTTTACGTTTAGGATGCAAATATGCAAATCTTTATGGAGTCTTGGGCAAAAAAAGGCGAAAAATCCATTTTCCCAACCAGTTTTGCCACAGATTCGGAAAAATGAACTATATTTGCGCCCAAATAGGATGAAAAAATGTCTGAAAGCAATTTCACAACGGAATATGCCGATCTGCGTCCGCTGCTCACCTTGAGCCACGGCAACAGTCGCCTGTTCACGGCGCAATGCAATGGACGCAAGGTCGTCATCAAAACCTTGAAGGCCGACCGTGCCGACAACGCGCAATGTCGCGCCGCGCTCCGCAACGAATACGAGATGACCGCCTTGATAGACAACAAGTTCGTCCGTAAAGCCATCGACTTTGTGCGAATCGAGGGCTTGGGTGACTGCATCGTTTTAGAGTTCGTCGAAGGCAAGACCTTGGCTGAGCATGTGCGAGTGGGCACGCTGAGCAAGAAGCAGGTGAAAAACGTCCTTGTCGATATTTGCGACGGGCTTTCGTGTCTGCACCGCAACAACATGGTGCACTGCAACCTGAAGCCGGAGAACATCATCGTCACGGCTGCCGACTGCCGTGCCAAGTTGATCGACATCGGTGTCCCCGTGACCGACCCCGATGCCGACCGGGAGCTGCTCATCAAGGAGATGGAGTTCATCGCCCCCGAAATCATCAAGGGTGAGAGTTACGACAACCGCGCCGACATCTTCTCGCTGGGAAAAATCATGGAGTTCATCGGCGAGCGCAATATCGCGAGGCAGTTCCTGCCCGTGGCCACGCACTGCACCCAGTTCTCGAAGGAACAACGCTACGACAGCATTGCCGAGGTGCGCTCGGCCATCACCAAGGAGCATCCCACCATGAAGGTCGTTGTCTTGGCTATAGCCCTTGTCGTGGTGGGTGCAATGGCCTACATCTACGTGCCGAAAATCGCAGCCAACGTGGACAAGGAGCGGGCAGAGCGCCGTGTTGCCGAGTTCAACCGAGAATTGGGGAAGATGCAAGACGAACTGCCCGAACTCTGCAAAAAATATGAGCTGAAATCGCTCTCCGAGCCTGTCGCCGTCGATTGGTCGGAGGACAGCGTTAGGTATATGCAAGGCCTGTCGCAATACATCGGCCACGACGAGGCAGCGCTGGGTCTCGAAGACATCTCCGCCAAGGCCGTCCGATTCTTTGAACAGCAGAGAGCAGGCATCGAGGAAAGTCGGCAAAGCGACTTCAACCGGCTGTTGGTCAACGAGTTCAAAAACGCCAACGACAGCATAGCCGTCACCTTGAGAACGCCTTTGGTCGATCCCACCGACGAGCAATGGCTCACCGAAGCCGAAAAGTGGCTGCAACAAATGAAATAATTCCGCCGGAATGTAGTTATTGTTTACATGAAAACGACCGTAAAAGTGCATAGGAAAACGAACAGCATTTGGGCATTAGGCTGTGTCATAGGCCTTTTGCTCCTCGCTGGCTGCAACACCAAGAAGAATACCCTCACGAGACGCATGTTCCACAACCTGACCAGCCACTACAACGTGTATTGGAACGGCGAAAAAAGCCTCCAAGATGGAGATAAACAACTGAAAACCAGCGTAAAAGACGACTATTCGCACGTGCTTCGCGTCTATAACTACGGCACACAGCAAAACGGGATGAGCCTCAACTCCACCATGGACCGCGCCTTGGAAAAGACCGCCATCTGCGTCCAAAAGCACTCCATGAAGTTCGGCAACAGAGAGCGTGTGCGATGGATCGATGACGCCTATTTGGTCATGGGCAAGGCGCATTTCTACAAGCACGACTACATCCCAGCCAAGCGAACCTTCGACTTCGTGGCCAGCGAATACAACTACAACGACATCGCTCACGTGGCCAACCTGTGGCTCATCAAGACGTATATCCAGACCGAGGAATACCCCAAGGCGGCGGCCATGATCGAGCAGCTGCAAGCCAAGACCGCAGGCCTCAACAAGCCGCCCAAGGAGCTGGTGCAGAACATGGACCTCACCGTGGCCGATTACTACATCGCCACGAAAGACTACAACAATGCGGCCAGATACCTGAAGACAGGCATCCAATTCAACAAGGATCGTGACATGCGTACGCGTTGCATGTTCATTTTGGGACAAATCTACATGAAGCAAGGCGACGCGGAGCGCGCCACGGCCCAGTTCAAAAAGGTCGTCAAACGCAACCCTGTCTATGAAATGGCATTCGAGGCTAGAATGAACATGGCCAAGATGGGTTCGGCAGACAACGCCGCCGAACTCTACAAGATGCTCAACAAGATGCTCCGCGACCCCAACAACGACGAGTACAACGACCGCATCTATTACGCCATGGCCGAGCTTGCCCTCCGCGAAGGCGACGAGGACAAGGCAATCAACTACCTGCGGAAATCGGTGGCGGCATACCAGAACAACCAGATACAACGCGCACAGTCGTCACTCAAGGTGGCCTCGATGCTTTTCGACCGCAGCGATTACGAGCTTTCGCAAGCCTACTACGACACCGCCGTCACCAGCATGAACCGCGAGATGGAAGGCTACGACAGCATCCTCAACATCTCCCAAACCCTCAACGAACTGGTGATGTATGCTAGCACAGTCCGCGACCAAGACAGCCTGCTTCGCGTGGCCGCAATGGACTCGATTTCGCGCAATTTGTTGATCGACAAAATCATAGCCCAACTTGTCCAAAAGGAAAAGGAAGAAGAGGAACAACGCCGCTACGAGGAGCAGCTAGCCTTGATGGGCGCCTCCACGGGCCAAACCAACGCCAGTGTCAACGAACAAGGCAACTCGTCGGCCTGGTATTTCTACAACTCTGCCGCGCTCAACCGGGGATTCACTGAGTTTACGCGCAAGTGGGGCATGAGGAAGCTGGAAGACAACTGGCGCATCAGCGACAAGCAAAGCATAGCATCGTTTGCCCAAGGCGGAATCGGCGACGACGGCCTTGCCGCTGCCAACGAGCCAATGTCGAAACAAGACTCGCTGAACGCCACCTATACTGACCACGACCGTGGCTACTACCTGAAAGACCTGCCACTTACGCCCGAACAGAAGGAAGTTGCCGATTCGCTCATCACCGACGCACTCTACAACCTTGGCTTTCTCTACATGGACCGCCTCAACGACCTGCCGCGCTCCATCGAAAGCTACGAGACACTCGACACCCGCTATCCAGGCAACAAGAAGGAACTGCCCACATGGTATGCGCTCTATCGGATGTACGGAGAACAGGCCAATGCCGAAAAAAAGCAATACTACAAGGACAAGATCTTCGACAAATACCCCACTTCGAGCTATGCCCAGTTCATCGACGACCCCGACTATTTCAAGAAGTTGGAGGCGCAGGAAAAGGAGTCGTCGGACTTCTACGCCAAGACCTACGATGCCTTTGTGCAGGGCCAGTTCTACCGCGTGAAAATGAACGCCGAGCGGGCCGAGGAACTTTACGATGCCGACACCGCCATCATGCCGCGCTTCGCCTTCCTCCACGCCGTAGCCCAGGGTCGTCTCGTCTCCATCGACACGATGGCCTTCGAGCTTTACGACCTCGTGCGCGACTATCCCACGAGCAGCATCGCACACTACGCAAGACAAGTGCTGGAAAACGTCAACGAGGAATACCATCTTGGCCTTGTGCTGACAGAAATTGGAAAGGACAGCCCCGAACAGCCTGAGGTAAAAAAAGAGTCTCCCTATACTTACGAACCCGACGCCGAGCATTTTGTGATGATCGTATGCGACACCAGGAAAGTGCGCGTCGAGCCGTTGAAGGTACGTCTCTCCGACTTCAACCAAAAGGAACACCGCACGCGCAGCTTCACCGTCCGCAGCGTGATCCTTGACGACGACCGAACCATAGTGACCATCGGCAACTTTGAGGGCGAAAGAAAAGCCGAAGACTACGTCACTTCCCTCTTCCTGAACGACTATGTCTTTGGCGGCATCAGCAAGGAGGACTACAAGGTGCTGCCCATTTCGGGCAAGAACTATCCCATACTATACCAGTCCAAAGACCTGGAAGAATATATGAAATACATGGAATCAAAAAAATAAGCGATGAAAGAAATGGAATCACCGAAACACAACCTCTTGTCCAACGGAACGGTCATAAGAGGCGACATCGAGTCGAGCGGCGACATCCGCATCGACGGACACCTGATTGGCTCCCTGAAGTCGAACGGAAGGGTTGTCATCGGTCAGACAGGACTCCTCGAAGGCGACATCGTCTGCAAGCAGGTCGAGATTTCGGGTACGGTCAAAGGCACCATCAAGACGGAAGACCTGACCTCGCTGAAGTCAACCTCGCAAGTGGAAGTGGAACTCGCCACCAAGCAAATCATGATTGAGGTAGGCGCACAGTTTACCGGAAAGTGTGTCATGGGGCAAGCCTCGACCATTGAAATGCCCAAGCAAAAAATCGGCTGACGATGAACGAGGACAAGCGGAAACGTTATTACGGTTACGAAGCCGTCGAACATTTCGATGAAGAGCGCTTGGCCCAATTGCAGGAGCACTACAGGGCCATCCTTGAGCTTTTGGGCGAAAACCCCAGTCGCGAGGGCCTAGAGAAGACCCCCTTCCGCGTCGCCAAGTCGATGCAGTTCCTCACGCATGGCTACCAGCTTGACCCGATGGAGATCCTGCTCTCGGCCAAGTTCAAGGAAGACTACCGCCAGATGGTGATCGTCAAGGACATTGAGGTCTATTCGCTATGCGAGCACCATATGATTCCTTTCATCGGCAAGGCACATGTAGGCTACATCCCCAACGGCTACATCACCGGGCTGAGCAAGATAGCTCGCGTGGTGGAGGCCTATTCGCGCCGCCTTCAGGTGCAAGAGCGCCTGACGACGCAAATAAAGAACGCCATCAACGAGGCACTGCACCCTTTGGGTGTGGCCGTCGTCATCGAGGCGAGGCATCTCTGCATGTCGATGCGCGGCGTGCAGAAACAAAGCGCCGTGACCACCACGAGCGATTTTATTGGAGCCTTCGAGCGCGAATCGACCCGTGAGGAGTTCTTCCAACTGATAGGTTCCAACTTGCATTAATACGGAAGATGGAATGCGGAATTTGAAATTTGAAATCTTGAAACAATAAATACAGAAATGATTAAAGCATACGTTTTCCCCGGACAAGGGGCTCAATTTGTGGGAATGGGCAAGGACTTGTATGACAAGTTCCCGAAAGCCAAGGACATGTTCAAGAAAGCCAACAGCATACTGAAGTTCAAGATTACCGACGTGATGTTTGAAGGCACTGAGGAAGACCTGCGCCAGACCAAGGTCACGCAACCGGCCATCTTCCTCCATTCAGTCATCCTCGCCACGTTGCTCGAAGACTTCGACCCGAGCATGGTGGCTGGCCACTCGTTAGGCGAGTTTTCGGCCTTGGTAGCCAACAAGGTCTTGACTTTCGAGGACGGCTTACGCCTCGTCAGCAAGCGAGCCATGGCCATGCAGAAGGCCTGCGAGGCGCAACCTGGCACAATGGCCGCCATCATTGGGGCCGAGGACAGCTTGGTTGAGGACGTTTGCGCTTCCATCAAAGACATGGTAGTGCCGGCCAACTATAACTGTCCGGGCCAATTGGTCATCTCCGGCTCGCTGGAGGGCGTGGCAGCCGCTTCCGAAAAGCTGAAGGAAGCCGGCGTGAAGCGCGTGGTGCCACTCAGCGTGGGCGGCGCCTTCCACAGCCCGCTGATGGAACCGGCCCGAGTTGAGCTGGCTGAGGCCATCAACGACACCACTTTCAGCCAAGGCATTTGCCCAATCTACCAAAACGTCACCGGACAGTCGGTCAACGACCCTGAAATCATCAAAAAGAACCTCGTCTCCCAACTCACCTCACCTGTGCGTTGGACGCAGACCATGAGCAACATCCTTGCTTCTGGCGTACGCTCTATCGTGGAAGTCGGCCCTGGAACGGTATTGCAAGGCCTGTTCAGAAAGACGGACCGCAACCTTGAACTGTCGAGCGCAACAATCGAATGAACCCGTCCCGAGGGTCGATACTCCCCTGACCGCCGGTCGCGACCAGCGGGAACACCCCCGTTAGGCATCAATCACACCACACATGGAAAACAACAAGACACGCCCCCTTTGGGTGATATTGCTCATCATGGTCGGAATGACCATTGGCCTCTATATTAATAAAGGTGCACACCGCCAAACCGTCGCTCCAGCTTCGTCCGACTTCGGCAAGTTCGACGAAGTGATGTGGCACGTAAAGGAGAACTATGTCGATGAAGTTGACGGCAACCGACTCCAGGACTGGGCGATAGAAGCCATGATGGAAGACTTGGATCCGCACAGTGCATACATCTCCCTGGACGAATTCAACGAGGTGAACGACCCGTTGTTGGGCAGTTTTGAGGGCATCGGGGTGCAGTTCCGCATCGAGAAGGACACCGTCGCCATCGTGAACGTCATCAAGGGCGGGCCTTCAGAGAAGGTCGGCATCATGGCCGGCGACCGCTTCGTCTATATCGACGACTCGCTCGTCGCGGGCACCAAGATCAAGAACGAGGACGTGATGCGCAAGCTCAAAGGCCCAAAGGGAACCAAGGTCAAGGTGCAGATGCTGCGACGCGGCGTGAAAGGCTTGTTGCCCTTCACCATCACCCGAGACGTGATACCCACCTACAGCGTCGATATCGCCTATATGATTGACGACCAGACGGGTTACATCAAACTCAGCAAATTCTCCGCTACGACTTACGACGAGTTCAGGAAAGGCATTCGCAAGCTGAAAGGAGAAGGCATGACCCGCCTCGTCTTCGACCTGCGAGGCAACTCAGGCGGCTACCTGAAAGCTGCCGTCGATGTGGCGGACGAGTTTCTGCCCAAGGGCAGCCTCATCGTCTATACCGAAGGGCGCAACCGTCCGAGGCAATACATGAACGCCCAACGCCAAGGCAGGCTGGAAAGCATTCCCGTGGCAGTTCTCATTGACGGCGAGTCGGCCAGCGCAAGCGAAATCGTGGCAGGAGCCTTGCAAGACAACGACCGGGGCACTATCATTGGCCGACGCTCTTTCGGCAAGGGCCTCGTGCAGGAACAAATCATGCTGAGCGACAATTCCGCCATCCGCCTCACCGTGGCGCGTTACTACACGCCCACCGGACGTTGCATACAAAAGCCTTTCGACGGCAACCGGGAGCGCTACCTGCTTGAGTCCTACGAGCGTTACGACAGCGGCGAACTGTTCAACGAGGATAGCATCCACTTCGCCGACTCGCTGAAATTCACAACACCCAAAGGAAAGACCGTCTATGGCGGCGGAGGCATCATGCCCGACATCTATGTGCCTTTGGTTGACGACAGCACCGAATACTATTTCAACCGCATCGCCAATCTCGGGCTTCTATACCAATATGCCTTCGAATATGCCGACGAACACCGCAAGGAATTGGGTCGCTTCAAAACGGTCGAAGCCTTCAGCAAGGGATTCCGCGTGACTGATGCCATGTTCGCCGAATTGGTGAAGATAGCCGAGGGGAAAGGCATCAAGGGCTCGGAGGAGCAAAAACAAGTGGCCCGCCGCGAGGCTGACATCCTGCTTAAGGCTTATATAGCTCGCAACCTCTTCGACGACGAAGGGTTTTATCCGATTTACGCCCCGATGGACGAGGTGCTTCAAAAGGCCATTGAGGTCCTGGAAGGTGAAGCCGAATAGAGACCGTTGCGCCAAGTCGGACGAAAACCTGTCTCATCACGACATCAGCCCGTACAAAAAACACATTCGTCGAAAAAAACCGCCCCAACCCGTGACACATTCAAAATAATTCCGTACTTTTGCAGCCCGATTTTTAGGCAGAATGGAGAAGAACAACGAATTTCTGATTCCGGTCAGTGGCCTTGCCTTGGGCAGCCACTCCTACCAGTTTGAAATCAACGATGATTTCTTCGCTGAGAGGGAATACTCTGAGATTCAAAAAGGCAATGTGAGCGTAAGACTCACTATCGACCGGCAGGAAACCCTGATGACGCTGCATTTCGGCATCAATGGGGCGGTGTGCGTGCCTTGCGACCGCTGCGCCGACGAGTTCGACTTGTCCATCAGCGACGAGCGCGAGTTCTTCCTCAAGCTCGGCACGGAGAACGCAGAAGAGTCGGACGACGTGGAAGCCATCCCGGCAGACCAGGCCAACTACGACGTCAGTTCGTTGGTCTATGAATACATCATCCTCGCCATCCCGATGCACCGTGTGCATCCCGACGGACAGTGCAACCCAGAAGTGATGGCCATGCTCACTACAGAAGGCTCCAATGAGATTACAGAGGAGGAGAAAGAGATCGACCCACGTTGGGCTGCATTGAAAGGCATTAAGTTGGAAAACAATCAAATAACAGATAAATAACATTTTAAAGCAGAAGTAAAATGGCACATCCTAAAAGAAGACAGTCTCACACCAGAGGCGCGAAGAGAAGAACACATTACAAGGCTGAAACCCCAAACGTGACCGTTTGCCCGGTCACCGGCACCATGCATGTCATGCACCGTGCTTATTACGTTGACGGCGACCTGTACTACAGAGGTCAGTTGGTCATGGCCGCCAAGCAGTGATTGCTGGATGCGCTGCGTGCAACACTTTTTTCCAAAAAAATTTCGGGAAAAGTGTTGCACGCATTGAAAGATTGCCTATCTTTGCACCGTCAAAAGCCTAATAGAGGCCAAGACGCACAGAATCTCGGATTTTTTTCATAATCTTTATATTGTTTTTCCCCTCCTTTTTTCCCATCAGGAGGGGTTTTTTTTCGCCACTTTTGCCCGAAACAGCGAAAAGATTCCTATCTTATTCGCCACTGTTCAGACCCCAAGTCACTCTGTTGACGCCCAACACAGGAACGCATTCCGACTTGTTTTGAGCGTCATCATTCGACTGTGGCAGAGAATCATTCCGTTTCGTGGAGCGATTTTGTCAGCGGAATGTCGTCGTTGATGAGATAAACCTCGGCCCCTGAGCCTGTCGAAGTACCGAACCGCTTCAGATTCCTGTAAACCGTCTTGATTTCCGCCCGCGAAACCTTGTGCAGCATGTTCGTCCAAAAGACGAGCACGGCGTAGTCCTTCTCCCCCTTGATTTCGGGGAAGACGGACTGCATTTGGGTGCGCGTCACCGTGTAGCCTTCCAAAGGAACGGTCGTTGTCGGCGGAAACACGTCGAACTGGTTTTTGAAATTCCATTTCAAGTTGAACAATGCCGTGGGCGGGCAATAGCAATTAATGTGGAGCGAAACAAGGCTGTCGCCGTGGAAATACATGATTTTCAACGGCTGGTAGAGGTCTTTCATCTGCATTGAATCCGCGCCGAGTTCGCTCACTTGCCGGAATTGTTTTTCGTCGCACACCAAGGGCGTGAAAGCAAAATCCTTGGGCAGTTTTCGGTAGAATTTCTCACATTGCTCCGCATCGTAGCCGTTGATTTCGCGGAAGCCGAAGAGCATGGGCATCAAGGTGTTGCAGCCCGTGAAGGTCAGCAGAAGCCCAAACAACAAAATCCATCTGCATTTTTTCATGGCTCAAGCATTTTCATCTTCCCGATATTCCAAAATATCCCCCGGCGTGCATTCCAGCTCGCGGCAAATGGCATTGAGGGTGCTGAGGCGGATGGCCTTGGCCTTGCCCGTCTTGAGGATGGATAGGTTGGCTTGGGTGATACCGATGCGCTCGGCCAACACATTGGAGCGCATCTTGCGCTTGGCAAGCATTACGTCTATATTCAAGATTATCATAGCATTCGTTTTTTCACAAAACCTTCAAAACATGGCAAAACTTCAAGAAGACAGCGGCGGCTGCACAACCGTGTGCCGCTGGAAGCCGCCGGTTGGCGGGCTTCCCACACTCCAAAAAAAGGTTTTGCTGGTTTTGTGAGTTTTGTGACATAATCAGACGGTTAGGTTGTTTTCCTCCACCACATCGGCGGCCACTTTGTACATGAAGGCGAAGAAGAGGATGCAGAATGGAATAACCAAATTGCTATGAGCAAAACAAAAGATAAAATCTTCTTCAAAATAGATTGAATGATTTGACCAGCATAACCGATGGACAAAATAAGCCAAAGCCAACCAGAAAAAAAGCCCAACATTACTTTGAGGAAAGACTATGCTATCACGAGAACCTTTAAGGAAGTTCAACGCAGCTTTCACACAAATCCCAATTGTAACAGCGGCACTTATTATATCTACCACAAGAAACACTATCTTCATCAAAACGTTATTCTGCGACCAATCTATGGCATGGTCAACGCCACCCTTCCCTGCCAGAAGACCTATGAAACCAAGCAACAGAAGCACTGCCCATGCCGTACAAAAAACGATTGTTGTGTAGCAGCAAAAACGAATACTTTTCCAAGTTTTTTGTTTCGTCATATTTTTTGTTATTAAGTTGCAAAAATAACAAAACAATTTACACAACCACAAAACTAATGTATAGTTTCAAAATCCACCGCCACTGCGGCATATTTACCTGAATCCTCATCATAGTATGCTGCATAGATGCCTTCACTGATGACAATGGTGTCGTTTTCCATAACAACAGGTCCACCAACGGCAAGATAGCCATCTGCCGAAAAGCCATTTTCTGTTGTTGTAGGCACGATAACAAATTTGTCATCCTCAAAAAAGCCTCTTGCGTTTTCACAACGGAAAGTGGTATCGCTTTTTCTACCAGAACAAATCCCATAAAGGACATTATCACATTCACCATTAGGCTTGAGCCAACGCCATTGAATACTGTATGAAGAACCTTGGGCTTTCCATATTAAATCACAATCATTCAGCACCTTCTCGCACACATAGGTATAGTCCTTGACAGTTTGGTTTTCGAAGAAGGCCTTGCCTTCCTCCCAAGTCATGACCTCAATCATTTCGGCGAGGGTGTAGTCATTCGGATTTTTGGGTTGTTGTTCGGTTATTGTTTCATTTTGCGCTGTTTTTTCCTTGCTGCAGGCAATGATGGCTACAGCTGCCATTGTGAGAGCCGTGGCCCCCATTACTATTCTGGATTTTTTCATTGTTTAGTTCCTTTTTTTTTGATTAAGTTAGATAATTCGTTGGTTAGTTCTCATTTTGTAACGACAATACGTAACGTCTGTTTTTTCCCCTCTGTATCTGTAGTTTTCAGCAAATAAACTCCAGAGGCCAATGCCTCAACGCTCGCTTCATTTCCACGGAAACTCATGACACACTGCCCCAATGTGTTGAAAACCCGTGTTTCCTTGGCTTCCACACCTCCAATTCTAATGGCTTCTTTGGCAGGATTGGGATAGACGAAAGCCAGACTTTCCTCCTTTATCTCTTCAAGGCCGACAAATCCATCAGCATTGATTTTCAAGGCAAAAACATCAAATCTTTGCGCTTGATAATCACCGACAGAACCTACCACCAGGCAGCCTCCGTCAGCAGTGGCATTAATTGTCATGGCCTGATAAACTCCGTTCCTAAGAAAACGCTTTTTCCAAACGACATTCAGGTCCTGGTCGGTTTTGGCGACAACGATGCCTGTCGGATAAGGCTGCAGTAGCCCGAATTGCGGCCGCTCGTTGAGAATAACGCATTGGAACACCTCGCATTCCATTTCGTTGGTTTCCCTGAAGTCCAACGACCTATAGAATGCTGGATATTCGATACTATCGTTCATGTGTTCTACAACTATCATGCTCTCCGGCTGATGGAAATCATTTTCATATCTGGCCAAGATTACTGATCGGTCGTTTTTATAAGAATGGCCGTTGGCATGGAGTAAGCTCTCGTTTAGTCTGGCGGACACCATATAGGAACCATCAGGAAGCATTGCGGCTTGGCTGTTGATGATATCATATATGAAATAATGACAAAAATCACCATTGCTTCCTTCGGGGACAGTCCATTGGAAAATGCTGTCCCTGCCGATGAGTTGCAAAGAATCGTCAAAGGTCAAAATGCCCATGTGCGAAGGGCCGAACACACCAAAGAGACCGATCCTATTGTGTCCGGCTTCAAACAAATTGCACACCGAACCCGAATCCAATTGTTGGCATCTGATGAGATCACCTTGGCCGTTCATCTCGGCTATAATGGTTGGCTTCAGTTGGGGAGAATTTCCTTGTTGCATGGTGAAAGTCGCAAAAATGCTGGTATCCATAACGATGGCCTTTACTGAAAAGAAGCGTTCCCCTTGTTCAATAAAAGGGCACGAAACGGCCTTTCGGAGCGAGATATTCAAGTTTTCGTCAAATCGGACAAAAAGGAGAGCGGCCATGTTGCCATCAACAGGTTCGCACGGACAAAGCGCCACAAAGTCGCCTGATTGTCCATCAGGCATGAAAAGCACATGGGACAAAAACACGGTGGTGTCTTCTGCAACAATGGGCAATTCGACAAGGAGACAACCTTCGGGCGACAATTTCAGTAGTATAGATTCATCCCCCCACCTGTTTCTTGCGCCGATGATAAAGTCGCCCGATTCGGTTTCTATGGCATCTTTCGCAAACCATGAATGATTAGCGTCGGCGTAGGTGAAAAGGAAACCTTTCTCTTGGGCTGAGAGAAGTCCGGAACCTATTAACCATGACAACACCAAAAATAATAAAGCAGCTCTTTTTCTCATTGTCTTTTTTTGGCTTAATAATCATCCATTCCGCCACCACCATTGCCGCCGCAATGGAACGCTCCGTATTTCAAAATTAATTCATGAAAACAATTGGAATCCCTCACTCCGACAACCTCATCACTTTGATAATAAGCCTCTACAATTTCTTTTCCCCCAGGTCGGTAGTACTCTACCAACTCAGGGCCTTTGCTTAGATAGTAATTCATGTCTTCCGGACAAATACAGGTGGAATACTCATCACTGTTAGGTCCTTGAACTGTTTCAGGTAGGCACTCATGTCGTCTTCCTTCGAGATGGTTTCCGTTTCAGCGAAAGTCTTGTTTTCCGCTTTCTCCTTGCTGCAAGCGATAACGGTCGCTACCACCACTGCGAAAGCCAAGGCTCCCATTACGATTCTGAACTTTTTTCATTTTTTAGTTCCTTTCATTGTTAATTGATTGATAATTAGTTAATTTTGCATTGTCTTTTGGGCTTTTATGCCCGTTTTTGGTTGTCATGACGCTGCAAAGATATGTATAATTATCGAAATACAATAACTTTTTGATGAAATATTTGAAATAATTTCCAAAACTCGCATATTAAACTCAAAAAAACTCCAAATTGCTTCACAAAACACATCCTAAATCGTCCAATTCAGAATAAATGTGTATTTTTGCACCATTAATTAACCAATGGGAGAAAAACAATGACCGAACTTACATTGAAAGTGACCGATGAAAGCCTGATTCCCATGCTGAGGAAATTGTTCCGCTCGATGGAGGGCGTTGAGATTGCCCCGCGCCGCCATCGCAAAAGCGGTATCGAATTGGCATACGAGGATGTCGAAGCTGGAAGAATCTATTACGCCAAAAACGGCTCCGATCTTATTCGCCAATGTTTAGATGAATAGAATTCTATGTATCAAGTTGTTTTCACTAGCCAATTCAAACACGCTGTCAAACGGTGTGCCAAGCGTGGATTTGACGTGTCAAGAATTGCTGTAATCGTGGACATCTTGAAGGAAACGGGGACATTGCCTCAAGAATACCATCCTCACAAACTTTCAGGATTCAAGGGCAACAACACTTGGGAGTGCCACATCCAGCCTGACTGGCTGCTTGTTTGGGAGCAAAACGACAACCAACTTACCCTGCTGATGCTCAATACAGGAACACATTCCGATTTGTTCTGAAGCGTTTTCCTTTGGATAGTCGGTCAAAATATAACCTATTTCAAAAACAATCCATCAATCTTTCAAGCACCCAATAGGTACCACGAGCACTCCATCATCGGGGCGCTTGTAGGCATATTCGCCTATTCCCGTCAGCACCATCA
This sequence comes from Bacteroidales bacterium, assembly GCA_017439405.1. Lineage (GTDB taxonomy): Bacteria > Bacteroidota > Bacteroidia > Bacteroidales > F082 > Limimorpha. The sequence goes on from JAFSJF010000064.1 coordinate 29,986, forward strand.
GGAAAGACGGCTTCTTCATCTTGGTCGTGTCGAGTTTGCCTGCCAATTCAAGCAAAGTGGCTGCCCCTTCCCTCACCAACTGCGCACCGCCAAGCTTGATCTCCACAAGGCCGTATGAACCGTTTTCAAGATGCACCACAGCATCACATTCAAGGTTGCTCTTGTCGCGGTAATGGTAAACCGTACCGTCTATGGCATCGGCATAAACGCGCAGGTCGCGCACGGCAAGCGTCTCAAACATCAGCCCGAAAGTGTTGAGGTCATTAATCAAGTCTTTCGGCCCGATGCCCAAAGCAGCCGTGGCAATGGACGGGTCGGTAAAATAGCGCGTGTCGGAAGTGCGGATGGCGGTTTTGCTCCTGAGATTCGGATTCCAAGCCGATGAATCCTCTATGACAAAAATCTTTTTCAAGGCATTGATATAGGAATAGATGGTGTACTCCGTCAGCGTGTCGGCTTCGTTGTTTTTCAAATCCGCGAGCAACGTCCCCAACGTGGCCTGCGAGCCTTGGTTGCGTGCATAGGAGCGCATCAACCGTTTGGCCAATTCTTCATTGCGTTCCACGCCATCAACCCTCGAAATGTCCAATCCAACAACCGTTTTGTAATACTGCTTTGCCTGCATCAAGGCCGCCTTGGGATTCTCTTTCAGCGTGGCTTTTGGCCATCCGCCCCGGCAAACCAAAAAAGCGAGTTCGTCAAGGTCGATATGGCTTGTTCCTTCTACTTTCTCGGCATCCTCGAAAAGTGACGACAAACTCACATCCCCCGTTGATTCGCCTGACTCATAAAGGCTCATCGTCCGAAGTTTCAGGCGTGATATTCTTCCCGTCCCCGTGTGGAAAATCTTTTCTTCTTCAGTGGTCGGACGCGGAGGAACGGCCGAACCGGTCAAGATGAATTGCCCGTCTGCATTCCGTCGGTCAACCTCGTTCCTGACGGCATCCCAAAACTGGGGCGCCAACTGCCATTCGTCAATCAAACGCGGCGTTTCTCCTTCCAACAATTTCCTGATATTCGTCCTCGCCAATGAAAGGTTCTGCTCTATATGGTCAGGGTCGGACATAAGCAAAATGCTACTGGCTTGTTGGATGGCCATCGTAGTCTTACCACAATATTTAGGGCCTTCTATCAATACGGCACCCATTGCATCCAAATGGTCGGCAAGATTCTGTTCTGCAACACGCTTTTTGTAGTCACTCATAGATTCAAATTTTTCACGCTGCAAAAATAGTGATTTCTTTTTGATTATGAATACTTTTTGAAAATTTTATCGAGGCACTTGGCGAGTTTTTATCGAGGCACTTGGCCGATTTTCATCGAGGCATTTGGCGAGTTTTCATCGAGGCACTTGGCGCATTTTCATCGAGGCACTTGGCGGTTGATGAATACACTTTTTCAAGGGAGTTTTTGGAAAGTTTCTTTCAAAAACTCGAAATTCATAGTAAAGATGCCATGTATAGAGGCAGATAAACGATGTCATTTTCCACTTTCAGGTCGCCGTCATGCACGACAAACGCCGTTGAAAGATAGGGACCATATTTCCTGATGCACTTCTCCAACGAACTAAGGGAATATCGGTCACCGCTTTTCACTTCGACAGGCGAAATGTTGTGGCGGTTGGTGACCCTCGATTTTCTTATCAAAAAGTCGATTTCCATACGCTCCTCCGCATCTTTGTTACTCGACTTACTATAAAAGAACAACTTATGCCCAGAGGAAGCAAGCATCTGTGCCACAATATTTTCCACCAACATCCCTTCGTTGGTTTCCAACTTGCCAAGAATCAGTTTCTGGTAAATCTCCAACGGCACAGAGCCCTTCTCATTGAAAGCGTGGCTAATCAGCAGTCCCGTATCGGCCATATAGCATTTCAGCGTGGTGCGCGACTCGTTCAGGCGCAAGCCAAGACTCGGTTCTGTCGTATTGTAGCAACAATTGACAATGCGTGCATCATTCAGCCAGAAAAAGGCGTCGTCGTAATCGCGCATCCTTGCGTCTTTACTGATGGCGGAAAGCCTGAATTTTTTCTCATGCTTCTGCAACTGGCCAGGGATTTCGTCAAAAATGGCTGTCACTTTGTTTTCAGCATTGTCGGCATATTTGTGAATGTCGTTGCGATAGAGCGTCAAGATTTGCCTTTTGACGGCTTCCACCTTACGAAAATCCTGAGTCTCAACATATCGCAACACGGATTGAGGCATTCCACCGACCACCATGTAAAGCCGAAACAAGTCCATCGCCTTCCGGTGCAACGCCTGTTCGAGCGGCAAACGCTTCGCATAACGATCCTCAATGTAAGGCATCAATGTCTCGTTACCCATTGCCCACAAGAATTCCTCGAAATCCATCGGAAACATCTCCAACGTCTCCTCCTCCGACGGTATCACAATATCCTTTACATTCTTCTTAATGCTAATCAGCGAACCCGTTTCGATATAGTCGAACCGCCCGTCGGCCACAAGAAACTTGATGGCTTCGCGGGCACGGGGACAATCCTGAACCTCGTCAAAAACAATCACCGACCTGCGTTGCTTCAACTGCTTGTTGTAATGCAATTGCAGGTTCAACAGCAACTTGTCAAGGTCTTCCAGATACAAGTCGAACCACTCTTTCACCTCCTTTGGCGCAAGGCGGAAATTGATGAGCAAGTAGTCATCATACTCGTTTCGGGCGAATTCTTCAACGATAAAACTCTTCCCGATACGACGCGCACCTTCTATCATTAATACACTCGTTCCTTGACTCGTGTCTTTCCATTCTCGTAACTTATTGTATATCTTTCGTTTCATTATTACAATTTCACGTTTTTGAGATTAACAAATACTCATTTTTTCACGTTTTTGACCTTAATTTCGGTGCAAATTTACACGTTTTTGAGATTATTACAATAGAAAAATTTCACTTTTTTGAGATTTTTACTTTTTGCAAAAGAAATCTTCGTGACATTTTGTCAGATTTTCGTATTTTTGCCGCTCAATAAATTTGAACGAAAATGAAAATCTCCTACAACTGGTTGAAACAATACGTCAACTGCGAATATCCGGCCGAGAAGGTCAGCGAACTGCTCACCTCAACGGGCCTCGAAGTGGAAGACCTCGAGCGTTTTGAGTCGGTGAAGGGCGCCCTGCGTGGCGTCGTCGTGGGCAAGGTGCTCACCTGCATCGACCACCCCAACTCCGACCATTTGCACATCACCACCGTGGATGTGGGCGGCGAGGAACCACTGCACATCGTGTGCGGCGCGCCCAACGTGGCGGCAGGACAAAAGGTGCTCGTGGCCACCATCGGCACCGAGCTTTGGATTGGCGACGAACACATCACCATCAAGAAAGGCAAGATCCGTGGCGAGGTCTCGGAAGGCATGATTTGCGCCGAGGACGAGCTGCAACTCGGCACGTCGCACGAAGGCATCATAGTGCTGCCCGACGACTACGAAGTGGGCCGTCCCGCCGCGTTCTATTTCCCTGTGGAAGAGGACTATACGATCGAAATCGGCCTCACCGCCAACCGCAGCGATGCCACCTCGCACATTGGCTCGGCTCGCGACCTCGTGGCCGCCCTCAACCAGCGCGAGAACACCACGAAATATCACCTCATCCGTCCCTCGGTGGATGACTTCAAGGTGGAAAACCACGACAACGACATTGAGGTTGTCGTTGAAGACACCCAAGCCTGCCCGCGCTATTCGGGCGTGACCATCAGCGGCGTGAAAGTCGGCGAGTCGCCGGCCTGGCTCAAGAACCGCCTCGCCGCCGTCGGCCTCCGCAGCATCAACAACATCGTCGACATCACCAACTTCGTGCTGATGGAAGTGGGCCAACCGCTCCACGCCTTCGATGCCGACAAGATCACGGGCAAGAAGGTCGTGGTGAAATGCCTGCCCGAAGGCACGCCTTTCGTCACCTTGGACGGTGTGGAGCGCAAGCTCAACAGCCGCAACCTGATGATTTGCAACGCCGAAGAGCCCATGTGCATCGCGGGCGTGTTTGGCGGACAGAAGTCGGGCGTGACGATGGAGACCACCAACGTCTTCCTCGAAAGCGCCTACTTCAACCCCACCAGCATCCGCAAGACGGCCAAATACCACGGCCTGCAAACCGACGCCTCGTTCCGCTACGAGCGTGGCGCCGACCCCAACATCACCCTCTTCGCCCTGAAACGCGCCGCCTTATTAATAAAGGAGTTGGCCGGTGGAACGATTTCATCCGAAATCAAGGACGTGAAAAGCGGTGACTTCGCTCCTGCCCGCGTCGATTTGAAATTCGACTATCTGAACAAAGTGGCTGGCAAGGTCATCGACCCGACCCAAGCCGTCAACATACTGAAGAGCCTTGAATGCCAAGTGGTTGAACAAGACAACCAGCACGTTGTGGTCGATGTTCACACCAGCAAGGTCGATGTGACCCGTCCCGCCGACGTTTGCGAGGAAATCCTCCGCATCTACGGCTACGACAACATCGAAATCCCGAGCCGCGTTCATGCTTCCATCAGCCGCGCCACCAAACCCGATGCCGACAAGATGCAGCAGAAAATCAGCGATATGCTCGTCGCCAACGGTTTTTACGAGATCATGAACAACTCGCTCACCAAGGCCGCCTATAGCGAGGCCTTCCCCGCCTTCGACCCCGAAAGAAATGTGAAGATTCTCAACCCCTTAAGCAGCGACCTCAACGTGATGCGCCAGACCCTGATGTGGGGCGGATTGGAGAGCATCGCCTTCAACCAAAACCGCAAGGTCGGCGACATGAAGTTCTTCGAGTTCGGCAATGTGTATTTCTTTGACGGAACGAAAGTCGGCGACGAGACCAAGCCGCTCAAGCCTTATAGCGAGCACACCTGCCTCGACCTCTTCCTCACCGGCAACAAGCAAGCCGAGCTGTGGAACGCCCCGAGCAAGGCCCTCGACTACTTCGACTTGAAAGAATACGTCATGGGCGTGCTCAACCACTTCAAGTTCGACTTCAACGCCTTGGAAGCCAAGGAAGCCGACCTGTCGCACTTCGACTATGCGACCACCTATTGCATTGACGGACAAGAGATTGTCACCATCGGCAAACTCAACAAAAAGACCTTGAAGCACTTCGACCTGAAGAAGGATGTCTACTACGCCACCTTCAACTGGACGCTGATGATGCAATGCCTCGCCAAGGCCAAGGAAGTCCATTTCGAGCCGCTGTCGAAGTTCCCCGCCGTGCGCCGCGACCTCGCCATGATTTTTGACAAGGGCGTCACCTTCGAGGCGGTGAAGAAGGTCGCCATGAGCGCGGAAAACAAGATCCTGCAATCCATGAGCCTCTTCGACGTGTATGAAGGCGATAAGATTCCCGCAGGCAAGAAACAATATGCCATGAGTTTCATATTGATGTCGCCCACCACTACCCTCACCGACAAGGTGATCGAGAAGACGATGGGGAAGATTCAGGGTGCGTTTGAACAGCAGTTGGGAGGAGTTCTTAGATAATGTAGAATGCAGAATGTAGAATGTAGAATGTAGAATGCAGAATGTAGAATGCAGAATGTAGAATGCAGAATGCAGAATGTAGAATGCAGAATTAGGGCAAAGACAACTGTGCATCGCGAAATTCTACATTCATCATTCTTAATTCTTAATTCACCGAAACCATGGACGTACAATCAATAAAAAGGACTTTCGGCATCATCGGCACCGACCCTGAGCTTGACCGCGCCATCGGCATCGCCGCGCAGGTGGCCGCCACCGACCTCACCGTGCTCATCACGGGCGAGAGCGGCACGGGCAAGGACGTGTTCCCGAAGATCATCCACCAAAACAGCGCCCGCAAGCACGGCCAATATTTCGCCGTGAACTGCGGCGCCATCCCCGAGGGAACAATTGACTCTGAGCTGTTTGGCCACGAAAAAGGCTCGTTCACAGGCGCCGTTAACGAGCGCAAGGGCTACTTCGAGATTGCCGACAAAGGCACACTGTTTTTGGACGAGGTCGGCGAGCTGCCGCTTTCCACCCAAGCCAGGCTTTTGCGCGTGCTCGAAAACGGCGAGTTCATCCGCGTGGGCGGCAACAAGGTGATGAAGACCGACGTCAGGATCGTGGCCGCCACCAATGTCAACCTGCCTTTGGCCATCGAGCGCGGGCGGTTCCGCGAGGACCTGTATTACAGGCTGAACACCATCCCGATCCACATCCCCGCCTTGCGCGAAAGGAAGGCCGACATCCCGCTGCTATTCAGGAAGTTTGCCGCCGACTTTGCCGAGCGCAGCCACATCCCGTCCATCACTTTGAGCGACGAAGCGACGCAGATGTTGGCAAACTACCGCTGGGACGGCAACGTGCGCCAGCTGAAGAACGTCACGGAACAGATTTCCATCATGGAAACCGAGCGCAACATTGCGGCGGAAACCTTGGCCAAGTATCTGCCTAACAGGGTGATAAGCAACCTTCCCATGCTGCTTCCCCGCGAGGACACGCCCGACGGCATGAGTGAGCGCGACCTGCTCTACCGCGTCTTGTTCGACATGAAGAAAGACATCGCCGAACTGCGGGCGCAGGTGAACAACATGAGCGGCGGTCGCCCGATGGAACAAACATACATGCAGCCCGCAGCCGTCACCCAAATCGGCGACACGGTGGTGACCCGCGTGAGCCACGACGAACCCGAAGCACATGAGCAGGAATACGCCGAGTTTGTTCCCGCCGAGGATTCCCATAATGGTGCCGTTTCGACAGGCTCAACGACCGCGATGCCCGAAACGCTCTCTCTCGAACATCACGAGAAAGAAATGATTATCAGAGCGTTGGAGACCCATCGCGGCAAGCGCAAGGATGCAGCCAAGGCCTTGGGCATCAGCGAGAGAACCTTGTACAGGAAAATCAACGAATACGGCATAGACCTATGAGAATACGGGCGAAGATAGCGGTTTTGGTGTTGGCTTTGGCCTTCGTTTGCCACGATTGCGGCGTGTATTCCTTCTCGGGCGCGTCGATTCCCGCCGAGGCCAAGACCGTCTCGGTCGACTATTTCCCCAACCACGCCCAACTCGTCAATCCCATGTTGAGCAACGACTTCACCAACGCATTGCGCGACGCCATGACCAACCAGACCACCTTGGACATGGTGGAATCAGGGGGCGACATTGCCTTTGAAGGTGAAATCACCGACTACAGGACAACACCTGTGGCCATCACATCGGGACAGACCGCCGCCATGAACCGCCTGACCGTCACGGTGAAAGTGCGTTTCAGCAACCGTTTCGACGAGACGAAGGACTTCGAGCAAAACTTCTCGCATTACGAAGACTACCCCAGCGACCAAGACCTCAACGCCGTGCAGCAAAGCCTCACCGCGACCATCATCGAGGCATTGGTGGAGGACATATTCAACAAGGCGCTAGTTAACTGGTAGTTGAAAATGCAGAATGCAGAATTAAGAATGTAGAATGTAGAATGTGCAGAATGCAGAATTAAGAATGTAGAATGTAGAATGTGCAGAATGCAGAATTAAGAATGTAGAATGTGCAGAATAACTGGCAACTGATAACTGACAACTTTCATCTGAAACGATGGACAGCAAACAACTGATAGGATACATAAAAATGCCTGAGCGGATGAAAGGCGAGGCCGTCAAGGAGGTGGAAAACTTGGTAGCCGACTATCCCTATTTCGCTGTCGGACAGGCACTTTTGGCCATTGCCTACCAAAACACCAGCGACAATCGCTACGAGCAGCAGTTGAAACGCGCCGCCGCGACAGTTCCCAACCGCGACAAGCTGCGACTGTTTTCCGTCATCGCACGCCACCGCCTTGAAAGCGAGCCGGAAATCGGCGCCCTGCCCGACGAGTTTGTCCCCGCCGACAACGTATTCTCGCGCATCGAGCCTATCGAGCCACAGGAAGAAACGACCAATGGCATCATCCGCGAAAAGGTGTTCATCATCCCCGAAATCGACCTCAGCAGCAGCCACGAGCAACTCTCGGCGGAGATGGCCCTTGTGGAGGAAAAACGCAAGTCGCTCGACGAACTGAAAGCCATCATCGCAAACCGCCTGAAGGAAATCGAGGCAGAAAAGCAACGCAAGGAAAAGGAGTCCGAAGAGCCAAAGAAACTTTCTCGTAAAGAGTTGATAGACAAATTTATACTGGAGAACCCAAGCATCTCGCGACCCAAGGCCGAGTTCTACAATCCCATCTCCGTAGCGCAAAACAGCATCACCGACCAAGAGAACATCGTCAGTGAAACCTTGGCCAAAATCTATGAGAAACAGGGCTATTTTGAGAAGGCAATTTCAATTTATGAAAAATTAAGCGTGAAATATCCAGAAAAAAATAGTATTTTTGCAGCCCAAATCGAACGTCTAAAAGAAAGTCAAACATAAAACCTATAGAACATGTACACATTTTTTGTCATTTTAATTCTGATTGTCAGCGTGTTATTAGGGTTGGTCGTTCTCGTCCAAAACTCAAAAGGTGGTGGCTTGGTTTCCAATTTCGGAGGCGCCAACCAAATGATGGGCGTGCGCCAGACGACCGATTTCCTTGAAAAAGCCACGTGGAGCATGGCGGCAATCTTGGTGGTTCTCTGTCTCCTATCGAGCATTACCATCCCAAAGAATGTCAGGACCGGCGACTCTTTCGACACCGAGATGCGTCAGCAAATCGAGAACATGGTGCCAAGCGCTCCCGCCACGGAGGTTCCCGCAGCAGAAACACAGGCTCCTGCAGAAGCACCTGCCGAATAAACAAGCATCATTCTGAAAATGCAATAAAGCCAAGGGGATGTCTCCTTGGCTTTTTTGGGTTGGTATTGTAGGGACCCAAATCCAAAACAGCTCATCAATCCCGCCCCAGCTCCTTCAGCATCGGGACGAACTTGAAGTTGCCGAATTCCTCCGTTTTGAGCGACCCATCCTCCAACTTCTTTATTCTCAACATGGTTTGTCCTTCACTGTCGGCATGATCCATGGGGATGACCATGATGCCGCCGGTTTTCATTTGTGCGATAAGCGTTTCCGGCAGCGTGGGGGCGCCCGCCGTGATGATGACGCGGTCGAAGGGGGCGTATGTGGGCAGTCCCTCGAAACCGTCGCCGAGAAATGTCTTCACGCGGAAAGGCAGCTGTTCGAGGACTTCCTTGGTCTTGAAATAGAGGTTGCGCTGCCGCTCGATGCTGAACACCTTGGCACCCATCGCGGCCAGGACGCAGGCCTGATAGCCCGATCCCGTGCCGATTTCGAGCACCTTCATGCCTTTCTCAAGTCCCAAAAGTTGGGTCTGGAAAGCCACGGTTGAAGGCTGCGAGATGGTCTGTCCCGAGCCAATGGGGAAAGCCTTGTCCTGATAGGCAAGTTCGACAAAGGAGGAGTCGAGAAACACATGGCGTGGCACCTCTTTGATGGCCGCGAGGACGACCTCATCATCGATGCCCTTGTCGCGCAGCGCGTCAACGAGTTGCTTGCGCAGGCCTTTGTGGCGGTAGTTGTCTTCCAAGTGGGTGTTCATTTTAGTCAATTGTGGCGCGAAATTACGGCAAACCTAACGATAAAAGAACTATTTTTGCAGAAATTTTTCAAACTGGTACTTGAGTTTGTCGAAGTGCCAACGGTCTAAATTGTCATATTATGCTGAAAATCGGTGTTTTAGGTGCAGGACATTTGGGCAAGATCCATCTCGACTGCATCAAACAAATCAAAGAATACGACTTGGTGGGCTTTTACGACCCTATCGAAGAGACTGCACGTCAGGTGGAGGCCGAAATGAATGTGAAATGTTTCGATTCCATTGATTCACTGATTGATGCAGTGGATGTGGTGGACATCGTCACGCCGACCATCCGCCACTTCGAATGCGCATTGCGAGCCTTGCAGAAGCGCAGGCATGTCTTCATCGAAAAGCCCATCGTGGCCACGCCCGAAGAGGCCAATGAGCTGAAGAAGCTGGCCGACGAAGCGGGCGTAAAGGTGCAGGTGGGGCATGTGGAGCGTTTCAACCCTGCTTTCATCGCCGCCGGACCGTTCATCGGCGAGCCGCTCTTCATCGAGGCGCACCGCCTGGCGCAATTCAACCCACGCGGCACGGACGTGCCTGTCGTCCTTGACCTCATGGTACACGACCTTGACATCTTGCTCAGCATCGTCAAGTCACGCGTGTCGCACATCAGCGCAAGCGGCGTGAGCATCGTCAGCCCTACGCCCGACATCACCAACGTGCGCATCGAGTTCGGGAACGGAGCGGTGGCCAACCTAACGGCTTCGCGCCTGTCGATGAAGAACATGCGCAAGACCCGCATCTTCCAGAAAGACGCCTACATCACCATCGACTTCTTGAACAAGAAGGCCGAAATCTTCCGCATCCACGATGGCGTGGACGACAGCAACCCGCTCTCGATCAACCTCACCTTGGCCGATGGCAAAGAAAAGCAAATCACCTTTGAAATACCTGAAATCCAACCGATTAACGCAATTAAGACCGAATTGGAAAGCTTCTATGGCGCCATCGTGCACAACACCACCCCGACCGTCAGCATCGACGATGGCATCAATGTGCTGCAATTGGCCTACCGCATCTTGGATGCCGTAGGCGAGTCGAGCGCGAAGGTGAAGAAATAAAACGACAGGCAAACAATATATTGCCCCTTTGACCGTTTCCTATACAAATCGCTCGCTATGACCAAACGTCACACCTTTTCCCTTTTGTGTTGCACTTTGCTGGCCGTGGCTCTCGCTTCGTGCCAGAAATTCAAAGGCTCGCAGACCGTCCCCGCCTACATCCACATCGATTCGATTGCGGTGGAGGGCGACTATTACACCTACGGCGCCAACACCGCCAACATCACCGATGCATGGGTTTACGTTGACGACCAAATCATCGGCACATTCGAGTTGCCCGCCACCTTCCCCGTCCTGAAAAAGGGCAAGCACAAGGTGAGCGTCTATGGTGGCATCTGCATGGACGGCATCAGTGGCTCGCGTGGGCCCTATTCGTTCTATAGCCCAATGGTTTACGAAGGCCTGGATTTGGTGGAAGACAGCACCGTGACAATCAATCCCGTCATCAACTACTATCCTATCGGCGAGGGTGTCATGGTAGGCTGGATGGAGGATTTCGAGACAGGGAACGCCCTGTTGCCCACTTCGCAAAGCGACACCAGCATCATGCGCGTTTCGGGCAACGAAGCCTGGCGCTCTGTCAATTCCTACTACTCGGGCAAGGTGGTGCTACCCCCCGACTCGCTGGACTTCACCGTGGCCACCGCCGACGAGCTGACCTGCCACACCGGACTGTTGGGCGAGAAGCCCCTTTACCTGGAGATGGACTACAAGACCAACGACACCATCTTCGTCGGCATCATCTATCGCGAGAACAACACACAGGTGCAATGGCCCCTGGTGAAGGTGGTGCCCACCGACACCGGGCACGACGTGCCACAGAAGTGGAAGAAAATCTACATCAACCTCGGCAAGCTGATGCACGAACACGAGTCGGCGAGCTTCTTCAAGGTCTATCTCACTTCCGACCTGAGCATCCATCCTGATTACGAGCAGCCTGACTACGTGCATCCCAACAAGTGGAGATACTACTATTTCGACAACCTGAAAGTGCTCTACCGCCAATGAACAAGAAGAAACTGACTTCATTGTATGTCCTCGTCGATTGGGTCGCCTTCATCCTGGCTTGGACACTGTTCTACTTCTTCCGCAAGACGCACGAAGACCTATACATCAACTATTGGGACCGCATCACCTATTCATTAGGCACCACCAGCTTCTGGCTCGGCGTGATGATCATCCCCATTTGCTGGCTGCTGCTCCATGCCGTCACGGGAGCCTACGAAAAGGTGTATTTCAAGTCGCGTTTGAAAGAACTCGGCCAGACCTTCTTCATCACCCTGCTCGGTGTGGTCATCCTCTTTTTCGTGGTTCTCCTTGATGACGAGGTGATAACATACAAGTCTTATTACCAGTCTTTTATCGCGTTGTTCGTTTTCCAATTCCTCCTGACCTATATTCCGCGTCTCATCATCACGACGACGGTGATTTCGAGGATCAGGAGCAAGCGGATTGGGTTCAACACGCTCATCGTTGGCAGCAACGACAACGCCTGCGCCATCTTCAAGGAAATCGAGGAGGAAGTGAAGCCTTCGGGGCGACGGATGATCGGCTTCGTCAACGTCTATGACCAGTCGGAATACAAGTTGGCGGAGTTTTTGCCGCATCTTGGCTCATATCACGACATAGGAAGGATTGTGAGGGAGAATGCCATTGAAGAGGTCATCATCGCCATCGAGCGGTCGGAGACGCAGGCCATGAGCGTCTTGCTTTCCGTTGCCGACCAAACCAACGTGAAAATCATCCCCGCCATGCAGGACTTGGTGTTCGGCACCGTCAAGCAGTCGGCCATCTGGCAGGCGCCTTTGGTGCAAGTCACACCTGAGCTGATGCCCGTTTGGCAAAGGGTGGTCAAGCGTGCCTTCGACATCGTGGCCTCGGCCTTGGCCTTGATCGTACTCTCACCCGTGTTTTTAGCCTGCGCCATCATCGTGAAGGCCACCTCGAAAGGCCCTGTTTTCTACGTTCAGGAACGCATCGGCAAGGGCGGCAAGCCGTTCAGCATGGCCAAGTTCCGCAGCATGAGGGTCGATGCCGAATCGAACGGAACGCCGCAGCTTTCGAGCGACGACGACCCGCGCATCACCAAATTCGGCAAATTCATGCGAAAAGTGCGCTTGGACGAGATTCCGCAGTTCTGGACGGTGCTGAAAGGTGACATGTCGCTGGTTGGCTACCGCCCCGAGCGGCAGTATTTCATCGACAAGATTGTGGAAAAGGCTCCCTATTACCGTCTCCTGCTGATGGTGAAGCCCGGCATCACGAGCTGGGGCGAGGTGAAATACGGCTACGCCGAAAACGTCGATGAGATGGTCGAACGCCTGAAATACGACGTACTTTATATCGAGAACGTCAGCCTTGCCTTGGACATCAAAATCCTGATCTACACCGTTTTGATTGTCATTCAGGGAAGGGGCAAGTAAGTCTCCCGACACATCCCCTACTCCATCCTGTCCGCAAAGAGGATGGAAAGCAAGACGTAAAGCACCATCACGAAAGGCAAGGCCAAAAGCCTGAACACCGCTACAGCCGCCACTGCAACGGCAAGGAAAACCCACCGCAACTCGTTGCCTTTCCACCTCACCGACTTCATCTTAAACGAGAAGAAGCGCCGACGGCTCACCATCAGGAAAGAGAAGACAAGCGTGATGCCCAGGCATACCCAATAGCCCATCGCACCGTCGGTGAGATGACGCGTTTGGGCCAACATCAACGGCAACGAAGCGACAAAGATGGCCATACCGGGCGCAGGAAGGCCACGAAACAGGGTCTTTTGCGTGTCGTCGATGTTGAACTTGGCCAAGCGAATGGCCGAAAACACAGGCAGCAGAAACGCCGCACAAGGCAACACGCTTACACCGAGCCACGACAGCGAAGGCAGGTCGTAGGAGCGGCACATCAACCAATGCATGACAAACCCGGGGGCCACGCCAAAGGAGACAACATCGGAAAGCGAGTCCAAGTCGGCACCGATGGGCGAATGGGCATGGAGCAAACGCGCCGCGAAACCGTCGAGGAAATCGAAAAGGCCGGCTACGAACACCATGACAGCCGCCTTGACGGGCATATCGAGGCTGAGAAACAATATGGAAAGGCAACCCGAGACAAGGTTTCCGCAAGTGATGGCGTTGGGAATGTGTTGCTTGATGGACATGGCAAGTTTTTTTGTCGTGCAAAGGTAGCGTTTTTTTGAAAAAGGCTTACCTTTGCGCCAGTTTTTAACTCATTCCATGCAACACCAGTCTTATTCCTTGGATCAAGTCGCCGGAATCGTGGACGGACAGCTTGCCGGCAACCCCGCCGAGCGTCAGGTTTGCGACCTGCTTATCGACAGCCGCCAACTGATCACCCCAGAAAACACCTTGTTTTTCGCCATTTCCAGCACCCGAAACGACGGCCACAAGTATGTCAACGAACTTTACGAGAAAGGCGTCCGCGCCTTCGTGGTCAGCCGAATGCCCGAAAACGCCTGCCCTGAGGCAGCCTTCATCATCGTGCCCAACACGCTGAAAGCCCTGCAGGCATTGGCGTCGCACCACCGCAAGCAATTCGGTTTTCCCGTCATCGGCATCACAGGAAGCAACGGCAAGACCATCGTCAAGGAATGGCTGTTCCAGATGCTTAGCCCCGACTACAACATCGTGCGCAGCCCGAAGAGCTACAACTCGCAAGTCGGCGTGCCACTCTCCGTTTGGCAGATGAACGACAGCTACAACCTCGGCATCTTCGAGGCGGGCATCTCCCAACTCGATGAGATGATGGCCCTGCAAGACATCATCCGACCCACCATCGGCGTGTTCACCAACATCGGGCAAGCCCATGACGAAAACTTCATCAGCCGCGCCCAAAAGGCCGGCGAGAAACTCAACCTGTTCACCAAGGCCGAACACATGGTCTATTGCATGGACTATCCTGAAATCCAGCAAGTCATCATACGCTCCAACCTCGCCGAGAAGGTGAAACTGTTCACATGGAGCCGCAAGTTCGAGGAGGCCGACCTTTTCGTCAAGTCAGTGGCCAAAAACGAGAAAGCCACCGACATCGAATGCGTCTACAAATCGGAAGACCTGTCGTTTGCCATTCCTTTTGCCGACGATGCCTCCACCGAGAACGCTATCCACTGCATCGCCATCGGGTTGCTGACGAAAATGGAACCCGAAACCATCGCGGAACGGCTCAAGTCGTTGACTTCCATCGCCATGCGCCTCGAAATCAAGGCGGGCGTGAACAACTGCACCCTCATCAACGACTACTACAACTCCGACGTCAACTCGTTGTCCATCGCCTTGGACGTGATGAAGCAGCAGCAACAACACCAGCGCAATGTCGTCATCCTCTCGGACATCCTCCAAAGCGGACGCAACGAAATCGATCTTTACAGCGAAATCGGGCAACTGCTCAAGAGCAAGCAGGTCGATATGCTCGTCGGCATCGGCGAAAGCATCTCGCGGCAGGCCAACAAGTTCGACATGGAGGCCTATTTCTACAAGAACGTACCCGAATTCCTCACCCAATTCCCGTTCTCGAAGTTCAACAACCAAACCATCCTGCTGAAGGGTGCACGAGCTTTCGAATTCGAGCAAATCGGGCTTGAGTTGCAGGAAAAGGCGCACGAGACCGTACTCGAAATCAACTTCAACCACTTGGTCGGCAACCTCAACCACTTCCGCTCCAAGATCAAGCCCACGACCAAGCTGATGGTCATGGTGAAAGCCTTCGGCTATGGCAGCGGCAACCTCGAGGTATCCAACGTACTCCAGTTCCACAACGTCGATTACCTGACGGTGGCCTTTGCCGACGAAGGCGTCGAGCTGCGCCGCGCAGGCATCAACCTGCCCATCATGGTGATGAGCCCCGAGGCAAACAGCTACGACAACATCATCAAATACCACCTTGAGCCGGAGGTGTTCAGCTTCCGCAACCTGTCGTTCATCGAAAAGTCCGTAAACAACTTCGCCTTGCCCGAGTCGCACCCCATCAATGTCCACATCAAGTTGGACACAGGGATGCACCGTTTGGGCTTCTCGAAAGACGAGCTTCCCGAACTCATCAAGCGAATCAAGGCCAACCCCAAGCTCAACGTGAGAAGTGTCTTCTCGCACTTGGCCACCGCCGACAATCCCGCCGAAGACGAGTTCACCTTAAGCCAAATACACCAATTCGAGGAGGGAAGCCAGATGATTGCCGAAGCCTTCCCGCAGGCCTTGCGCCACATCCTCAACACGGCCGGCATCTCGCGTTTCCCCAAATACCAGTTCGACATGGTGCGGTTAGGCATCGGCTTGTACGGCGTACCCACTTGCGAAGCCGACCGAAACGCCTTGCAGACGGTCGTCTCGCTGAAGACGACCATCAACCAAATCAAGCGCATCCCTGCCGGCGACAGCATCGGCTACAACCGCCACGGACGCGCCGAGCGCGACATGCGCATCGGCATCGTGCCCATCGGCTATGCCGACGGACTCTCGCGGCTCTTGGGCAATGGCAACTGCACGTTTTTCGTCCATGGACAGGCCGTGAAGGTCGTCGGCGACATTTGCATGGACATGTGCATGGTCGATTTGACTGACGTGGAAGCCTCGGAAGGCGACACCGTGGTAATCTTCGACGCCGAACACGACATCAACGACATCGCCCGTGCCTGCCAAACGATTCCCTACGAAATCCTGACACGGGTGTCGCAACGCGTGAAAAGGGTCTATTACCAAGAATGAGTTTTCTTTGCAGGGCATGAAAAAAGGCCAGCGGAAACCCGCTGGCCTTTTCGTTTCGAGCTAACTCGTCTTATTTCTTGACGAATCTTCTGGTCTCGACAACATTGCCGTTGGTCAGGCGAATGATGTAGGAACCGGAGGTGAGGTCTTGAACATCAATACGAGTGTCGTTGGAGCAGTTGCTGATCGTGCGGACAAGGGCACCAGTGATGGTGAAGATGTCAAGCTGATATTCGGCTTGGTCGGTCGAAACCGTCAGTTCGTTCACTGCGGGGTTCGGGTAAACCGAAACCATGACGCTGTTCTCGTTGATGCCAGTGACTTGTCTCACGACGGCCACGAAGGTGCGGTCATACTCGGCCACGAAGCTGAACTGCTGCTCAGTGGTGAACGGTTTGCCGTCTTCAAGCCATTCGACAAATTCATAGCCTTGGGCAGGGATGACGTTCATCGTCACGGTCTCGCCTTCCTCATAGTCGCCGGCGCCATAAATCACGCCGCCTTCCTCGCGGATGGAGATGGAGGCCATGATATGGACGGAACGGCTGGTGAACTGGGCCACATAGTAGGCGTTCTCATACACGTTGAAGGTGTAGGTGGCCTCGAGGGAGACAACCTGACCGTTCTTCAGCCATCTCAGGAAGGTGTAACCGTTGCGAGGAGTGGCGGTCAAGGTGCAGCTTTCGCCGTAGTTGAACTCGCCAGCGCCGCTGACAGTACCACCGATGGTGGGAGTGGCGGAAGCCGTGATGACGAAGGTCTCAACCGTGAAGTTGGCAATGTAGTTGGCGTTGCCGGTCACGGTGAAGGTGTAGGTGGGTTCGGTCGAAACCACGGTGCCGTTCAGCGTCCAGTTCACGAAGGTGTAGCCCGGGTTAGGCGTGGCCACTCTCAGCGTGCAGCTCTGGCCATAGACGAACTGGCCGTTCTGTCCGTTCTGGATGAACACGTAAGCAGCTTCGGCAGGGTTGGCAGCCACCGTGATGGTGTAGGTGTTCTGCGTGAAGTTGGCCACGTAAACGGCTGACTCTTCGACGGTGAAGCCGTAGGTAGCGGTGGTGGCGACCACTTCGCCGTCCTTGGTCCAATTCAAGAAGGTGTAACCCGAGTTGGCAGTGGCGACGAGGGTGCATGTTTGGCCGTAGCTGAAGTTGCCGACACCGTTGATGCTACCAGCGCCGTAAGGATTGGACGTGGCAGTGATGAGATAGGTATCTTGGGTGAAGTGAGCCACCATGAAGGTCTCAGCCGTCACAACGAATCTGTAGTCCTCATCGTAGGAGACCACCACACCGTCCTTGGTCCAGTGGCTGAAGCTGTAGCCAGCGTTGGCAACGGCGTGCAGGATGCACTGGTGTCCGTGCAGGTAGTAACCGCCGGGGATGTAGCCCTCGACATAGCCGTAAGTGGCGTTAGGCTCCACATTCACGTGCACATAGTAGAGGTTCAGGGCGAAGTTGGCAACGAGGTTGACATCGCCATTCACCGTGAAGGTGTACGGGTTGTCGGTCGAAACCACCACGCCGTCGGCAGTCCAGTTCACGAAGTGATAGCCTTCCTCAGGAGTGGCGACAGAAGTCGTGAATTCCTCGCCGGCGTTGACGTAATACTCTTCAACGACACCATTGATTTCAACGGTGATGTGGGAGTCGCCAAGGACGAAGTTGGCCACATAGTCGCCAGCCTCAATCACATTGAAGGTGTACGGGTTGTCGGTCGAAACCACGCCGCCGTTCAACGTCCAGTTCTGGAAGTAGTAGTTCTGCGCACCAGTAGCGGAAATCGTGCACTCCTCGTTCCACAGGAAGGTGCCGTCGCCTTCGGTCGTACCGGCATAGCTCGGGTTGGCCGTAGTGGTGATATTGTACTCGTCATAGATGAACTCGGCCACAACGGTAACGCTTTCAGTCACCGTGAAGGTGTAGTCATAGTCATAGGAGACCGGGATACCGTCAACGCTCCACCAGGCAAACTGGTAGTGGGCGGGGTCGGTTTCGGTCACGGTCAGCGTGCAGGATTCGCCAGCGCCATAGACACCAGCACCCGTGATGGTACCGGCAAAGTCAGGCTCGCAAGCAGCCGTGACCATCAAGCCTTCCACGAAGTTGGCCACGTAGGTGGCGCTCTCGCTCACGGTGAACGTGTACATCATTTCGGTGGAAACCACTTCGCCGTTCAGAGTCCAGTTGATGAACACCCAGCCGTCACCGGGGGTGGCAATCACGGTGCACTCTTCGCCGCACATGTAGGAACCGCCGCCGGTCACCTCGCCGTTTTGGGTCTCATAGGAATAGACAACGATGTTGTAAGGTCCAGCGGTGTGGACAATCACTTGGACATCCAGCTCATCCAAGCTGGTGATGGGATAGTTGTAGGGGTTGTCGGTAATCTGGTCACCACCAATCACCCAGTAGTCGAACACTTCGCAGTCGTCGGCAGGGATGTATTGGAAAGTAACAACGTCGCCGATGCTGTAGGTACCGGCACCGATGACCTCGCCGGCGCCGCCAGTGATGTTGATCACAACATGGCAGCCTTCTTCGAAGTTGGCGACATAGTTGCCAACCTGATCTTCGCTGTTCACTACAAAGCTGTAGGTGGCTTCCGTGGAGACCACGACATCGTTCAGCGTCCAGTTCACGAAGACATAGCCATCGTTGGCCGTGGCAGTGAGGGAAGCGGTTTGGCCATAGGTATAGCCGCCTGCGCCTTCAGCAGTACCGGCATCGGTAGGATTGACGCTGGTGGTGATCATGTAGGTGTGTTGCTCGAAGTGAGCCACATATTCGGCATTGGCAGCCACGGTGATGTTGATTTGGGCGTTGTCGTTGCCTTCAAACGTATTGCCATCGACAGTCCAATAGAGGAAGTCGTAGCCCTCGTTGGGGGTGGCCGTCAGGGTGCATTGGGCACCAGAGCCATATTCGCCAGCGCCAGTCACGGTACCGCCCTCTTCAGGATCGGCAGTAGCGGTGATGGTGTAGGTCTCTTCGGGTTGGTAGAACACTGCAAAGTAGTCGCCAGCGGTGCCATTGTTCACCACAAAGGAGAATGACATTTCATGAGGGGTGATTTCGACACCGGTAGTCGGGTCGTCCTTCATCCACTTATCGAAGACCCAACCGGGAGCGGCTTCGGCCGTCAGCTCGGCAGTCTCAAAAGGCATGAAGTTGTTCTTGTTGATGTTGGCCGAACCACCAGTGGTAGGATAGGCGAAGGTGTGGACCATGAACTCGTCGTAGGAGAACTCGGCCACGTATTCGGCGCTTTCCGTGACGGTGAACATATAGGTGTCGTCGAAGGAGACGAAGTCGCCGTCCTTGGTCCAGCCCACGAAGGCGAAATACTGGTCGTAGCCCGTAGGCTGAGTGTAGGTCAAGGTGCATTCGTCACCATAGTTGAAGGAGCCGCCGCCTGAAACGCTACCTGCGGTTTCGGGGTAGATGGAGGCCGTGATGACATAAGCGGTAGCCTCGAAGTTGGCCACCACGTCAGTGGCTGCATTCACCGTGAAGCTGTAGGGATTCTCGGTGATGGTCTCTTCGCCAATCGTCCAGTTCTGGAAAGCATAGCCGGGGTTGGCGGTAGCCGTCAAAGTGCAGAGTTCGCCTTCAACGATGGCACCGGCACCCGTCACCGTACCGGCACCAGTCGGGTCGATCGTGACGGTAACGTCATACATAGTGGCGGAGGCGAATTCCATGACATACGGATCGTTAAGAGCGCCTTGGTCATCGCCGGCCGTCCATGTGTAGGTGCCACATGTAACGGGCAATTCTGCCTCAGCAGAGTGGTCATAGACCTTGAAAGTGATTACATCACCCTCCTGTCCCCACACGGGCAAGTGGTACATGTATCGCGTACCGCCCATCGCCGGAGGCAGATCGTAAATCATCGGAGGGAAGTAAGTTCCACGGCATTCTTCGCCGCAGAATGCGCCAAGTTCGAGATTGGCATCCAATTGAACTTCTCCATCAATGGAGATGATGCTGTTGAAAGAGTTGTACGCCTCGTACGTTGTCGTACTGAACGTCCAGTGTGGATCCTGTGCTTTCAAGGATCCGATGCTGGCAAAGAAGCCAAACATCATCAACAAACTGACTAAGAAAAATCTTTTCATTTTTGTTTGATTTAAGTTGTTAATTAGTTAATTATGAATGATTAGTTTCATCTTTTCTCTTCGTCTTTTTGCACGTTCCAACGCCCTTTTTCCGCCCTACTATACGTGCATTTCGCAGCAAAAATAGAACATTTATCCATACGTTCGAAAAAAAAAGCGTTTTTTTTTCAAAATTTTTTCCTTTTATACGTTCCCATTGCCTATGCGGGCTTCGTTGGGATGCGCAACGGGCTTGCCCATCCCAACGTTTCCCGCTTGTTGCGTCATCTCACCAACAGCTTGTGGATGCCCGTCTCCGTGCCGTTGACGGTGACTCTGAGGGTATAGACACCCGGCTCATTGGGGGCGGTGATGCCCTGCAGCGAAGCGGTGCGGCGCGTCGTTACCGCGGTGCCCATGGCGTTGATGACCTCGACGACGACGGTGCCTTCCTTGGCGCCGGCCATGCCGATGCTGAACGTCTTGCCATGCTCGACGGGGTTGGGATAGACCTCGAGCCGGGGGCTGAGGGCTTCGATGCCGGTGGTTCCGCGGAAGCTGACCGTGTAGAGGCTCTCGAAGCTGCCCACCACGGCGTTGGTCTCGTATTGCAGAGACGCAAGATCTTGCATCTCTACGTCACCCGTCTCGGCGTTGTAGAGGCCGAAACGAAGCTCAGCGGCATCGTCGCCGGCCACGGTGAGGAAGGCAACGTAGCGGTCGATAGGCTCGACGTAGAGGAGCCTGACGCTGCCACGGCATTCGCCGTTGGCGAAGGCGGCCAGCTCATATTGCTCGGAGCGCAGCTCGACGCCCTCAAGCTCGACGACGGCCATGACGCTCATGTTGTCGGGGTAGGCCGTCAGGCACGGCACCCAGTGGTTGTTGTCGGCAGTGAGGTTTTGCGGGGTGTTGCCTCTCGTCGGAGCGGCATCGGGGTAGGTGAAGGTTTGCGTGGTGACGTTGCTCGACTTGTACATGATGCCCATGCCCGGGTAGAGGGTGTTCAGCGAGCCGTACCAGCCGAAGCCTTCGAGGTAGGAGGCATAGCCGTTGCTTTGCGACTTCACCATGTCGCCCGAGGAAGGTTGGTGGTTGCCGAAGGCCTCCGTGACGGTCATCGTTGCCGCCGTCGGGTAGCCGATCCACGACCATCCGTTGTTGAGCGTGATGGTGAAGTCGGCCGGATGGGCCACGCGGCCTGTCATTTGGAGTTCGCAGGCCTCGTTGAGGCGTATCTGGTAGGTTTGGCTGTTGTTGATGGTGGTCAGCGAGCCGTACCAGCCGTAGCCGGAGAGGTAGGAGGCGTAGCCGTCGCCCTGCGACTTGATGGTTTGGGCGTTGCCGCCGAGACCTTCCTGCATCATGGCCATGCCGTCGGTGCCGGTCAGGTCGATGTAGGTCGAGTACCAGTTCCAGCCCGGTGTGAGGTTGTCGGTTTGGGTGAGGTTGGGGGTGAAGTTGAAGATGTAAGGCTCGAGGATGCTGCCGATGATTTCACCGACGACGAAGGTCAGCGAGTTGTCGCAAGCCATGTCGAGTTCGCTCGCGGTGGCGTGGTTGTAGAGGCGGAAGTTGATGACATCGCCTTGGTCGCCATAGATGGTGAGGAAGAGGACGTAGCGGTCGAAGGGGGCCATGTAAACGGGTCTTTGGCGGCCACGGCACTCGCCGTTGCAGAAGGCGCCTATTTCCCAGTCGGTGGTCCTT
The DNA here is from genome assembly GCA_017439405.1 of Bacteroidales bacterium. Classification (GTDB taxonomy): domain Bacteria; phylum Bacteroidota; class Bacteroidia; order Bacteroidales; family F082; genus Limimorpha. The sequence goes on from JAFSJF010000064.1 coordinate 52,090, forward strand.
TGTTCCTCGCCGTCAATCACGATGACACCGGTGACGGTGATGTTGTTGGCATACAGGTAGGAGTTCACGTCCCAGTAGTAGGCCGACTCGAAGTTGCCGATGAAGGTGGCGTCTTCGGTGACGGTGAAGGTGAGGGTGGGTTCGGTGGAGACCACCTCGCCGTCGGGCGTGGTCCAGCTGTGGAAGAGGAACTCGCTGTTAGCCGTGGCCGTCAGGGTGCAGACGGAGCCGTGGGCAAAGGTGCCGCCGCCCGTCACGGTGCCACCCTCTTCGGGGTTGGCCGACACGCTGACGGTGTAGGTGTTCAGCTCGAAGTTGGCCACGTAGTCGGCGGCTTCTCCCACGGTGAAGGTGTAGGTCGGGTCGGTGCAGACCACGTTGCCGTTCAGCGTCCAATTAATGAAGGTGTAGCCATAGTTAGCCGTGGCCATCAGGGTGCACTGTTCGCCATAGGGGAAGTCGCCACCGCCTGCCACGGTGCCGCCCTCGGCGGGACTGGCCGTGGCGGTGATGGCCGCCGTCGATGTGAAGCTGAACACATACGGGTTGACGAGGTCGCCCTCGTTGGCGTTCACCAAGAAGGTGTAGGAAGTGCCGCACACTGCGTCAAGCTCTTGGCCCGTGGCGTGGTCATACACCTTGAAGGTGATGACGTCGCCGTTGGCGCCATAGATTTGCATCTGGTAAACGTACAAGTCGCCCCATGGCAGTGCGTAGAAGTCGGGCAGGAAGCTGCCACGGCACTCGTCGCCGCAGAATGCACCCACCTCGAGGTCGGGCGACTGCAGGGTTTCGCCATTCAACTGCGGCACGGCAGTGAAGGTCATGTTGTCGGGGAACGCGTGGCTGTCGAAAGTCCAGTGCGTCCCCACGATCCTCCCGTCGTGGGAGGGGACAGCGCTGGCATAGCAGCCAAACGCCATCAACATTGCAATCAGAAAGATTTTCTTCATCTCTTTTCAATTTAGGATTAATACTTGTTTATTAGAATAGGATTGTCTCGAAACGAAGCCCGTCTTATTCTCCGGCGGGATCGGGATAGACCAATTGCACAGGTTCGGTGTTGTTCGACTTGTACATGAGGCCCATGCCGGGATAGAGCATGGTCAGCGATCCGTACCATCCGAAGCCTTCGAGGTAGGATGCGTATCCGTTGCTTTGCGACTTCACCATGTCGCCAGTTCTGGGCTGGATGTTGGCGAAAGCCTCTTGGATGGTCATGGGCACCGAGGGCAGGTAGCCGATCCACGTCTGGCCGGGATTGAGGGTGATGGGCGTGGTGGGCTCGGCCAAATCGCCGGACAGCATGATTTCCACATCGGCGTTGGTCTTGATTTGGTACATCAAGCCGTTGGTGAGACCCTGTAGCGAGCCATACCAGCCGTAGCCGGCAAGGTAGGAGTTGTAGCCATTGCTCTGCGACTTGATAATCATGCCGTTCTCGCCGAGGGCGTTCTGGAGGGTTTGGAGGCCTTCAGCGCCTTCCATATCGATGAAGGTGCTGACCCAGTTGTAGCCGGTGCTCAGCGTCAGGTACTGGCCGTCGCCTTCGGTGAAGTGGGCCACATAATGCCTGCCGGCCTGCGCCGTGAAGGTGTAAGCCGTGTTGGTGGTGAGGATGGTGCCGTCTTCGAGCGTCCAGTACATGAAGACATAGCCCGGGTTGGGCGTGGCGGTCAGGATGCAGGGCTGGCCCACGGTGACGACTTGCGAAGCGACGGCTTCGCCGTTGATGGCTACCGTGCCGCCTTCTTCAGGTTCGGCAGAGACGGAGACAGTGCAAACGCTGGCAGGGCAAACAAGGCGCACCGAATAGCCTTGATAGCGGTAGGAAGTCAATTCGGTGTTGCAGTTGAGTGCGGTTCTCGTGAATTGGAGCCTCATGGCACCGTAGTCGGAGGCCACGTTGGAGGACCAATAGAAACCTCTCGGATACTCGTTGCCCAGCGTGCTGAAGGCAGAGACGTTTTTGCTGTTACGGCCACCTGCAGCAGGCAGGAACACGGCACCGGCGGGTTCGAGGATGGTCTCCCAGTCAACGTCGGAGATTTCGTTGTCGCGATACTCGGTAGAGCTGCTGTTGGCGCCCGTGAACTCGAAGGTTTCGGCCTCCCAGTTGTCGGGCAGGAGAACCACGCCTTTCACGCCGTTGACGGTAGCCTTGGCGAAGCGGACACCCGAAGGGGTCTCGCGCTGGAAGAACATGTAGTTCCATTCATTGATGGTCAGGGTGTGCCATTTGTTCTCTTGGTTGCCCCCGTTGCTGATGGCGTTGTAGCCCCAGTCGGCCTTTCCGGTCTCATCAAAGAGGTTGTAGTCCGTGTTGCCGTAGGCATTGTAGTTCGCCTCGGTAACACTAACCGACCACGGCTGGTAGCACACCGCACCGTGGTTGTAGCCACTCGTGCCCCATCCGAACAAGTCGATCCAACCATCGTAGGTTTCAGAGACCTTGTTGTTGTCAAGCCCGATGATGTCATACTGGCTTGTGGCGAAACGCCAAGTGTTGGTGGAAGCCCTGTACTGCAGGTTGCCTTGCGAGAAGTGGACCATGGTGGAGTCGCTCGTCGAGAAGACACCGCTGAGCGCACCCACAGTGCCACGAGGGCCGTTGCACTCGCTGGCGGCAAAACTGCTTGACATTCCCGTGCCGAAGCACATCGCTAACAAGATAGCGAAAAACCTTTTGCTTAAACTGAAATGTTTGTACATAATGATTTTGAATTAGTTTTGATTAGATTGAATTATTTGTTAATTGTGTTGTTTCCAATTGTTTGGCTTTTTTCTGCTGACCATCAATTAAGTATTAATAAGGTGTGGCCGCATTATCTGACAATCAGCTTACGGTGGCAGGTTCCCTTGCCTTCGGCGACGATGCGCAGCGTATAGACGCCGGCGGCATCCGGTGCGGTGATGGTCTGTACAGACGTTGCGCGCAACGTCTTTATCACTGCGCCCATGGCGTTGACGATCTCGACGCTCACCACGTCGGCCTCATCCGTCGCGAGGTCGAGCGTCAGGCGTTGGCCATGCCCAACGGGGTTGGGATAGACTTGCAAGGCCGTGTCGAGTTCGTTCAAGCCAGTCGTGCCACGGAAGCCGACCACGAAGGGCTGCTCCAAGCTGCCGATGCTGGCGTCGTTGGCGTAGGTCAGGGTCGCGTCGGTGTCGAAGTACTCCATGCCCGTCGTCACGTCATAGAGGCCGAAACGAAGCTCGAAGGCTTCCTCGCCCGCCACCGTCAGGAAGGCGATGTAGCGGTCGAGCGGCTCCACATAGAGCAGTCGGGCGCTGCCGCGGCACTCGCCGTTGGCGAAGGCGGCCAATTCGTAGTTCCCGCCGCGCAGCTCTTGGTCGTCGAGTTCAACAACGGCAGTGACGGTCATGTTGAAGGGATAGGCAAAGAGGTTGGGCACGAAATGGTTGTGTTCGGCAGTGATGTTGGGCTTCAGGTCTCTCTGCGTGGGCGTGTCGGGATAGGTGAAGGTGATGACTTCGTCACTCAACGACTTGTACATCACGCCCATGCCAGGCATCAGGGTGCTGAGCGAGCCATACCAGCCCCAGCCTTCAAGATAGGAAGAGTAGCCGTAGCCTTGCGACTTCAGGATGTCGCCCGAAGAGGGTACGAAACCCGCGAAAGCATCCGCAAGCCCCATGCTGAAAGTGACGGGATAGCCGATCCACGACTGTCCGTAGCCCAAGGTGATGGGATGGTCGGCAACGCTGGCGATGAGGCCGCTGATGCCGATTTCGCAAGGCTCGGAAGCCTTCACCATATACATGTATTCATTGTGGATGGAATCGAGCGAGCCATACCAGCCCCAACCATCGAGGTAGGAGTCGTAGCCTGAGTTCTGCGACTTGATCATCAGGCCATGGTTGGCCAATTGCATCTCCAGCGAGTCCTTGCCGTTGATGTCGTCCATCTCGATGTAGCTCGAATACCAGTTCCAGCCTGAGGTGAGTTGGGTGTTTTGGGTGACGGCCTTTAAGTCGAAGGTGGCCACGTAATGGGCGCTCTCGGTCACGATGAAGCTGAAGCTCGTCTCGTTCGCCACTTCCATGCCGTCCTTCTCCCAATGGATGAATTCATAGAACACGCTGGGAACGATGGTCAAGGTGCAGGTCTCGCCATAGTGGTATTCGCCCGTGCCAGTGATTTCGCCCGCGAGGACGGGGACTGACACAGCCGTGATTTCATAGACGTTTTGCGTGAAGTTGGCCGTGTAGGTGGCGTTTTCGGTGACGGTGAAGCTCAGCTCGGGGCTTTCGGTCACGACGACGCCATCCTCCGTAGTCCAGTTGGCGAAGGTGTAGCCTGGGTTGGCCGTGGCCGTCAGTGTGCAGGTCGAACCCATGTTGTAAGTGCCTGCGCCACTCACCGTGCCACCTTCCGCTGGATTGGCCGTAGCCGTAATATCAAAAGGCATGGAACTCAGGAAGTTAAATATGTATGGGTTGGGGAGGTCGCCCGTGTCACCCCCTATCGTAAAGACCAAGGAGCTGGTGCAGATCAGGTCGCGTTCCTCGCCGAGGATGTGGTCGTAGAGGCGGAAAGTGATCGGGTTGCCCTGTTCGCCATAAACCTGCAAGAACACCAAGTATATTGTATGTCCGGCGAATGGGCTAAACATTTCAAGAGGCTTTTCGCGGCCACGGCATTCGTTGCCGCAAAAGGCTCCCACTTCAAGATAGAGTGAATTCTGCACAACGCTGTCAATCTGGATGATACCAGTAACGCCGATATTGTTGGCATACAATTGCGGATTCACATACCAATGGTAGCCTTGTGGGATTTCCACGAAGTGAGCTTCAAGGTTGCGGTTACCCGTAACGATGAAGGTGTATTCAGCATCTGTCGAGACTTGTGAGCCATTGACAGTCCAGTTCACGAAGACATAGCCTTCGGCGGGCGTGGCCGTCACGGTGCAGTCGCTGCCTTGCAGGTATTCGCCGCCGCCGCTCACCGTGCCACCCTCGGTCGGGTTGGCCGTCACGGCGATGGTGTAGTTGACCGGGCTGTCGGTGAAGTTGGCCACAAGGGTGCGGTCGCCCGTCACCATGAAGGTATAGCTCAGGTCGGTGGAGACCGTCTCGCCGTCCTCTTCCCAGTCGGTGAAGGCGAAGCCAAAGGCGGGCGTAGCCGTCACGGTGACTTCCGTGCCATAGTCGAACTCGCCGCCGCCGCTCACCGTGCCACCCTCAGCGGGGTTGGCGGCCACGGTGATGGTGTGCGTGGTGATGGCACTGATGAAACTGAAGTGATAGGGGGTTAAGAGGTCGCCAAAGTCCCCGTTGGTGACGAAAGTGATCTGGTCGAAGCAGGTATGGTCAAGCTCCTCCCCCATCGCGTGGTCGTAGAGGCGGAACTCAAGCTGGTCTCCGTCCTGACCATAGGCGGTGAGATAGTAGAAATATTGATCCACAAACACTTCATACTGAGGCAGCTCACGTCCACGGCACTCGCCGTTGCAGAACACGCCCAACTCAAGGTCAGGCCTCATTTGCTCCTCGCCATCGATGAAGATGACACCTGTGATTGTCATGTTGGCGGCAAACTGGTTCGGATTGACGTACCAATGGTATTCGCTGGAAATCTCGGTGAAGTTGGCCACGAGATCGCGGTCGCCAGCGAGGGTGAAGGTGTATGACGCATCTGTGGAGACCACCGTGTTGTTTTCCGTCCAGTTGGAGAAAACATAGCCCTCGTTGGCTGTGGCTGTCACGGTCATTGGCGTGCCTTGGACGAAAGTGCCGCCGCCACTAACCGTGCCACCCTCGGCGGGGTTGGCCGTCAAAGTTACAGTGTAATCGACGGGCATGTCGGTGAAGTTGGCCACAAAGGTGCGGTCGCCTGTCACCATGAAGGCGTATTCGGCGTCGGTGGAGACCTGGACGCCATCTTCGGTCCATTCCACGAAGGCGAACCCCAAGTTGGGCGTGGCCGTCAGGGTGCAGGTGCTGCCATAATCATAGGAACCCGTGCCAACAATCGTTCCGCCTGCAACGGGGTTGGCCGTTGCCACGATGTTGTGCTGCGTGATTGCGGAGCGGAAGTCGAAAACGTAGGGGTCGAGGGCGTTGCCGACGATGGCACCAGTTTGGAAAGTCATCGTGTTGAAGTTGGTGAGTGCCGTCAATTCCTGTTCCGTCAGGTGGTTGTAGAGGCGGAATGTGAAGGTATCGCCATCGATGCCATAAATGTCGAGATAGAGCAAATAGCGGCCGAACATCTCCTGGTAGGCCGGACGCTTGCGGCCACGGCACTCTTCGCCGCAGAATGCACCCAGCTCAAGGGTCGATAGCGGCTGCTCCAAGCCGTCAATCTCGATGATGGCCGTCACGGACATGTTGTTGGGATATTGGTGGGTGTTCACGTACCAATGGTAGTCGCCCGAAACCGCCTCGAAATGGGCCACGAGGTCGCGGTCTGTGTTGAGGGTGAAGGTGTATTCGGCCTCTGCCGACACCTGCATGCCGTCCTCCGACCAGTAGGTGAAGACGTATCCCTCGTTGGCGGTGGCCGTCACGGTCACGTCCGTGCCATGCTCAAAATCGCCTCCGCCCCCGACGCTGCCGCCCTCCTCGGGGTTAGCCGCGACGCTAACGGTATGGTAGATGGTCTCGTCGGTGAAGTTGGCCGCAAGGGTGCGGTCGCCCGTCACCATGAAGGTAAGAGTGGACTCTATCGAGACGATTTCTTCGCCTTCGGTCCAGTTGAGGAACACGTAGCCCTCGTTGGCAGTGGCCGTCAGGGTACAGTTGGTGCCGTAGTAATAGCTGCCTGAGCCTTCAACCGTGCCTCCTTCTGCGGGGTTGGCCGTGGCGGTGATGGTGTGCGAGGTCATTTCGCTCAGGAAGTTGAAGACATAAGGGTCGATGGCGTCGCCGATGATGGCACCCGATTGGAAGGTAATCTCGTTGTAGTTGAGATAGTCCGTCATTTCCGTTTGCGTGACGTGGTTGTATAGACGGAAAGTGAAGGCATCGCCATCGTTGCCGTAAATGTCGAGATAGAGCAAATAGCGGTCGAACTCCTCGAAATAGGCCGGGCGTTGGCGGCCTCGGCACTCGGAGCCGCAGAAGACGCCCAACTCAAGGTTGGTCGTGTGCTGCTCGTAGCCATCGACGTCGATGATGGCCGTCACGGACATGGTGTTGGAATATTGGTGGGTGTTCACGTACCAGTGGTAGTCGCCCTGTTCCTCGAAGTTGGCCACAAGGGTGCGGTCTGTGTTGAGGGTGAAGGTGTATTCGGCCTCTGCCGACACCTGCACGCCGTCCTCCGACCAGTAGGTGAAGACGTATCCATCGTTGGCAGTGGCCGTCACGGTCACGTCCGTGCCATGCTCAAAAACGCCTCCGCCCCCGACGCTGCCGCCCTCCTCGGGGTTAGCCGCGACGCTAACGGTATGGTAGATGGTCTCGTCGGTGAAGTTGGCCGCAAGGGTGCGGTCGCCCGTCACCATGAAGGTAAGGGTGGACTCTATCGAGACGATTTCTTCGCCTTCGGTCCAGTTGAGGAACACGTAGCCCTCGTTGGCAGTGGCCGTCAGGGTGCAGTTGGTGCCGTAGTAATAGCTGCCCGAGCCTTCAACCGTGCCTCCTTCTGCGGGGTTGGCCGTGGCGGTGATGGTGTGCGAGGTCATTTCGCTCAGGAAGTTGAAGGTGTAAGGGGCGGTGAGCGAGCCTATCGTGCTGCCTCCATTGAAAGTCATGTCGTCATAGTTCAAGAGGTCGAGTTCCTCCCCTGCCTCGTGGTCGTAGAGGCGGAAGGTGAGCGCGTCGCCGTTTTCGCCGTATGTGGTGAGGAAGAGCATATAGCGGCTGGCGCCGTCCTGATAGCCCAAACGCTCGCGGCCACGACACTCCGTGCCGCAGAACGCGCCCAGCTCAAGGGTGTTCCTTTCCTGTTCCACACCGTCAATCTGGATGATGGCCGTGACGGTCATGGTGGCGCTGTACATGTGCGCATTGACATGCCAGTGGTAGTCTTCGGAAAGCTGCTCGAAATGGGCCACGAGGTCCCTGTCGTGCGCCACGGTGAAGGTATAGCTCTCCTGAGCCGAGACCTGCGTGCCATTCTCCGTCCAGTTTTCGAAAGCGTAGCCTTCGTTGGCCGTGGCCGTCACGGTGCATTCCGTGCCCAACTCGTATTCACCGCCGCCCGTCACCGAGCCTCCCTCTTCGGGGTTGGCAGCCACGGTGATGGTGTGATACACGGTCTCATCGGTGAAGTTGGCCACAAGGATGCGGTCGCCCGTCACCATGAAGCTAAAGACGGCCTCGTCGGAGACCTGCACGTTGTTTTCGGTCCAGTTGACGAAGGCATATCCCTCGTTGGCTGTGGCTGTCAGAGTGCAAATGGTGCCGTGGTCGTAGTCGCCCGAGCCTTCAACCGAACCACCCTCCATCGGGTTGGCCGTGGCTGTGATGGTGTGTGAAACGATGGTGGTCACGAAGTCGAACACATAGGGGTCTTGGACTTCGCCAAGACTCTTGTCGGCCTCGAAAACCTCCACATTGGAGCAAATCAGGTCACGTTCTTCGCCAATGGAGCCGTCGTAGAGGCGGAAGGTAATCGTGTCGCCGTCCACGCCGGCGATGGAGAGATAGAGGAAATAACGGTTGAACAACGCCTCATAGACTAGGCTGCCGCTGCCACGGCATTCGCCGCCGCAAAAAGCACCCAGCTCCAAGGCGGTGGAAGTCTGTTCCTCTCCGTCGATTTCGATAATGCCCGTCACCTCCATGTTCTCGTCATATCCGGTTACGGGTGTCCAATGCTGGGCATTGGAATGCATGGCAAATGCCATCAGCAAAGTGATGATAAAGTAAACCTTTTTCATAGACTTATGTTTTTGAATTGTTATGATCCGTACTTTCGTTTCGTTAAACGGCGCAAAGATAATGTTTTTTGTTATTTCCGAAAAGAAAAAAAAAAAAAAATACAATATTTTGAGGCAATTTTTGCAAAAAAAAGGCCCGTCGGCGATGCCAACGGGCCCTAAAATGAAGAAAACGGTAATGAATCCACTTTATCTCACCACCAGCTTGCGGCAGTAGGTGCCCTTGCCTTCGGCGGTGATGCGCACCGTATAGATGCCAGGCACGCTCGGCGCCTTGAAGGTGGCGGCGACTTTCGTCGAGTTCTCGACGGAGACCACAGCGCCAAGGGCGTTCACAATCTCAACGCGCACGTCGCTGCCGTCGTTGGCCATGCCGATGTTCAGCAGGTCGCCTGCGGCAACGGGGTTGGGATACACTTGCAGGCTCTTGCCA
>JAFSJF010000065.1 GCA_017439405.1 Bacteroidales bacterium
GGACCAGCGGCAAGGGTTGCCAATTTGTACGTATTGGCAATGGACCTACAAAGGCGCTTATACGTTACCGAAAGAAGGACCTAGACGAATGGCTTGCTGGAAACACAGTGAGGACCAACGGGGGCCAATGATGCGCACGAACTTGCGCAACGCACGGCGGACCGCTGGATTTAGTCAAGGCAGACTTGCGGCGAAGGTAGGGGTGACGCAGCAGGCTCTATCGAAGCACGAACGGGCAACCTCGGCCCCCGGTCATTTCTCGACCATAAGGCTATACGAGAAGGCGTTGAACGTGCCCGCAGAACATCTTTTCCCGGACATATTCAATTCGTGAGCCATTATTCGATATTTTTTTGTGATTTTTTATGCCCGAACTATTGACGGGGCCTTGAAATAATCTATATTTCTAGCACCACCCATTGATTCGCAAAGCAGAATAAAAGATTTTTTGAACTCCCGTTTGTCTTTATGAGTTTTGCGATTCGTAAGGGTGGTGCCAAACGGGAGTTCTTTTATTTTGTCCCCGCACCGCTTGAATCTTGCGCGGCGGCGCGGGTCCAAACCGCCGGGGCCTTTCGGTGCAGGACGCAGGCAGGGGGCTTCGGCAGGTGGCGCAGCGACACGGCATGTTGCGTACAAATTAAGGCCGTGAAGGGACGTTGAAAGAACAACGGCGGCAACGCCGATGTTTTCCGACCTTGACAAATAGACCAAGGGCACCGCCGGAATCAATAAAGGCGGCGCGAAATGGGCGAGCGAGCCGAAGGAATGGCAGCGATGCACGGACTTTTCGGCACACCTTGAAACGGGGTGAGAAACGGCAATCGCAGGGCGTGACCGTCCTTGTGCATTCCTACCTTTTTTCAAAAAGCACCCGCGGACGTTACCGCCATGATTCCCACCGCCCTTGCGTGGTGCTGGCGTTTCGACGTTTGTGCAAGTAGCTTAATGGTACTTGCCGGAGATAAAGACCGCGATCCGACCGGGTGTTTTCTCTTTCCGTCCTTTTCCGTAAGGGCGGATTGTCCCCGCTCACCTCCCAAGTGTTTAATTTATTGGGTATATTGTATTTTAATTTACTTGCATAAATGAAAATAAATTTCTATATTTGAAAATAAAAATGGAGATTGATAAATGGCTATCGGACAAAGTAAAGAAAGACTTGCAGCGGTAAGGAAACACTATCCCGATGACGAATTATTGGTTGCTGCATGCGATCACCTTTTTAACTTATTCGACAAGGAAGATGACCTCAAGCGAGAAATCAAGGTGAGCAACGGGGCTTGGGTCCACTTCTTGCAGGGAAAATCCCGTCAAGGTGTGCGGCTGGCAATCATCCACCGGGCGGCTAGGACGGCCATTCATGACTGTTTGCTTGGTCACTAATGTAAAAAGGTGTAAACAAGTAAGCGTTTTTGAGCAAAAAACGGCATTTTTAGAAAAATTTTGAAAAAAGTTTGTTTAACCTATTGACGGGCGGTTTTTAAAATTCTATATATAGAAACGTGAGCGGGAGGTAACCCGCCACGAAAAACAAGAGGTAACAAAATGAAATTAGAAACTTTCAAGAACAATCACCCGGCAGCATATCTTCTTTGCGCTGATAACGTTGATATGCGTTATATTTCTCTCGTAACAATCGAGATTCTCGAAGAACTTGCGAATTTCGGTTATTGCCGTCCGTGCAAGTGCAAAGGTCATGGCCGTTTTTCAAAGAATGATGATAGAACGGCAGTAATCGAAAGCCTGCTCGCAGAAGGCAAGACCGATTATGTAAAGATTAACGATGCTCCGCGCGGAAGCGATACGGGCAATGTTATTATTCTCGCTGGCAAAGATTCTTTTGGGTCTTGCTGGAGCAGGACTATTGCGGGCGATGGCGAATATATGCTGCATTATGCAGGGCAATATTTTGTTACAGAGTCGCGCAAAGAAAAGTACATTGCCCCGGCAATCGTCGCGAAAATAAACGAAATGATTGGCAAATAATTGCGGCCCTAGACAAGCCCGTCCGCCGGGGGCGTTCCCCGGCAACTTTTTTACTCAAGAGGAAATGAAAATGTGCATGGATGATTACGAATTTTGGAATCAAAAAAAAGTGAACAACGCCCGCGAGCGAAACGAAGCCAATGACGCTGCCGTGTATGCCCGGAAAGGCTTGGAGATTGCCGCCCGCACCTACGTTCCCGATGATACCTCCGAATACGTCATTTTGGCCAATTATCCGGGCGAAAATGATTTTGATGTGCTGGGAGTAGGCACGAAGTCTTTCGGGCTTAAATTGGGCCTAGAAATGGACCGTGACGTGAATATTTTCTTTATGTAGTGGGTGGATGATGCAGGGCGTGAAATTCGAGCAGAAAGGCACGGGATTCGTAATTAGTGCGCCGGGATTTTCTATCGAGGTCCACGCGGAAGGCACTAACGTTTTCGTCCAATATTCGGGTAACGTTCCGAACAAGTTAAAAAGACTACTCGAAAAGTACAAGCCCCTATTCTTCAATCCGACGGTTGCGAAATCCTTAATTTGTTCGGAATTGTACCGTTTGTAATTATTCGGTGGCGGCGGGTTTTTGTTACCTCACTAAAACTATCACCTCTTGTTTTACCGCCGTCACCTTGATTTTCCAGCGCGTCTTGTGTCTCTATCGCGCTGGCTCCGTGCCCCGGAATCGGTTTTGATGCCTTTGTACCGATTCCGGGGTATTTTTTATGCTTTTTTTGTGTTTTGTTAATGTAAAATTTATTTAATTAAATACTGAAATTTGCGTAAAAACGGCACTTTTTGAAAAATTGTGAAAAAAGTTTGTTTAACCTATTGACCGGGGTAAAATAAAATTCTATATATAGAAACGTAGGGCGATGAAGCCCACAAAAACAAGAGGTAACAAAATGAGTACAAACGAACAGAAACAGAAATTCGACTGCCTTGCGGTCACTCACGTTGAAGTCTTTCCATTCCAAGAAGGGCCAAGCATGGGACACATGAAAGGGCTTGCAACTGTGGTCTTGAACGACCAACTTCACATTCGCGGGCTTCGTATCATGGAAGGCGAGAACGGTCTTTTTGTAGGCTACCCGGTCGATCCGTTTTTCAAGGGCGATTATTTCCGGCATCTAGTCCAGCCGATGACGCGGGAACTTCGCGAACACATCGAAAATTGCGTTCTCGAAAAATACCAGCAAGCAATAGGTTAATTTATGGCGAAGTCTTCGACAAACGAAATCGCGAAAGTCCTCAATCGTATTCAAGGTCACGATAACTACACCGTCATTCGTGACTTTTTCGAGATTTCCGCTATCGCCGTGCGGAATAATGTTGATTATGGCAAGGAGCGGGATTCTTACGAACAACGTTATCTTTCCATTGTCAAGAAGTACCGAAAGGAAGATTTGGAAGTTTTTGTCGAAGCGTTGGGCGTGTTCATGGGCTGGATTGACAAGGCCATGAAGGGTGACATTCCGTTCCGCGATTTCGCCAGCGAAATCTACATGGAATCGGGCACCAGCAGCGACAAGGCCGGGCAATTCTTCACGCCTTACCATGTGTCGCACCTCATGGCCGAAGTCAACTTCGACAAGGACAAATTAAAGGCCGAAATTGCGGAGGACCCGGACCGTGTGATCACCATTGCCGAACCGACTTGCGGCGCAGGCGGTCTTATCGTTGCTGCCATCGACGTTCTGAAAGATGCGGGCATAAATTACGCTTGGAACGCCTTCGTCGATTGCGGCGACATTGATGCGCGGTGCGTACACATGACCTATCTTACCTTGTCATTGCTGGGCGTTCCCGCCGTCGTGCGCCGTGGCGATGCGCTGGCCCTTGACTATTCCGAAACGTGGTACACGCCCGCTTATATCTTCGCTTGGCCGCACTTCAAGAGCCGCTTGCGTGGCGGAAGATACCCGGCAACGCCCACGGTGCAGGTGGCCCCGGAACCCGTGCCCGTCCCGGTCGTGGAAGTCCCGAAGGATGAACCCGTGCCCGTGCCTTTGATGGACGAAAACGGCCAATATTCACTTTTTTAAACAAAGGAATCATTATGTACAATTACGTCGAACAAAAAAAACAAAATAATACATGCGCTGGCTGCATGATCCTAATGGCCGCAGTGCTTCTTTTTGTTGCCGGATGCTTGAGTATGTGCGGAGAATCGCCCGAAAAAATAAAGGCTAGGCAGGATAGCGAGGTGAAAAGTTTTCTTGACGAAAAGAACCTTGCCCTTGACTTGATGGCAGCGGAAACGATGACGCAAAAAGAATTTCGGTGCTATGCCTTGAGGTTCCGCCTAGTCATTGATCCGGCGGTGAGCGAACGCCGTGCGGCCCTTGATGCGGGCTATATATCCCTTGAACAGTTCAAGTCAAATATAGACTTGATTTTTCAAGAGAATGGCGAACAAGTTTTCTTGGAGTGCGCAAGTGAAACAAAGTAACTTGACAAGGCAAAAAAGATAATACAGGAGTTTAAGAATGTACATATTCAACGTAGATCGTCCGAAACAGGCCATTGAAGATTATCATGTCAAAGGTACAACGGCGACAATAAAGTTCAGTTATAGCGAACTCGTTCTTATCGACCATGCTTTGACCGAATACAAGAAAAATAATGAAATGACAGAAGAAGAGCGTTTGTTCGAATGGCGATTTTCTGCATTCCGCGCAATGCTTAAAGATGGTATGCCCGATATGTTTTCCGCTGAAAGATTCGTTCATGAATTTAAGGGCGATAAAACTATTTTCCAAGAGATTTCCGAAATGAAAAAAAAGGAGTTGAAGAAACATGAGAACGACCGTACAAATAGGTGACACTATACGAATTATTGAAATGGTTGGTGAACCTACCTATACCGGGAAAATCGGCATTGTAAAGATTATCGACGATATAGGACAGATTCACGGCACTTGGGGCGGTTGCGCTATCCAGCCCGAACACGACCGTTACGAAATCTTGCAACACGCATGAGGTAAATAAATGAAGTTTGAAGAAATTTATAAAAAGGTTCTTGATGCTGATAAAAAGTTTAAGGAGCAAGGCATCCCAATAAATTTGGATTTTAAGATTGAAGATTTGCGCGACGCGCTTATAGAATCGTTCGAAACATTATCGTCAATCAATGCAGAGCGTGACGCGTTACAAAAGGAAAACGCCTACTTGCGGCGGCTTGCGCTTCATGCCTTGAGCGGGTGGGCCATGGGAATGAGCGTTGCAAATGTTTATCTTTCAAAAGGTTCAAGAAAAAGGCAAATTAATTATTTTATGGTGTTCAAAAAATTCGAGAATCTGCACAACATCGAAAAGGACAAGTGGAGAAAAGAAAGATGGAAAAAGTAAAGCTATACGATTTTATCGTGCATTACGTCCGTTCGGACGGCACGAAGGCATCCGTTCCCGTATTTCACGTCAAGGGGCCGCAATATGCGATAGCTGTTGCATCGAAATATATTTCCGACTTCAAATCCATGCGAGCGGTGAGGGTAAGAAAATGAGCATGAGTGATGAACCGAATAAAACTGAAAAAGAACTTGAGTTACTTGGAATGAAGGGTTTTTGCAATCCGTGTTTTATGCCGCCCGTTGAATGGATTAACGGTGTTCCTTATTACCAAGCATACAAGGCCCGTTCTTGCATATACGAAAAACTGAATGAACTAGAAAAACAAAACGCTTACCTTCGTATGCTTGCGGCAAAAGCAATTTCGAGAATTTACCGAATGCGTTATTCGATGGCATGGATTGGCCATCCGTTTGAAAATGGCCGCAAAAAAGAACGTTACGAAAAATGGATTGATAAATTTGTCGTTTTATACAGAAAAGCAAAAAAGGAATTTGAAAATTTAAAAGGTATGTGAAAATGAACAATGACGCAACGAAAGCAGAACTAAAAGGCAAATACCTTGAAACAGTTTTGCATCAAAACGGTGACTTTGTTTCACTTGAATTTTTCCCGAACGACAAGCAGAAGGCTTTCGTAGAGAACATGAAAAGGATCGCGAAGGAATTTCACCTCCAAATAGTTTGGAAAAGTAAAGATGAAAGATAAAAGGGAATTTCCCGACTACCTCGCTTGCGACAAGTGCGGTTATACAAAGTATTGCAAACTTACTCCGATCGGCTTTATTTGCCGTTCATGCGCTCGAATCGAAAAGGAAAAACAGAATGAAAAAGTTTAGTTGGTACACGATTATTCACCCGGATTGGCATAAAGGCGAACCGCCGCTTTTTCGTCTTGTCGGTCCTGCAATATTGCCAGATGAACATACTTGCGACATTTACTTCAAGCCGAACCGCAAAGGCGGCTATAACCGTAAAGAATCGCATTTGTTCAACATTGATGGCAAAAAATTTTGGGGTAAAAAGAAATGGCGCAAAGTAAAAAGACATTTTTATAAAAATGTTAGTTTTTTTGAAGGATTGCCAAAAAGATATTTGAGAGGTGTATATTTATATAAATTGGGCCTTATGCTTTTGGGGGAGTTATAATGACAACCCCGACAAATGACACTCCCCGTATTGCGACCGATTGGCACCATATCGGCAACCGCCCCCATCAATTAAACTCAACGCAGAAATACAGAAGAAAGCATGGCTTGAGTATCTATGAACGCGATAGACAAGTAGAGCCATACGAAGTGAATAAAGGCGAATTTGTATGAAAGATAATAAGGACAAGGTAAACAAGTACGCGGCTTGCAGCAAGTGCGCGAACAACGGCTGCAAGTTTTGCCCGAAGTGCGACGGATATTTCTATTGGAAGTTGCTACCCGCCGATCCCGTCGTGTTCAACGATGAAAAGAAGAAGAAGCGGGAATTTGCAAAACAGTATTTCCAAGAACATAAGGCAGAAATAAACGAGAAACGCCGTTCGTACATGCTTAATTACTATCATGAAGTCATTAAGAACAACCCGGACGAAATGGCGAAACGCCGTGCCCGTGGAAATAAGTATTATTGGGAGCATCACGACGAAATCCGTGCGAAGCGCAACGCAAAAAAGAAGGCCGACTTGCTGGACCCGGCGAAGGGTGACAAGATGCGCAAGGAGCATACAGAATATATGCGCGGTTATCGCAGCAAGAAAAAGGAAACTCAAAAGGAAAATTAAAATGGCAGCGATTCCGAATAAGATGTTTTCGCACAAGCGAATACAGAAGATGCTGGAAGCATACCGCGATGATCCTACCGTGTTTGCTACTGAAAACGAATACTATCTTGCCTTGTATGCAAAGGAAATGTGGCAGCGTTTGAACGCGCTGAAAGAGTGGACAGAGCGGTATAGGCTGAACACCGAAAGCATCGAAGCGTTCATGAAAAGAGAAACGGCGAAGCCCAAAAAGAACCGCGTGGATTGGCCCACGTTCGAGAAGTTTATGCACAAGCGTAAGTTGGCCCTGCACGATTGCGAACTTGGCCGACGCGAAATCATGGATATTGAATAACGTATCACCATCAACCAAAAGGAGGCCGATCATGGCTTGCGGAAGTAAGAAGTCCGGCGGCAAAAAACCGCCCAAGAAGTAAAGGTTAGCACGCCCGAACAAAAAGGCCCGCCCGGATTTCTCCGGGCGGGTTTTTGTCGAAAGCGACGGACAAGACAGAAGATGCAGTTGCTGGGGAATCCGTATCCATCGCGTGGTGTATCTACATCGGACAGAGCACGTGACTTTACTGCCTTTCGACGAAACAAAATATATAAAATTTACGCAAGGTTCACCGCGTCCGTCAAATCTTCCTTGAGTACGTGCGAATAAACAGATAACGTAATCATGGGCGTGGAGTGCCGCAAGAGCCGCTGGGTCGTGACAACAGATGCGCCGCCCCTCAAGAGGTTCGATGCGAACGAGTGGCGGAAGCGGTGACAGTTGGCGCGGCCTTCGTACTTTATTCCGGCCATGGCACACGCCTTCTTTACTTCCCGATTGGTTGCCGTGTTCGTCACTCGGTCCGAAAACACGGCCCCGGAATCGGGCCTTTGCTGCCCGTCCAAGAAACGCCCGATTTCGGCGCGTAGTTTCGCCGATGCGGGCACTTTGGCGAACTTCCCGCCCTTACCCATTACCTTGATGAAATCGCCCTCGAAATCGCCCCAAACGGCCTTTTGCGCTTCGAAGAAACGGAACCCCGCGTAAGCCATGAGCGCGAAGCAGAAGCGGAACTCCTTGTCTTTTTCTGAATCAAGGATTTTTTCGACTTGCTCCGGGGTCCAAAAACTTTTTTCGTTCTTGCGTATTTTCGGGTACTTTATGCGCGAAAAAGGATTTTCGGCCTTGAGGTCCCACGTCTTGAAAGCCCACTTGAAGAAAAGGCGGCACACCTTCAATTTTTGTGCGATTGTGTTAGGCTTCAAACCCTTGAACTTGCATATAAATTCATTTGCGAGGTCGAAAGAAAGTCCCGTGATTGATTGCAGCCCGCATTCGTCGGCGAAGTTTACAAGCGGCGAAAGTTGGCTCCTGTAATTGCGTATTGTCAAGCCGTCGCCTTTCGTCATTTCCGTGTCGTCGAGAAACGCCATGAACGCCTTGCGGAACGTCGGGGCCTTCGCCCAATCCTCGCCCATCATTTCGCCGTTCTTTTGCAGCAGTAAGCGGTGGGCTTCGTTTCGGTTCTCGGTCTTGAGCGACTTGTAGCGCATGGCCTTCGTCTTAGGATCATACCAGCGCAGATACCACGTAAAGATTCCCTTCGACTTGTTCTTTTGCTCGATTTCGTATTTCATACGGTCCCCCTATGAATGCGTAATTTATTCGTCCTCTTTGTTGACGCTATTCTTGCCCTCGATGAATCCGCGAATAAATGAAACGTCCGACCGTATCGCCCCCATGGAATCCTTCACCGCGTCCGTTTCTTTTTCTTGCTCATGGAATCTTTGTTCGCCGTTGTCAAGACGTTTCTGCATTTCCTTCACTTTGTTATAGAGCCAAAAAATGAGCAGCATTGCCGGGTAGCCGATCATTTGTCCTATGTCACCGAATACGGACAAGTTATCCATGTGTTTTCCTCGTTTATATGTCTTTTGTATGCAATATAAAATTTTCCATTGACAGAAAAGATTATTTATTTTGTACAAAATGATGCCCGGACGCAACCCCGAAAAAAACTAGATAAAAAAATAGTAAACCTTGAAAAAGTCGCACGGAAAGCCCGTAAAATGGCGGGGAAAATTATATCATAGTGTAATTACACAAGCGCGAAAACCGGGGCCGCTGGACCATCCCGACGGCGCGGGCGGGATGCTATCAATTTGCCGCCGCTGGCAAAATGGTTACCGTCTATTCACGTCTATTCACAGTCTATAAACATTTAGGGGTTTTCGACGCACATTTTTTGTTTTTATTAATGTAAAATTTATTTAATTAAATGCTTAAATTTGCGTAAAAACGGCACTTTTTGAAAAAGTTTGAAAAAAGTTTGTTTAACCTATTTACCGGGCAAAAATAAAATTCTATATATAGAAACGTGAGAGCGGGAAAGCCCCACGAAAAAACAAGAGGTAACAAAATGGAATACAGAATCATCAAGAACGAAGAACATAACGGCTTGGAAATCTACTTCGGCGAAAAGCCGTCCGAAGAAATCCGTGCCGCCCTCAAGGAAATCAAGTTCCGCTGGCACGGCGTGAAAAAGTGCTGGTATGGCCGCGCCGAACTCTCGACAGTTGAAAACATTCTTGGCGGCAAGGTTTCCGAAGTGAAAACAGAACGCGCCGAAATCTTGAAGAAGTGCTTCTGCAAGACGGTCGATGCCTACCTTGACCCGGATGGCGGTTACAAGGGCAGCAATTCCGGCGTGAGCGCGTATGACGTGCCGGACAAGGCCCGCGAAATTATCAAGGCTTGCGGCATCAAGGGCGTGACCGTTTCGAAGCATTGCGCGTCGATGTGCGTGGAAATCACCGTGAAAGTGCGTCTCTTGGATGGCGACGTGAAGCCGTTCGAGGAATGCCGCGAAGCCCTTGAGGACGTGAATGCCAACGGCTATTTGCATGGCGGCTGGATGGTTGACCCCGATGAACGCCGCGAAGTTAGTGTATCTTTTTGGAACGAATGGGACGGTGAAAAGCAGCGCCGCGCCGTGGCTCTTTGGGCTAGAAATAAATATGATACATACGTCAACGGCTACCCGTTCAGCATTTGCCACGGATGGCAGTTGAAGCGCGAAGAAGCCCCGATGTTCACGGAACAGTTCTTCGACCGCTGGGAAGCCATGACAAAGATCATTTCTTCTTTTAATTGGAATCGGAGCAATAGCAAAGTAGATTACTTCGATGTGAATTTCTACGAAGAATGGAAAATCCTTTCCGCCGCATAGCGGAATGCTCGGCAAAGCAGGTGCCCCCGCCACCGAAAAAACGGGCTTTTTTAACCACCCAAAACAAGAGGATAGCACCATGACGAAAGCAGATTTGCAGAAATTCGAACTTATCAAGTCGCTTTGGAAAATTGTAAAGGCCGCAGACAATATTGATATTGTGAATGCCGATTTGTATGAAGGGATTGCGGACGGCGACACGCCAGAAGAATACGTGGAAGAAATCACGAAGGATTTCAAGCGATTCTTTGGCCTGTATGCTGGATTGGCCGTCGAGGCCTTAAAAAGTGGCCTGTATCTCGGTGACAAAGAAAGTTATAAAGCAGACGATTGGAGCGGCGCATTTGATGAATTATAAAATCGTTAAGAGGTTACTAAAATGCAACAGAACGAAAGCACCATAGTTCAGTTTGATGGGTTGACACGCGAACAAGTACTTAGCGCACTTTACGACGCTTCGAAACCTCAAGGCTTGGGCATTCTTCACTATGACCCGAAGACCTTGACGATTGCAGAATCAAAGGAAGTGCTATCCAAAAGCGAATACGTCGATTACTTGAAGGGGCGTGTCATCAAGGTTTGGCTGCCCGAAAATGCAAAGGATTTTGACGCGCGTCTTTATGACCGCGATTGCGGCACGGGGGCAGCAAAGGCAGCTATTGAACGCTATAAAAAAAATGTGATTTTTTTTTTAACAAAAGGAAAAAAACAAATGTCAAAAGAAAAAACTCCATTCGAAAAGACCGCAGCGGCCCTCAAGGTGATGGGAAAGAAGATTGCGGCCAAAAAGAACGAACCGCGCCGCGAATTGCAATGCGTTTGGATTGCGCGCAATTCGGGCCACGCCGTCTCCACGGACGGCCACGTTCTCGCTTGTCTCGACCTCAACCATTGGAAAAACCTTTCACGCGCTGAAATGCTCCCCGAACTCGCATTTTACGCTGATATGCAAGCTATTGAATATGTGAACGGCTATGCGCTGATTTCGGCGGACAAAAAAGAAGAATTTATTAAAGTATTCGGTCCCGGCGTTATAATCACCACGGATCATGTGCCGGAATTGGAAAAGGATGTTATCCCTTATCCCGATTGGAAGGTGACGGTGCCGCCCGCCGAAAAGTTGCAACACGTTTCCAAGACCGGGGCCGTGTTCTATCCGGGACAATTGGGCGTTCTCGACTTGGTTGCCTATGCCTTCGAAGTCATGCTTACCGATGCAAGCACAATCGCGTATAACCTTTACGGCAGCGATGACATGAGCGGACACATTGCAATTTATCCGGGGCTTTTGCTCATGGCCATGCCGCTGAATTTTTCCAAGGAAAGAATTTCCGTTGTCCCCTCGAAAGATGATGTGGAAGCATTTTTTAAGCCCTCAAAATTTGACCAAATAGAAATGAACTTTGATGAAAAGGGAGAATCCTAAAATGAAAAACACGCTGATGATTGACCTTGAAACGACGGGGAAACGCCCCGGATGCTGCATCCTCACTATCGGTGCGGCTGGAATCGACAAGAACGGCCTAGAAGTCAATTTCTACGCCCGTATTCACCACGATAAAAGTAAGGACGAAGGATTTGACGATGATCCCGAAACTCTCGATTGGTGGCGAAAGCAGGACACCGCGACACTCAAAGAAGCATTCGCCGGGACGACCGAAGGACCGCAAGACGTTGTGAACGAATTTGTCGATTTTGTAAACAAGAATTTCGACACGTCTGCAAAAGATTTCACCGTGTGGAGCAAGGGCAGCGATTTCGATTTCCCCATCTTGAAAGCGTATCTTGACGCTTACGATCTCGCGACACCGTGGCCGTTTTGGTCCCAGCGCGATTACAGGACGCTTCAAGCCGTTTTCCCGTTCATCAAAAAGGCAGAAAGCAACGTCGAGAAACATAACGCCCTAGAGGACGCACTGGCGCAAATGCGCGGCCTTATGCACTTCATGAGCCTTGAAGCCGTCTTTAAGGAAAAGCCGCAAAACATGATAAACCAGCCGCCCGTAAGTAAACAAAGGAATGTGGGTATGAATTGTTGGTGGTGTAGGCGTACAAAACAGTGTAATGAGTATCGTTTAAAATATATGCGCGGATTTGTCCCATTGTGCAAAAATTGCGCGGAAGGATTTAGAACAAAAATAAAGGAGCAAAAATGAAAACGGCTTTAATGATTGCAGGAATATTTTGTTTGATTTTTTCTATTTACGTTAATATAAAAGACGATCAATTGACGGGCATCGTGAGCGGCGTTGCTGCAATGGTTTTGTTCGTGTTGAGCCTTTTGTAAGAATGTTAGAAGTTGCATTCCTCAATGGAATGCTATGTGCCTTAAAAATGACGGAGACTGACAAATGACACTTAAAGACAAAAAAGCACTCATAATAGCACTTACGTGGTTAGATTCTGCATTACTGACTTTTATAATTTATAAGGATGAAATGAGCGTGTTATTATGCCATACAACGTGGATTGTGTTATTGAGTGTTCTTTATTTCTGTAAGCCTTTTATGCGATGGCTTTGCAAAAAAGGGGACTCGGAAAAATGAACATTATTTTGTCTATCAAGCCGAAGTGGGCCGAACTGATTTATTCGGGAAAGAAAACTATCGAATGGCGAAAAAGTTTCCCGAAGCGGGAAAATATTGAATGTGTTTATCTGTATGAAACGGCCCCGGTGAAAAAGATTACAGGCTTTTTTGTATGGAACGGTTTTGAGAAACTTGTTTTTAGTGAACCAAAAGAAAAGAAAGATATTCACCCCGATGCTCAGAAAATTATTGATGCAGGATGCGTTCCATTTGAGGATTTGAAAAAATATAAAGGTGATAGATTTAATTTGTTTGGGTGGAAAATCAAGAATCCGCAAAAGTATAAAGAACCTCTAAATCTTTCTTTTTTCAATTTCGAAAGAGAAAGACCGCCGCAAAGTTGGTGCTATGATTTGAGCGATTTGCCGTTCTAGGAGTTTACATGAAAAACAACCGAAAAAACAGAAAGAAATTCATGCTGCATAAATGCAACCATTGCGGACAAACTTTCCGCGCTTTTCGTTGTCCTCATATTAACATTACATTATGGCTTCGTAATTGTCCGAATTGTGGATATATACCGTTGACGTTCTAGGGGATAATATGCAATTATCTTTTTTACCGCAAATTATTCCGTCAAAGCATGATTATATTTTAGAACGTTTGAAAAAAAATGATTGCTACGATTTGCGCGATGACAAAAAACTTAATGATGGCGATATTGTGGGATTTTGCCGAAAGTGTGGTCGTCCTGTTTCCGTCGATGATGTTAAATGCGTAAATGCAATTACGTTCACTTGTAGAAAACTTGGGCCGAATGCAAATGGAATACTTTCTGTTACTCAAGAGTACGAATGCTGGAATGATGGTTGCAAGCGCGTTTAAGGCGCATATAAGGTGCGATGATGTTGCAAGGCTCCTGCACCTTGGAACATACAGAACGGACGCGTACAAGCGCACGGAAGGCCGCTGCAAGCCCGTTGAACGTGCGCGTGGTGACGGGCACCCTCCCGACCATGGCGGCAGCGGTTGCACCCCCCCCGGTTCGGGTCCTCCCAAGGGGGGGTGGGTCCCTAGCGGGTCGGGGCGAGCCCGTTTTTTGTCTAGCTGCATAGACAAAAAAGCGGTAACAATGGCGTTTTTGAGCTAAAAACGCCACTTTTTTATTTGTGGAAAAATCGCTGGGTTTTAGTGTGCTGGATTTTCCCCGAAAAAATATTTGCAGATATGGAACAAAACTAGATGCCCCAAAGGTCCGGGGCTTTTTTCATTTGTGGAAAAAATGTTGAAAATGTGGATAAAATGTTGAACGTTTTTTCGGGATGCCTTTTGTGGTAATGGTAACTTTTTTTTGGTAATGGTAACAAAATTTTTTATAAATTTACAACTGATGCACCGCCTTTCTGTTAATTCCGTATGTGGAAAGCGGTAATATGTTTTCCATAAGGAGTAAAAAAATGGCGAAAGGTGAAAGCATAGGCGTTCGGGAATTTGCCCGACAAGTAGGATGTTCCCATGTACTTATTTTGAATTTGATTAAGGCCGGAAAAATGCCGCAAAACGAAGACGGCAGCATTCCCCTTGATGAAGGTCTTATCGCTTACGAAAATCGAAAGAAAAAAAAGGAACCGAAAGAAAAAGACCCGAAGAAAAAAAAGACCGCCCCGAAAAAACGGAAAAGCCCAAAGAAAATAAAAGAGTTGCCCGACGATGATCCGCCCGAAGATGGTGAGGAATCGACGTACACGGCTACAAAACTGACTTCGGAAAAATTGATTAATGCCCGTGACATTACGACGCAGTTCAACAAGGCGCGACTAGCAGAAAAGACCTATCAAGCGAAGTTACGCGAAATTGAATATAAATTAAAAAAAGGTGAACTTGTCACCCGTGCAGATGTGGAAGCTGACGCGTCGGCGGTTGCTGCCGAAGTCCGGGAACGCTTATTCTCGATACCCGTGAGGATTTCGGCTTTGTGCGAACACCAACCAGCCCGAAAGATTGAAGAAGTGATGACCGATGCGATACAGGATGCGCTTATCTCTTTTTCGAAATCCAAATTTGTAAAGGCTCATGGCGATGGCGAATGATTGGGGAAAAACATTCTTCAAGGTTTGCCGTCCACGTTCGCGCTTGACGGGTTCGCAATGGGCGGACAAGTTTCGCTATGTTGCGCCAGGAACTTCGCCGGAGCCGGGGGATTGGCGAACCGACCGTGTACCGTATTTGCGCGAACCGATGGATGCCGCAACGGACAAGGTGACGGAGCGCGTCGTAATGATGTTTTCTTCGCAGGTTGGAAAATCCGAAGCGTTACTGAACATCATGGGTTATTACGTGGACCAAGAACCCGCGCCACAACTTTTCTTGCAGCCGACTATCGAAGCGGCTGAAAACTTTTCGAAAGAGCGCATCGAGCCTACGTTCCAATATTCGCCGGGGCTTAAAGACAAGTTGGAGGAAGGCAAGGAAGGCCGCGGGACAAGCCGCAAGAAATCTACCACAATCCGCATGAAGCATTATCCGGGCGGCTACATTGCGCTTGTCGGGGCGAACTCCCCGGCGGGACTTGCGTCGCGCCCGATCCGTGTTTTGCTTGCTGACGAAATAGACCGTTACGGCGTTACGAAGGAAGGCTCTCCGCTTAAACTTGCTATCCAGCGCACGACAAACTTTCACAATAAGAAGCACGTCTTTGTTTCGACACCGACAATAAAGGGGGCTTCGGAAATTGAAAAGTATTATCTCGAAAGCGACCAGCGAATTTATATGCTGCCGTGCCCGCATTGCGGATGTGAATTTGAATACAAGTGGGAGTACGTTGTTTGGGACAAGGACAAGGATGGTGCATCGCTGCCGCTTACCGCCCGTATAGTCTGCCCCCATTGCAAAGAAGTTGCCCGTGGTGCTTACAGGCCGGACCCCGAAATATTGGCGTTGGGTCGATGGGTGCCGCAGAATCCCGGAGCAAATACAAAGGGCTATCATATAAATTCGCTTTGCTCTCCGTGGGTAAACTTATATGAACTTGTAGATGAATTTGTGACCGTTTCCCACAATAAGGACAAAGACGGCCTTATGGAATTTGTCAACTTGAAATTGGGTGAAACGTGGGACGAACAACTTACGCGGGATGATTGGCAGCGTCTTTATGAGCGGCGTGAAAACTACCCGGCAAACACGTTGCCGCCCGGTGCGCTTGTGCTTACTTGCGGCGTTGACGTGCAGCATGACCGCCTTGAAGCGAGCGTTTACGCATGGGGGAGCGGGAAGGAATCTTGGGGAATCGAACACCGGGTATTTTACGGATCGCCCGAAAGTTCCGATACATGGGCGCAATTGGACCAGCTATTGCAAAAGAAATACAAACTATTCCTTGGTGCAGAAGTCACGATTTCCTGCACTTGCGTCGATTCGGGCGACGGCTCTTATACAAACGAGGTTTACAAGTACACGGCCCAGCGGCAAGCGTTGCGCGTGTTCTCCATCAAGGGCCGCGGCGGCATAGGCATTCCGTTTATTTCACCCCCGACAAAGAACAACGCCGTGGGGGCTACCCTTTTCACTCTTGGGGTAGATTCGGGAAAATCTATCTTTATGAACCGCTTGAAGATAAACGATTTTGGCCCCGGCTTTGTTCATTATGACGCGCTCGAAGCGGCTGGATTTAGTGAGAATTTTTTCAAACAACTTACCGCCGAAGTATTCAAGCAAACTTTTGAGCGTGGCCGGGTAAAGATGGAATGGGTCAAGATTCGCGAACGAAACGAAGCCCTTGACTGTGCCATATATGCAACCGCAGGGCTTGAACTCTTGAACCCGAACTTTGAATTTCTCCAAGAATTTTACGCCCGTGGCGGCATTGCGAATGCCCCGGCGAGGTCAAAAAGACCGCCTTCGAAGGGGATTTCTCTATAAATGAACTAAATTTTTTTTGCACTTGTTAAAAAATTAAACTATATTCTTTGACGAATTGGAGGCCCTTTTTATGCCCGTACATCCTATTACGGCATGGACTAAAGAAGAAGCACGGGATATGCTCGCGCTTTGGATTGAAGCAGAAAAGGCGGTTGCCACCGGGCAATCGTACAAGATCGGGACGCGCTCTTTGACCCGTGCCGACTTGTCCGACATTGCCGCAAGAATCAAGTTTTGGCGCGGTGAACTCGAAGCGTTGGAAGATGGTAAAGGGCAGGGGATGCGCGTATTCCGTGGAGTGCCAAGGGATTTATGATGAACATTTTCGATAAAGTGATTTCTGTTATATCTCCCGAAAAAGCGTTGAAAAGAACGCTTGCACGCAAGCGTATTGAAATGGCCGACCGTCTACTTATAGGCGGCGCGGGATATGGAAGCCACGGTGCATCCTATGCGAAAAAGAGTTTAATCGGCTGGAGCGTTTCGGGGCAGGATGCTGACGATGACATCGTGGCCAACCTGCCAACCTTGCGCGACCGTTCCCGTGACTTGTACATGGGCGGCGGCTTTGCGGCAGGTGCGCTCAAGACGATTCGAACAAACGTTGTCGGGTCCGGGCTTATGTTGTCCGCGTTGCCAGATGCTGAATTTTTGAACCTTACCGATGACGAAGCCCGCGAATGGCGAAAAAACGTAGAACGTGAATGGAACCTGTTTGCAAGCGACGTGAATTGCGATGCCGAACGGCGGCAGAATTTCTACCAGTTGCAAAGCCTTGTCCTTTTGTCCGCACTCATGAGCGGTGACGTTTTCGTTTATATGCCCATCATTAAACGCGCTGGCGTTCCTTATGATTTGTGCATCGGCCTTATCGAAGCGGACCGCGTTTGTGATCCGATGCCGTACCCCGTAGGAAAGAACGTTTGGGGCGGCGTGGAACTTGGGCCGTATGGCGAAACAGTAGCCTACTACGTGGCGAAGTATCACCCCGGTTCTACTTTACCGCTGAATGTGAAAAGTCCCATACAGGAATGGAAAAGGGTGCTTGCGTTTGGCAAAACAACCGGGCGAAAGAACGTGCTGCACATCATGTGCGATGTTGAAAGACCCGCACAACGGCGCGGCGTTCCGTTGCTGGCCCCGGTGATCGAAGCCTTGAAGCAACTATCTCGATATACCGAAGCCGAACTTATGGCGGCGGTGATTTCGGGAATGTTTACCGTGTTTGTTAAATCAAACTCTCCAAGCACTCCGCTTGCCCCGATGTTCCCGGCTGGCATGGAAGTTGACAAGAGGGACCCGAACGCCTACGAAATGGGCAACGGTGCCATTGTTAGTTTGGACGAAGGCGAGGAAATTCAAACGGCAAATCCGGGCAGGCCGAACACGGCCTTTGACGGGTTCGTGATGGCGATTTGCAGACAAATTGGTTCCGCTATCGAAGTGCCTTACGAATTGCTTATCAAGCATTTTACCGCGTCCTATTCCGCCGCCCGTGCTAGTTTGCTCGAAGCGTGGAAAATGTTCAGAATGCGCCGTGAGTGGATGGCTTCGGGTTTCTGCCAACCTGTTTACGAGGAATGGCTTACCGAAGCCGTTTTGAAAGGCCGTGTCAAGGCCCCCGGATTTTTTGACGATCCGGCCATACGTGCGGCATGGTGCAAGGCCGATTGGTACGGCGACGCTCAAGGACAACTTGACCCGCTCAAGGAAGCGAATGCGGCGAAGGTCCGTGTCGATGAAGGATTCTCGACAAGGGAACGCGAAGCGGCTGAACTTACGGGAATGAAGTTTGACGAAATCCATGCGGCCCGATCCCGTGAAGAATCCATGCGGCGTGAAGCCGGACTTGTTAGGGATTCTCAAGGCCAAATAGTTACAAATCCAAACACGCAGGGTGGAACAGATGACGAATAATTTTTTCTACAAAGTAACGGCGCAAGCCGACGCGACGCAACCAGCCCGCCTTGACCTTTTCGGGGTAATTGGCGGTGGTTGGTGGGAAGAAGGCTTTGACGAAAAGTCTTTCAAGGACGCAATGAGCGTAGTCAAGGAAACGCAGCCCCTTGACATTTACTTGAACTCTCCCGGCGGATCCGTGTTTGCTGGAATTGCGATCCTTAACCTTTTGAAACAACACAAAGGGGCTATCCGCATCTTCGTCATGGGAATTGCCGCAAGTGCCGCAACGCTTATCACAAGCGCACCGAACGCCCGCGTGATTATGCCTACGGGGTCCATGCTCATGGTACACGCTCCGCGCCTGTCCGCAAGCAGCATGACCGCAAAGCAGTTGAAGGAAGCGGGAATCGCCCTTGAGAAAATCGAAGAATCGGTTAAACAAATTTACGTTGAAAAGACGGGCATGAAGGAAGCAGACCTTGCCGAAATGATTTCGCACGAAACCTACATGACCGCTGCCGAAGCCGTGGCAAAGGGCTTTGCCGACGAGGTTGACACAACTCAAAAGGTGACAAATTCCTTTGAGGATAACGTTGTCATGCTTGGCGGAATGCCCGTTCAAAAGACTTTCTTCGACAACGCACCCGAAGATTTTTTGAATAAATTGCACGAAGATGTTAAACAAACGGAAAAAAAATCTATATTAAACCAAAACGAGGAGGTCGCTATGACTCTTGAAGAAATCAAGGCGCAGCATCCCGAACTTTACAAACAGATTCGCGACGAAGGCCGGGAAGAAGGTTTGCAGGCGGGAATGACGCAGGAAAGAAACCGCATCAAGGCGATTGAGGAAATGGCTCTTACGGGTCATGAAGCCCTTGTCGCAAAGGCAAAGTTCGAAACGGGTATG
The DNA here is from genome assembly GCA_017439405.1 of Bacteroidales bacterium. Taxonomy (GTDB): domain Bacteria; phylum Bacteroidota; class Bacteroidia; order Bacteroidales; family F082; genus Limimorpha. The sequence continues at coordinate 19,573 of JAFSJF010000065.1, forward strand.
ACCGCAGAACAGATGGCCGTGGAAATGATCAAGGCCGAAAAGGCCAAGACCGCCACCATGGTTCAAAACCGCGAAAAGGATGCCGCAGAACTTAAAGACGTTGGTTCGGCAACGGCTTCGGTCGATGCCACGCCGTCTATGACCGACGAAGAAAAAGAACGTGCAGAACTCTTGAAGGGCGCAAACGACCGCCTTACCAAAATGCACAAAACGATGGAGGGCTAAACTATGGCCATGAACAAAGTATTGGGAACTTACGAACCCGACAACCTTTTTGCCGCGAATCAAGAATTGCCCGCCGTGGCCGATGTGCTTGAAATCGCCGCAAGTCAAGACCTCAAGCGCGGTTCGCTTGTCAATGTGAACGGCGCACAGATCGCCGCCACAACCGACGGCGTGAAGGCTTCCGGCACTATCACGTTTGCCGACCAGCCGTCCGCAAATGATACCGTGACCATCGACACAAAGACGCTCACGTTCAAGTCCGCCGATCCGGGCGAAAACGAAGTGCTTATCGGCACGGACCTTGCCGCGACTATCGACAACGTAATTGACGCCTTGCCCGATTCCGTTACCGGGTCCAAATCTTCCGGCGTTCTTACCATTACTGCCGCAACCGCTGGCACCGCTGGCAACAGCATTGCCCTTGCAAAGAGCGGCAGCAACATCACCGTAAGCGGTGCCACCCTTTCCGGCGGCGTTGACGAAGTGGTAGACACTGACGTTTATGCCGTGCTTGCCGAAGATTGCGACACCACCGAAGGCGCAAAGGATGCCGCCGTGTATCTCACGGGTGAATTTAACATTGATGCCGTGAAGGTCAACGAAAACGTTGATGACATGGCAGCGGTCAAGATTGCCGCCCGCAAGGTCGGTATCTTCTTGAAGAAAAACATTTAAGGAGGTTGAAAAATGGCTATTGACATTTTCGAAACCCGCACCCTTTTTGGTGCAATCAACGAAGGCCGCTTTGGTGCCAGATCCTATTTCCGCGACCGTTTCTTTAACCGTATCAAGACCTTTGTTACGGAAAACATCGACTTCGACTTGAAGGACGCACAGGGCCGTAAACTTGCCCCGTTCGTCAATCCCCGCATCGGCGGGCAGGTCGTGAACCGTCTCGGCTTCCATACCGAAACGTACAAGGTGCCGCTTGTCGCTCCCGAAATGGTTACGACCGCCGACGAACTCATGAAGCGTATGGCTGGCGAAAGCATTTACGGTGGCAAGACCCCGGAGCAGCGTGGCTTGGAAATCGCGCAGGACAACATGCTTGAACTCGAAAAGATGATTACGCGCCGTGAAGAAGCCATGTGCGCACAGGCTCTTTTTGAAGGCAAGATCAACGTCAAGGGCGAAGGCGTGGACGATGTTGTCGATTTTTGGGCTTCGCTCAAGCCCGCCGACAAGCCCACGGCAACTTCGGCAACCTATTGGGATGACGCTTCCGTTGATGGACAGAAGATCATGGAAGAAATTCGCAAGTATTCTCGCGAACGCGTGAAGAAAAGCGGGTTCAAGCCGCGTGAAATCTTCGTCGGCAGCAAGGTCATTGACGTGCTGATTCCGAAACTTTCGGAAAAGGAATTGCTCAACGGTCGCCGCGTTGACCTTGGCGAAATCCGCCCGCAGGAACTCCCGGACGGCTTGCACTATTGGGGCTATCTCCGTGACGCTGGCATTGACATTTATTCGTATGACGAATATTACGAAAATGCCGACGGCGATATGGTGCCGATGGTGCCGGAAAACAAGGTCCTCTTTGCCGCAAGCGAAGTAGAAACCACCATGGCCTACGGTGCCGTCTGCATTGCAGACAAGCCGAAGAACATGATGGAATGGTACGCCGCCCGCCGTGTGCCGCATTCCTACATCCAGGAACGTCCGGCGGCTCGAATCATTCAGTTGAACGCCCGTCCGCTCCCGATTATCAACCAAGTGCAGGGATTCTCCGTCTTGCAGCCGCTGGCCTAATCGGTGATAAAGTGCGCTACACCACGGCGCATATTTCTTTTAGGAGTGATCCGAATGAAGAAAATAGTTTGTTTGCACAATGTTTATCACGAAGGGCGTTTTCTTTCCGCCGGGACCGACGTGGGCCTTCCCGACGATGTTGCCAGTAATTGGGTAGAACGTGGCCTTGCAAAGTTTGTGAGCGAAGAAACGCCCGTGAACCCGCCCGCCGTTCCGCCCGTTGAAAAGCCGGAAGTCAAACCCGAAGAAAAGGCACCTGTAAAGTACGACTTTACAACTGAAATTCCGAAGGCCGAAGAAAATGCAGTTATTAAGGATAACTTAACAACTGAAAAAATGGCTATCGAAGAAACGCCCGCAGCGGTGGATGATACCCCAAAGCGTGGCCGTCCCCCGAAAAAGAAGCACGGGGGCAAGCGCAAATGATGGGCTTCAAGGAACAGGTTCGCAAGGACGTTAAAGGCGTGTTTATCAATTTCGCGGAGTTCGCGGATTGGCACAACCTAAACGGAAAAGATACCTTGTGCGTAATTTCCCGTGACTTCACGGACGAATTGCCGCTTGGTCAAAAGAACCTTGAGGGAGTGTTCCTTAATGACTTGACAATTTACGTTGAAGATTTGGATATGCAGCCGCGCCCGGTCGAGGGCGAATTGATGCGCGTCGATGGCTCTTTACATTTGGTGAAATCCGTGTCCGATGAAATGGGTGTTTACGTCATAATTTGCGAGGCGAACGAATCGTGAAAATAAGGCTTGAAAAGAACGAAAGCGATATGCAGAAGGCGACCCGGCTCTTGTCGGGTTGCTCCGAAGCCATACCCTCCGTTTTCTCCAATGCCATGAACCGCGCAGCGGAGCAGGGCCGCACGGCGGCGATCCGTTGCGTGACGAAGGAATACACGGTAAAGGCCCGCACGGTGCGCGAAACCATGCGCATCAAGAAGGCGACGAAAGATGACTTAAATACGGAACTTACAAGCCGTGGCGCACGTTTGCCGTTGCGCGACTTCAAGCATTCTCCAAGCAGCGGGGACACCACCGGGGCGAACCGCAAGCAGATTCGCGTGGCTGTAAAGCGTGGCGGTATGCGACCGCTGGAAAACGCATTTATCTACCGGGGCCGCATCTTTCAAAGGCTCGGTTCTGCACGTTTGCCCGTTGAGCAGAAGTTCTCGAACGCGGTGCCCGTGATGCTGAATAATGATGTAGTTGTGAACGAAGTAACGGAAACCATGGAAAGCGCAATGAGCCGCCGCCTTGATTACGAGGTGAAGCGGACACTGCAAAAGGCGGTGAAGTAATGGTTACTAACTTTTTGACAAAGGCTTTGCGCGAACTTTGCGAACAGGCGGTGAAGGATTTCCGATTGCCAACGAAAGATGGGAAAACGCTACGCGCCCCGCAAATCGTGAACGGGTTCCTGCCGCCAAAAAGAAGCACGGACCTTGACGATTTCCCGTTTGTTCTTGTGCGCCCGGAACAATGCACCACTGACCGCGAATCCGAAGAAGTCCGGGTAAACATTATTGTCGGTTGCTATTCCGAAGAATACGACGGATTCGAATATGGCGTGAACGTGGTCGAGCGAATCAAGGAAAAGATTTGCACTTTACCTGACGAAACGCTGGCCAAACGCTACCAAATGCGCTACCCGATTAAGTGGACCATGGTTCCCGAACAACCGTGGCCGCAATGGCAGATTGACATGGAAACGATATGGATTTTTAACAGTCCGCGCAATACGGGCGATTTTTGAGGTGAAAAAATGGCAAATCCGAAAAAGAAATTTGTTCCGGCACCGAAAAAAAATATACCTTTAATCTACGTGGGTTCTAGTTTCCCGGACTGCTCTTTGAGTAGGTTTCGCATCTACTCGAACGGCATACCCGAATACGTTCTGAAAAGCGTCAAGAACAAGGCCGCATTAAAGAATTTGTTCGTAACGCCCGACAAACTTAGTTCCGCAATGCTGAACGTAAAGGCGCAAGGGCACCCGTTGTTTCTTTGCAATCGGCAAATCGAAAATGAACTTCTTTCCAAGGAGGATAGATAAATGCCTTACGTTCATGGCGTACAAACATCCGAAGTTCCTACCTCGCTCTTGCCCCCGGTACAGAGTGACGCGGGAATCCCGTTCGTTGTCGGTATGGCTCCGGTCAATATGACCGACCCGACCAACGTAAACAAGCCCGTGCTTTGCAGTTCCTATGCCGAAGCCGTCGCCAAATTTGGCTATGCGGCCCCGGTGGATGATCCCGTTTCGGGACTGAAAAAGCACGCGTTCACCATTAGCGAATTTATTCAAAGTCAATTCGCTTTGTTCCAATCCGCGCCCGTCGTGATTGTGAACGTTCTTGACCCGGCCACCCACTACACGGCGGCGACCGCGACAAAGATCAAGTTTGACGCGCAGACCGCAACCGTTACCGTTAAGGAACAGGGCATCATCCTTTCTTCCGTCAAGTTGGGACCGTCCGGCTCTCAAGACGGCATTGAATCCGGCAAGTTTAGTGCCGCCTTCGATGACGAAGGAAACCTTGTCCTTGCAGCGAACAAGGATGAAAACGAAGATTACTACTACACGCTCGACACGGATGTAAATTTTGCGGCAAACAAACTCGACCCGTCCGCCGTTACCGACACGCAGATTATCGGCGGTATTTCTGCCGCTGGTGTCCGCACGGGCTTCGAACTTATCGAAGAAGTGTTCCCGCGCTTCCGCGTGGTTCCGGGCACTCTCGTTTGTCCGTGGCGTTCGCAGTCCGCAAGCGTTGCCGCCGTCATGGCTGCAAAAGCAACCAAGATCAATGAAGTGTTTGCCGCTGGTGCCGCCCTCATTGACGCGCCTACTTCGGTCGACCAAGCCGTTTATTCGGGCGTTGCCGCTTGGAAAAACACGAACAACGTCATGAACAAGAAGCAGGTCGTTTGCTGGCCCCGCTTGAACAATGACGGCGTTATTACCGCCATGAGTACGGAACTTGCTGGCCTTATGCAGCAGGTGGACGGGAACAATGACGGTGTGCCGTATGTTTCCCCGTCGAACAACAATTTTGTTTGCACGGGCACCGTACTTGAAAACGGAACCGAAGTTTTCCTTACGCAGGGCGAAGCCGCGAACCTCAACGGCAACGGCGTTGTTACCGCGTTGAACTTCATTGGCGGGTGGAAGTGCTGGGGCAACCGCACGGCTATTTACCCGGCGACCACCGACCCGAAGGATTCCTTTATCCCGGTGGAGCGTATGTTCACTTGGATTGCGAACACGCTTGTTCAGAACTATTGGTCGCGCGTCGATTTCCCGCTTACCCGCAGGCAGGTTGACACGGTGCTTGATTCCGTGAACATTTGGCTGAACGGCCTTGCAGCCCGTCAATACATTCTTGGCGGTCGCGTGGAATTTTTGGCAGACGAGAACCCGACCACCGACCTTATGGACGGCATCTTGCGCTTCCACTTGTACGTAACCCCGCCGGGTCCGAACCGCGAGATTGATTTCATTCTCGAATACGACCCGGAATATCTTTCTACTTTGTTCGCATAAGGAGGTATGACTTATGGCAACTGGTGAAAACAAGATTCCCGAACGCCTTATCAATTTCCGTGTTTACAACAACGGAAATGACTTGCTCGGCGTTGCAACAGTTGAACTCCCGGAACTCGAAGCGATGAGCGACACCGTTTCGGGTGCTGGCATTGCGGGCGAAGTTGAAAGCCCCGTGATGGGACATTTCAGTTCGATGACGACCACGCTCACATGGCGCACTATCGAAAAGTCCCTTGCGACGCTTGCAAAGCCCGGTTCCCATGCGCTTGAAGTGCGCGGATCCCAACAGGTTTACGATGCCGCCAACGGCATTTATTCCACGGTGCCGATTCGTTGCTCCATGCGCGTAAGCCCCAAGACCGTTTCCCTCGGTTCGCTCGAACCCGGTAGCACTACCGATTCCGAACAGGAATTTGAAGTGACCTACATTAAACTCGAAGTGAACAAGAAGGAAGTCGTGGAGATTGACAAGTACAACTATATCGCCCGTTTTGACGGTGTAGATGTGCTGGCGACCGTCCGCGCTGACCTCGGATTGACCTAAAATTTCGTGCAAACAAACGGGAGCGTGAAGCCGCCGCGCTCTTGTTTCTTTGAATTTGCGGCAAGGAGTTGATTATATGAAGCATATCTTTTCCAAACCTGTCAAGTTCGAAGATGAACCCGAAATCAAGGAAATCGAAATCGACCTTGAAGGGCTTAACGGCTATGACATTTCCGAAGTCAAAAAGCAATTTTCGGCGGCGGGTAACTACTCCCCGATTCTTGCGACCGACACGGATTTCTGCATTATGATTGCCGCCCGCCGTTCCAAAAGGCCGATTGAGTTTTTCAAGGAATTGCCCGGTAAAGACTACCTCGCTATTGCGCAGGGAGTGCAGAATTTTTTGTTAGGTTAGGTCTTGACGTTAAAGAACCGCTGCACTTGATCCGGGTTGCTTGCTTGAATCTTGCAGCGGCTGATACTTTCACAAGCGTTCTCGATTGGTTCAAGATTCCTATATTGGACTTGAGCGAATGGGGTGAAGCCGTGAAGGAAGTATCGGAAAAACGCCAAAAGGGTATGAAAAGAAAACGCTAAAAGGGCGGGCGGTCGCCCGTCCTTTTTCGGACAAAGGAAGTTTTGTTTATGGCAGGAAAAGTTTATGAGATAGGATTCAAGATTGCGGGCGACTTGTCCGGGAACTTTGCCAAATCGTTCAAGACCGCGAACGATGCCGTCAAGAATTTTTCCGGCAACATAAACAAGATGAACAAACAAGCCGCCGACGTTGCTTCGATGGTGAAATTGAAGCAGGAGATAGGCGAGAACGCCCGTGCATATACGCAAGCGAAGCAGAAGGTAGCCGAACTAGGGCGGCAGATTTCGGCCACAAAAAACCCGTCGAAGGAACTTGTCGCGGAGTTCAACCGCCAACAGGCCGCAATGCAGAAGGCACGTTCCGCTATCGAGCGGCAACGCGCTTCGTTGAAACAACTTGAAAGCCAAAACGGACTTGCTGGCGCAAGCCTTAAACAGTTGATCGCCCGCGAAAAGGAACTTGCACGTAATGCCGAACGTGTAACAAAAGCGCAGGAAGCGCAAGCACGGGCGGCAAGTGCCATTAGCAAGAACAACGCTACGATTTCAAGCACGGCCCCGTATGCAAGCGGTGTGGGCATGGCGATGGGTGCGGGGCTTATGAAATCCGTTTCAATCGGAGCGGCGTTCGAAAGCGATATGGCGAAGGTCGCCGCCGTTTCACGCGCAAGCGACGAAGAATTAAAAACGCTTACAAAAACGGCGCGTCAACTTGGAGCCGAAACGCAATGGAGCGCAAGCGAAGCGGCCCAAGGTATGCAGTATTTGGCGATGGCTGGTTTCAAGACAAACGATATTGTCAAGACCATGCCCGGAATGCTCAACCTAGCAAGCGCGGGCGCGATAGACCTTGCTTCGGCTTCTGATATTGCATCAAATATCTTGACGGGTTTCGGCTTGAGCGCAAGCGACATGAACCGCGTTGGCGATATTCTCACGAATACTTTCACACAAAGTAATACGACCCTTGAAGGGTTGGGCCAAACGATGAAATATGCCGCCCCGGTAGCGAAGGCGATGGGCGTTTCCATCGAAGAAGCGGCGGCAATGGCTGGTAAATTGGGCGATGCAGGTATTCAGGGCGAAATGGCTGGTACTACTTTGCGCTCCGTAATGCTTCGACTTTCGGCACCGACGGATCAAGCGGCGGCGGCACTCGATGCGCTTGGCGTAAAGACAACGGATTCGAACGGAAAGATGAAATCTTTCCCTGCAATCTTGAAGGAATTAAATTCCGCAATGAGCGGCATGAGCGAAAGCGCAAAAGCTAATTTTACCAAGACGATTTTTGAAACCGAAGCCATGAGCGGTGCGCTTGTCCTTATGGAACAGGCGGGGAGCGGTGCGCTTGATTCATTTGTCGGTAGTGTGAAAGAAGTCGGTAGTGCCGAAGCGGTAGCGGGAAAACAGATTGACAACCTCAAAGGCGACGTGACGATTCTCAATTCGGCAATGCAGGAAATGGCGTTGAAGATTTACGATTCCGTTAAACCCGCGTTGCGAGCATTTGCACAAGGAGCGACCGAAATTGTTACAAAAATCGGTGCTTGGGCCGCTGAAAATCCGGGTCTTGTACAGAAAATCGTTGCCGTGGCCGGGGCTATTGCCGGGTTTACGGCGGCAGCGTTGCCGATGTTGGCGGCTCTCAAGACGGCTCAATTCCTTTTTGCGCTAATCAAGGCCCCGATCTTGGCGGCACGCGCCGCTATCATGGCGGTTCGCATGGGCTGGCTACTCTATAAAGGGGCTGTCGTTGCCGGAACGGTCGTGACGAAGGGCGCACGGGCTGCACAAATTGCGTTCGCGGCGGCTGCAAAGGTCATGGCGGCGTCTCAATGGGCGTTAAATGCGGCCATGAGCGCAAACCCTATCGGCCTTGTTATCGTTGCAATAGCGGCCCTTATCGCTATTGGGGTGCTACTTTATCGAAATTGGGACACCATACGCGAAAAAGTGCTTGCTTTGTGGGGGTCTTTTGCCGAAAAGTTCCCGGCGATTGCCGAAATCGTGCGAAATTATATCGGGCAAGTTATCAAGATTTGGGAAAAGGTGAAGAAAACATTTTCCAGCATCATAGACTTTGTGAAAAACGTCTTTGCCGGGGAGTGGGGGGCCGCTTGGGAAAGCATCAAGGATGCCTTCGGAAACGCGTTCGGCGCACTTGTTGGACTTGTGAAGTTGCCGTTCAACACCATTATTTCGATGGTAAACGGCGTAACAGGTTCGATAAACAAGGCCCTTTCAAAAGTGAAAGTTCCCGATTGGGTCCCAGTGCTTGGCGGCAAGTCCATTGATTTCCGCATCCCGAAAATTCCGCAACTTGCGGAAGGCGGTATCGCCACGCGCTCGACTATTGCGAATATCGGCGAAGGTGGTGAGCCCGAAGCCGTCCTGCCGTTGTCGAAATTGTTCTTGATGCTTGATAACGCAAATAAAGCCGCCGCAGCAAACAAAGTAAACAACAATCCGCTTGAATTAGAAATTTCTTTGTCTAAACTGTCTTCGCCGATTGGAAGTAACATTGGCGGAGGGAATAGCATTACCGTTTCGTTCTCTCCCACAATTAACGTTTCGGGCGGCAGCGGTGACGTGTATGCCGAAGTAAGGCGTGGGCTTGATGCAGGGCGCACCGACCTTGAACGCAGTCTCGAAAAACTCATGGCGAACAACCGCCGACTTTCGTTTGCATAAGGGGGCCTAAATGAGAACTATCCGAACCATACAGGGCGACACATGGGACAAGATTTCCCTTCGTGTTTACGGATCCGAAAACTTTATGGATAAACTTATTGCGGCGAATATGGATCACCGCAAAAAGATTATATTTAATTCCGGGGACGTTGTGAACATTCCCGAAATCGACACCGAAGCGGCCCTTGTGAACAAAAGTTTGCCGCCGTGGAAACTTTGATAAAAGGACGTGAAGGAAGATGGCGATTACCGATACACTTACCGACTTACTGAAAAGTAATCAACCTCGCGAAACGGTGCTGGGTCTTTACTTTACAGAAGCCGAAAAAGACGTTTGGGAAGAAATTTCACCGGACCTTCTTTCCTTTTCGTTCTCGGATTCCGAAACGAACGAAGCCGATAGTTTGTCTATTACCTTGAAAGATGAAACAGGCAAGTGGGCGAAGCGGTGGAACCCGGACCCCGGAGAACGTGTAAGAGCATACATCAAGCAGAAAGTCAATGGTAAAATTTCCGGGACCTTGAATTGTGGCAAGTTCTTTGTCGATACGATGAAGGTACAAGGAGCACCGCGCATCTTTGAAATGGGCGCGGTTTCCGTGCCGCTTAACAAGCCCATAAGAAAGCGCATCAAGTCGAAGGCGTGGGAAAAGACGACGCTCAAGAAGATAGCGTCCGCCATTGCCGACGAAGCGAAAATCAAGTTGCTTTGGGATTCCGAAAGCGACCCGGAATATGACCGGGTGGATCAAAAGAAAGAAAGCGACTTGAAGATGATTTCAAGGCTTTGCGACGAAGCGGGTCTCTCGCTGAAAGTGACCGATGACAAACTTGTAATTTTTGACCAACATTCCTATGAAAACAAGAAGCCCATAAAGACGATTACTTTGGGCGAAAGCCCGGTGCTCAACTATTCCTTTGAAACATGCCAATCGGACCTGTACAAATCCGTCACCGTATCTTACAGGAGCCCGAAGAAAAAGAAGAAGGGCAAGGCGGGCGGCTATACGTTCGACCTCAAGACGGGCCGCAAGGTTACAAAGAAAAAGACGAGAAACCCCGCCGTTTTCACGTACACGGCGACGGACCCGGCGGCGGACGAGAACGGGCAGGAATACTACTTGAAATCCCGTTGCACGTCCATTGACGAAGCGAAACGCAAGGCGACAGCGATGCTCCGCAAGTTGAACCGCCGTGGCGTTACGGGGGATTTGTCCGTAATCGGTGATGTTGACCTTGTGGCGGGTGCGGTCGTTGCCGTAAAGGGCTTCGGAATCTTTGACGGAAATTTCATCATCGGAAACGCAAAACATGACTACGGATCAAACGGCTATATAACTTCGATTCAGTTGCGCCGTGTGCAGAAGGGGTATTGATTATGCGTAATATCTTCGGTGATGATTTCAGACAAAACGAGGACGCGACTAATTGGATTCGCATAGGTGAAGTTTCTTCGGTTGACACGAAAAACTGCACTGCCCGCGTCGTTTTCGATGACGAGGACGGCTACATTTCCGATGACTTGCCAATAGTCCAGCGCAACACGCAGAACACGAAAGACTATTGGTTGCCCGCCGTAGGCGAGGACGTGCTTTGTCTTTTCCTTCCGTGCGGCGAAGAGGACGGCTTTATTCTCGGCTCCTTTTATGCCGACGAAATCGAGCCGCCTGTAAATAGCGAGACTAAACGTTATACGGAATACCCGGACGGGACCGTTACCGAATACGATTGGGAATCCCACGAACTGAAAGTGACGGGGGCCAAAAAGATAAAGGTCACGGTTCCCGATATAGAATTTATCGGCAATTTGTCCGTTGATGGCAACATTACGACAACGGGCGGCGTTTCGGCGGACGGCGAAGTTACCGCCATGGCGAAAAAGACGAACGTCAAGCTATCTACTCACATGCACCCGACGGCAGTCTTGGGGCCCCCAAGTTCGCCGACACCCGGAACGTAAGGAGGTTTAGAAATGCTGAATAAAGACGCATTAAAAAACGCATTAAAAACGATTATGCAGACGGAAGGCAATGATGCCGATTCGGCAGCGAACGCTCTTGCGAACGCTATTGATGCTTACGTGAAATCGGCAAAGGTGACGGTGACGGCTCCGATCGGGGCTATCGCGGTACAAGGTTCGCCGACGGCCCAAAGCAACGTTGCGCCTATTTCGATTGAAGGTGAACTTTCTTGAGGTGGTGACTTATGGCTTTTGGAGTTATTGGAATGTTCGGGCTTATCCCGTTTTATTGTTCGCAAGATGCGGTCCTTACTTTCAAGGACTTGTCCCGAACGAACAAGATGCGCTTTGCGAAGCATGATGTGATAGGCAAGAAGCCCGTTCTCGAAAAGATCGGCGAGGACTTGAGGACCGTATCTTTTTCGATGCGGCTAGATTCTGCACTTTTGAAGAATATGCCCGTCGCGGCGGCAATTCTTGTTTATACGAAGTTGCTTGAGCAGGGCGAATCGCACACCTTGCTTATTGGCGGGGAAATAATGGGCAATTACGTTATTGAAAGCATCGAAGAAAATCGTAAATTTTTTACGGGAGCCGGAATTTGTATCGGTGCCGAACTCACTTTTTCACTTATGGAGGCGGGGTAGATTATGGAGTATGAAGTTTCCCTTACGGACAAGGTGGATTTCGCCCCGTCAACGGTGGCGAAAGAAGTCATGCAGAATGTGCGCACGATTCTTGATACGGTTGTCGGTACGGTGCCGCTCGAACGCAATATAGGCATTTCGTGGGACTACGTAGGAAAGCCGATGCCCGTTGCTATGGATTTGTTACGCATTGCGGTAAATGATGCGATAGCAAGGCAGGAGCCGCGAGCGCAAATCTTGTCTATAAAATTCGACCAACCCGAAAATAATATAGAATTTGCGGAGCAGGGCATACTTAAACCTCGCGTAAGAATCTATATTGATGAACAAGGAGGCTAGACCATGGCAGAAACTTTACCGCGTTGGGACTTGCCCGAAGTTTCGTTTGTAAAGACTGACCCGGAAGCTATCAAGGCCGAAATCATAAGCCGTTACGAAGCGGCGGCGGGGCGTACGTTGGCGACCGCCGACCCGATCCGTATTTTCCTTTTGGCGGTTGCGGCCGAAATCATCCAGCAGCGCGTTCTTATCAACATGGCCGCACAAAATAACCTTTTGAGTTATGCGACCGGGGAATACTTGGACGCTCTCGGGGAATACCTCTTGGTTTCCCGCTTGCCCGCATCCAAGGCGGTAACAAACATTCGTTTTACTTTGTCCCAAGCACTCGAAGAAGTGTACATCATTCCGTCGGGAACGGAAATCACGAACGGCATTGTAACGTTTGCCACCGATAGCGAATTGCTTATTGCGGCGGGGGACCTTACGGGCGATGTTTCCGCATCCTGCACGGTTGCTGGCGAAGTCGGTAATGGCTATTTGCCGGGGCAGCTCACCACGATTGTAAGGCCGATGACCTTTGTGGATTCGGCGGAAAACACGAACGCCACTTATGGCGGCGCGGACGTTGAAAGCGATGCAGACTATGCCGAAAGAATAAGACTTGCCCCGAACGCCTTCTCCGTTGCCGGACCTATCAAGGCTTATAAGTTCTATACACAAAGCGTGTCGAGCGCAATTATTGATGTTTCCGTGGATTCTCCCACTCCTGGCGTTGTAAACATTTATCCGCTCTTGGAAGGCGGCGTTATTCCCGACCAAACTTTGCTTGACAAGGTGCTTGAAAAATTGAGCGACGAAGATGTTCGCCCGCTCACAGATGACGTTCACGCGCTGCAAGCGACGGCGGTTCCCTATACGATTGAAGTTCATTACTTTATCAAGAAGTCTGACCAAAACAAGGGAACGGCAATTCAAGCCGCTGTTTTTGAAGCCGTGGAAAAATACCGATTGTGGCAGCAAGGAAAGATCGGGCGTGACATTGTGCCCGCCGAACTTATACGTGCAGTAATGAACGCCGGGGCTTGCCGCATTAACGATACACAAGAACATCCGTTTTCGCCACACGCGTTCCAAGAACTGACGAAAACGCAGGTCGCTCAATGCGACCCGGAAACAGACGTGACCGTTATATTTGACGGGTACGTGGAAGGGTGACTCCATGACTGAAATCAAGGACGTTAAACTTTCCCAACTTATCCCGGAGAATCTTGTAGAGGATTCGAACGTCAAGGCTAGTGCCGCCGCGCTCGATCCGGCCTTGCAGGAAGTTTCGAACAAGGTAGATATTCCGTCTATCTATATTCGGATTGATACCCTTACTTCCGAACAGTTGGACCACATGGCGGCGGCGTGGGATGCGTCCGTTTGGCGGCAATCGTGGCCCATACAGATAAAGCGAAACATCCTGCACAACGTTATTATTGAAAAGAGCAAGCGCGGAACGCTCGGCGCGGTAAAGAAGGCAATCGAAACTATCGGCACATATACTAGCATTACAGAATGGTGGCAGGAAACGCCGAAGGGAGTACCGCACACGTTCAAAGTCATTGCAAGTTTGAACCATTACGACGGTGTGCTTGAAAGCGAATTGCAGGAAGACTTGTTCGGACTTATCGACGATGCGAAACCCGTGCGCTCGCATTACGATTTTATTTTGCAAATAAGATTCTCCGGCGAAATCGGGGCTATCGGGCTTTATCGAAAACTAGCCTATGCCCGCGTAAAAGGTGTGAACGTCAATAGCGAAGATACCAGCGTCGGGCTTGCCGTTGCGCCGGGTGTGCGACCCGTTATAATTAGAAACATTTTAGGAACCGCCGAATAAATGGAGGATAAATGAACATTGTCTTGACAAATGCAGGATTGCAGAAAATCATCAATGCCGAACAGACGGGAACCGCACCTGTCGTAATTTCACAAATTGCTTTTGGTAGCGGTCAATACGTTGCGAACGCTTCGCAAATTGCGCTGCAAAACGAAATCAAGCGTTTGCCCGTGATTTCGGGCGGAACAGACGATGACCATTCGATACACGTTGCGGCGCAAGATGTTTCGTCGGATTCGTATTCGGTCTATGAGTTTGGTCTTTTCTTTGAAGATGGGACATTGTTTGCAGTCTATTCGCAGACGGAAACGCCTATTCTGCAAAAAACAATTTCTTCGGTTGCGCAGTTCGAATGCGGAATTGCTCTGCAAGGCGTGAACATAGAAAGTATTTCTTTTGGTGATGTTGCATTCTCATATCCGTATGCTACCGAAACGAACCCCGGCATTGCGGAAATCGCAACCGAAGCGGAAGCGCAAGCGGGAATTGACAATACACGAATTATTACCCCGGCGAATTTGCAGCAGGTCACGGCGACAACGGATCGAAAAGGCGTTATTAAAATCGCCACTAATGCCGAAGCACAGGCCGGAACGGATAATTCCCTTGCAATTACCCCGGAGAACTTACAGGCGGTCACGGCCACGGAATCGCGAAAGGGCGTTATCGAGATTGCCACCAATGCGGAAGCGCAAGCGGGAACCGATAACACCCGCGCACTCACCCCGGCGAATTTGCAGCAGGTCACGGCCACGGAATCGCGAAAGGGCGTTATCGAGATCGCCACCAATGCGGAAGCGCAAGCGGGAACCGATAACACCCGCGCACTCACCCCGGCGAATTTGCAGCAGGTCACGGCCACGGAATCGCGAAAGGGCGTTATCGAGATCGCAACGCAAGCCGAAACGGACGGCGGTACAGATGACGCAAAAGCCGTCACTCCTTTAAAACTCAAGACAATGTTGCCAAATTATACGGGCTACATTTCGAAGGCGGCGGTTAAGGCCACGGGTGGAAATTCAAGCCGTAGGCTTCAAGACCGTTTTGGCGATGTTCTCAACATGCTTGACTTTGGCGCGAAGGGTGACGGCACCACGAACGATACGGCGGCATTTACTTCGCTGGAAAATGCCTTTACAGGGCGTGACGTGAACTTGTACGGGAAAACATACGTTGTCACGGCGCGTCCTACCGGGAACAATTATTACAATGGTTTCTTCAAGGTCGGAAACGTTACGGTAAAACCCGTCTATGATTTCTTCAAGTTCGGCGGGACCGCAAAGGACTTCTTGAATATCCGCCGTGACTTTTCGGAGTTCTCGCGTGGTGGCGGCGCGTTGCTCGCCGCTGATGTTGTCCGTAAAGGTGAAAATCCGGGAAACGTCGTGCAGGGTGCCGTGGTAGATTCCGTGAACCGCTACCTTTACACTCTGCATCTTACGACGAATGGGCAAGCGGTCATCAACCGATTCCCGTTCACGAAACTTGGCGGGGCCATGAAGATTGATTCGACGGGCTATTCTGCAAAGTCGAACTATGTAGGAAATCAAGGCCTCGGCATTGAATACAGGTCGGGCGGCTCCGTAAAACTTTGGGGGTCCGTTGCCTATAACAACGTCGGCACGGCTTCGATTACTTCACGTGGAACAAAGGCAGTTCGTTTCAACCCGCCGACGGGCAACGGCACAAACGTCGATTCGGGAATAGAAGTCTTTAACTTGTTCCCCGAAGTCGCCAATTCCTCACAGGCTACAACCGTTTGCGTTTCCTATTCGGGAAAATACCTAGTCGCAAAGTACAATCTTTCCGGCTATCAATTCAAGGTCCGTATTTTCAAGATTTCGGATTTTACAAGTGCTGGAGATTATTCGAACAAGTTCATCCATGAATTTACCGCTGAATTTACTCATGACACGGGTAGCGGCGTTGAACGCGCCTTGCAGGGTATCGCTTGCGATGACCGCTTTATCTATTTCTTGGCCGGGGGAATCGGCGTAAACGTCGGGCATACCATCTACGTTTACGATATGTACGGAAACGAGGTTGACGAATACCGCGATGTTTCCGTTGGCAAGGAAATCGGCGAGGATGTAGGCACGACTTACTACGAACCGGAATCCCTTTTCTTTACTGAAATAAACGGATGCCCGCGTCTTTGCTTGCAGATTGCGACGGGCGACACCGTTGAGCAGCGGCTATGCCATGTTATCGCCTTGAACTTGCGGCAGAGTTACTATTTCCCGGTCGGCGTGAATACAGGTTCGTATCACGGCGTAGCCATCGACGAACAGGGCCGCATGATCAATGCGGAGGGTGCGGAAAATATTTCGTTCTATCCTTCGGGCTTGTCCGCTGAATTTACGGCACGGACCGGGGCGGCACAAAAGACGATTGCCCGTTTCTCCAACGACAACGCAGGAGCGGTTTTTAACTTGTTCAAGTCGCGCGGTGCGAAGGTAGGGACAAGCCGAAGCATCTTGCCCGGTGACATGGTTGCGCAAGTCAACTTCATGGCGGACAACGGCAAGATTGACTATGCTGGCGAAACAATCGGGGACAGTGTAGGCTACCTGCAATGCAGCGTACTTTCAAGTTCTTCGGCTTCGGACGCTGGAAATACAAACCTTGGAATAAAGGGCGTTGTGCGCGTGTACGCTTGCGAGGATGGAAGTTCCAATGCTGGAAAGGGTATCGAGGTCATGGCCGACCAAATCCGCCCATCGAACGACAACGCTCTTTCCAATGGCAGCAGTTCCCGCCGTTGGTCCACCGTCTATGCGGCTACGGGAACCATTCAGACTTCGGACGAAAACTTGAAAGAAGAAATCGGGGAAATCCCCGAAGCCGTTTTCAAGGCGTGGGAAAATGTAAAGTTTGTTCAATACAAATTCAAGGATGCAGTCAAGGAAAAGGGCGCAAAGGCCCGTTACCATATAGGGCTTATCGCTCAAAGGATCGTAGCGGCTTTTGAAGCCGAAGGGCTTGACGCTTTCGAATACGGCCTTGTATGCCGTGACGCGCTGGAAGATGGCGGCGAAATTCTATCTTTGCGTTATGACGAATGTTTGTCCCTAGAATGCGCCTACGAGCGCAACCGCTTTGACCAAATTTTGATTAAATTAAAGGGTGGAGATAATTAAAATGTACGCAAGCATTATCGTAACAGACGCAGGTATTCAAGAGGTTATCAATGCCGAACGTACCGGGACCGCACCCGTGGTGCTTACGGAAGTCGGATTCGGCACGGGGCAATACACGCCTACACCCGACCAAACGGCTTTGCATGACGAGTTCAAGCGGCTACCTGCAAACGCGCTTTCGGGCGGCAACGTGGGGGACAACGTTATCTATATAAACGCCCGCGACACTTCGAGCGATGCCTATACGTTGTTCGAGTTCGGCGTTTACACGGCAAGCGGTACACTCTTTGCGGTGTGCTCGCAGAACGTGCCAATCTTGCAGAAGGCGGCAGGGGCGCAAGCATACCTTGACATTGAATTTCTTCTTACCAACGTGAACCCGGCAAGCGTCACGCTTGGCGACACGAACTTTTTCAACCCGCCCGCGACAACCGAAACGGCGGGTGTCGTGGAACTTGCGACCGCAGCGGAAACGGCAGCGGGTGCGGCGGCAGACAAGGCCGTGACCCCCGCCGGACTTCTTGAGCGCACGGCGACAACCGAACGGATTGGCCTTGTGCAGTTGGCGACCGACGAGGAAGCCCGCGCCGGGTCGAATACCTTAAAGGCAATAACGCCCGAAACGTTGTCCGCAACGTTCCAAAACATCCATGACGATTACGGTTTCCAAAAGATGCCGAACGGCATGATTCTTCAATGGGGCAAGGCGACCGTCACGGGCGTTGCGGAGCCGGGGGAAATCCTTTTCCCGACCGCTTTTCCGAACAAATGCACGAACATTTCAATCACGCCGATTGATTCGACCGCAAGCGTTCGCGTTCAAAGTTCCACCACGGGACACTTCAAGGCAGCTCACGATATGAATGGAGCCGTGCAAATCTTTTGGTTCGCAATCGGATATTAAGGAGGTGTAATTATGGCTTTCTATTTCAGTTCTGTAACAAAAGCACTTTACGATACCGATGTTTTCCCGGTTGCTAGTTTACCCGCGAACAAGGTAGAGATTTCCGAAGCGGCCTATTCCGAATTGATGACAAAACAGAATCAAGGCTATGTGATCTTGGCGAACGGATCGGGTAATCCTTACACGGTCAACCAAAGCGAAGCGTCCGCCACCGACATCAAGCACGCCGCAAGCGTTGCGACAACCGTTGCGCTTGGCCATGTGAAAATCGGCAACACCATGACGGCGGCGAACGATGGAACCCTTGACATGAAAGATGGTGCGGTTGGTACGTCGAAGTTGGCGGACGATGCCATCACCGCAGACAAGGTAAAGGACAACGAGACGTTGCCCGTGAATATCTCAGGTAGTGCTAATAGTCTTCGTGGTTATATTACTCAAAAATCTGGTATAGCAGTTGGTTCAGTACAGTATCAAGAACTTGGAACTTCACCTGTAAGAAGTACAGCGGGTGGACCTACTATTATTCTTCTTCAAGGACAAGGTGATATTGGTAAATTACCATCAACTTGGATTTTTACATTTAATTGTCGTGAATCTGAGAACGTTGTAATGGAAGCATATTCATTTGGTCCAACATATTCAAGAATCATGTTTGGTTATTGGAAAGATTCAAGTAATATATATCACTTGTTTGCTAAATATCCTGCATGGTGTAGGGCATCTATTACAATTCAGTGCATCAACAAGGATTATGGATTTACATTTGACGTAAAAAATGCTACTTCAACAGAGCCAACTGGTGCGTCTTATGCACCTACTTATAACGCAGTTTCTGCACCTTATGGACAGAATGTAGGTAATCAAGCAACACCTATCTATGTTGCCGCCAACGGGCATGTGCAGCCGTGCGATGCAAGCCCTTTTATCATTAATAAAATGGTGAAAGAAGATGGTACAGATTTTGGTTATTATGTAACAATTCCTTTTGCAGTTGGTTATGATGAAGGATTTAAAACAATTGGAAAATTAAATATTTCACCTTCTAATAAAAATTGCATTATAGATATTACTTTTATGGTGAGATTCAAAGAACTTGATGAAAATGATAATTCGAGAGAAACTCCTGCGGCAACTTTTGCGGTTTTTGTTGGTAATACAGAAATTTCGACTTATTATTTAGCTGGTTCGATAGATCATTTAGATCCAAATTTCAATCATTATGAAAGTTCTCCGTCATTTAGGTGTACTTTTTCTGCAAATATCAATAACACTATTTATATTAAGGTGAAAAAAACATCTTATTACGCAAGGAAATTAGATCTTTATGATTTTAAAGTTCAAGGATTGGCTTTCTATACCAATTAAATTTTCCAAATAAACTAAAAGAAAGTCGGTGATTTCTTGGAGGGTCTTTTCATCCTCTTTGCCTACAGGTCGTTATCCTCTTTTTGACGATTGATGACCGGGCAAACGGATCAAGACAGTACAACACCGGGGGCGGCAAGTTAAGCCCCTTGAGCGGGTCCTTGTCTATTGCGGCGGCGTGGATATGGGCACCCGCCTTCTTTGTAAGTTCCGAACGCGGCTACCTTTACGGCTGGCAGGGGCTCGCTTGGTTCATAGTCCCGAATGTGCTCTGCCTTTTATTGTTCGCGCCGTTTGCGGACAAGGTGCGGCGCATTTTCCCGGCGGGTGTCACCTTGTCCGGGTTCATGGAAATACGCTACAAGTCCCGCGCCGTGGGCAACGTTTACCGCTTCCAGTTGGGGGCCTTGGCAATGTTCTCGACCGGGGTGCAGTTGCTCGCGGGCGGGAAGGTTCTTTCGGCGGTGACGGGCGTTCCTTTTTGGCTCATGACCTTTATCTTGTCCTTGATAGCGTTTTCGTATTCGCAGCGGGCCGGGATAGTATCGAGCGTAAAGACGAACGCCTTACAAATGCTTCTGATGCTCCTTGTGGCCGTTTTAGCGGTTGCCCTTACTTTCACCCTCGAAGGCACCGAAACGGCCCGTGATGGGCTTGCTGGCGTGTCGAATTTTGTCGGATGGGAACTTGCCCTTGCCTTCGGCATCCCGAACGCGATAGGGCTAATTAGTGGCCCGTTCGGGGATCAAAGTTTTTGGCAGCGGGCATTCTCGATTAAAAGAAAATCCGTGTTCAAGTCTTTCGTTTTCGGGGCTATGCTTTTTGCGGTGGTCCCGTTGTCAATGGGAATTATCGGCATTGTCGCGGGCGGCATCGGCTTCGCTGCAAATGACCCGTCATTCGTGAACCTTGAATTTATAAACGGCTATTTCCCGCCGTGGTTCATGGCCCTATTCCTAGTCATGATCTTGAGCGGCCTTCTATCGTCGGTGGATAGCAACCTTTGTTCGGTTTCGTCGCTGGCTTCGGATTTCCGGGGCGACCTCAAGACGGCGAAGTTTTCGATGCTCGCGCTCTTGGCTTGCGGCATCCTCATTGCGAACATTCCGGGCATCACCGTGACGGGCCTATTCCTTTTTTACGGCACGTTGCGGGCTTCGACCTTGTTTGTAACCTTGCTTACCTTGTCGGGAAAGCGGCTCGCTGCAAGGGGTGTTTTTTACGGCGTTGTGTTGTCGGTTCTTGTCGGCTTGCCTGTTTTCGCATTCGGAAGCGTTGCGGACATTCCCGAAATGAAGGTGGCCGGGTCCGTTCTTTCGGTCGGTATTTCGGGAGCGTTCGCCCTAATCTATACGGGAAGGATGAAGAAAAATGAAGATTACCAAAGTAAACATTGACACGCTCAAAAGCCCGGAGAAAAACGTAAGGAAGCACAACGAAAAGCAGATAAAGGAACTCGCCCGGAGCATCGAGAAGTTCGGGCAAATCCGCCCGGTAGTCATCGACGAAAACAACGTTGTCTATTGCGGGAACGGGCTTGTAGAAGCCGCCAAATTTGCGGGCTGGACCCATGTAGAGGCTTTGAAGAAAACTGGCATGAGTGAAGCGGACAAGAAAAAGTTCATGATTGCGGACAACCGCATTTATACTTTGGGCTTTGACGACTTCGAGAATATAAATTCCATACTCGAAGAAATCGGGGACTTCGACATTCCGGGCTTCGACACCGAAACGCTGGAAGCCATGTTCGGGGACATTGACGAAGAAATCGAATCTTTCGGGGTGCTTGACGATACGGAAAAAAGGGAAGCGCAGGAATCGTCAAGGCAACAGGAATACGGGCAGGGGAACTATTCGGAAACCCCGACAAGTTCGGACGGCTCGGACAACGTAACGGACGATGAAAATACGGCGGGCGAAGATTCTACAACCGATAACGCCGAACATATATGCCCCCATTGCGGGCAAGTGATACGATGATTATAAAGCGCGTTTCCGAAATGGACGTGGTGACGGCTGCAAAGATTAGGGTCAAGAACATTTTTGCAAACGGGGTCCCAGTGAACCTCGCATTTTCCGGGGGCAAGGATTCGCTTTGCTTGGCGGGAATTGTCGAGGAACTTATACAGGCTGGGGAGATCGACCCGGCAATGCTTACAGTGCAATTCATCGACGAAGAAGCCATTTTCCCCTGCATCGAGAAGATGGTAAAGAAGTGGCGTTTGCGTTTCTTGGCGATGGGCGCAAAGTTCGAATGGTACGCGCTCGAAGTCAAGCACTATTCTTGCTTGAACTCATTGCAGAACGACGAGAGTTTCATTTGTTGGGACAGTACGAAAAAGGCCGTATGGATTAGGCAACCGCCGCCGTTCGCCATAAGGCGGCACCCGGCGCACCGTGGACCGAAAGAGACTTACCAGCAATTTTTCGAGCGGCGCAACAAGGGGGCCATAGCCATTACTGGCGTGCGCATTTACGAGAGTATACAACGTAAAAAGAACTTTGCCGTGAAGTACACAAAGACGCGGCTCGAACCGCTTTACGATTGGACGGACAAGGACGTTTGGCTATATCTAAAAATGCGACAAATAGAAATTCCGATGATTTACCTTTACTTGTACCAATCCGGGCGGGGAGTGAACCGCTTGAGGGTATCGCAGTTTTTCAGTATTGACACGGTTTCGAGCCTTGTCAAGATGAACGAGTTCTACCCCGGACTTATGGAGCGCATACAGGCGCGAGAGGAAAACGCCTACCTTGTCGCGCTCTATTGGGATTCCGAAATGTTCGGGCGCACCACGCGCACCCGCGCACAAAACGAGGAAAAAAAGGACTACCGAAAACTTTGTTATGAGTTGCTACGGAATCCGGGCGACAGGTTCGCCACAAAGAGCAAACAGAAGTCTTTCGAGACTTACAAAAGGCAGTTCTTGAAGTGGGAATTTGCCTTCGACGATACTCTTTACAAGAGGTTCTACGAGGGCCTTTTGGCGGGTGATCCGAAGGGGCGGACCATAAGGGCGATAATAAACCATGCCGCCATGCTTGCGGCAAGAAAGGCGTGATTCGTTGAACAAGTTGAGATACCCGCTTTCTACCTTGCAATGGGTCCCACGCGAAGCGTTGCGGGCCAACGACTACAACCCGAACAAGGTAAGCAAGGAAAACTTGAAGCTCTTGGAACAAAGTATCTTGTCGAACGGCTGGACGCTCCCAATCGTGGCGAAGCCGGACGGCACGATCATTGACGGGTTCCACCGTTGGACCGTGGCGGGGCGGGAGCCTTTGCGCTCCATGCTGAACGGGATGGTCCCCGTTGTGCGCGTGGCGCACGATAACAAGGCCGGGGACATATTCGGCACGGTCACTCATAACCGGGCGCGTGGCGTTCACTTGCTGGAGCCGATGAAGAAAATCGTGCAGGAACTCTTGGCCGAAGGAAAGAGCATCGAGGAAATAGGCAAGCAAATGGGAATGAAGCCCGAAGAAGTGTTTCGGCTTTCTGACTTTTCCCGCGACGATTTTTTAGATTTAATGACGAGTGGCACGAAGGATTTTTCCCGTGCCGAAATAATCAAGGACGTGTAACGCTCAATAGCAGGAAACAAAATGAAAGTCAAGAACATCCTAATCGACACGGCGGACAGACGGAACGAAATTTGCGTTTGTCCCCTCGGCAACAGATACTATCGGCTTGCAGCCGATACGCTCATTCGAATCGTAACCGATGAAGGCGACTTCGTTTTTTCTTTCGATGCCGGATTCGTGACGAACTTTCGGAGCGGTGCGATTTTCATTGATTACTTTATCGACCAACTCGGCGACCGTTTGCTGCAAGTGGCCTACCTTTGCCACGATGCGGCATACACGCCTTGCGCTGCCTTGAAGATGGAGCACCCCGTTTCACGAAAACTTGCGGACGAACTTTTGCGGGCCGTGATTATACATGCCGGAATGAGCACGTTCAAGGCTTCGCTTGTATATAATTCCGTCCGCTTGTTCGGGAAATCCGCATACGAGGATGATGACAAGTTGACCGAATCAAATTCAAAACTATTTACTTTCGAATGGAGTGCTTATAATGGCTAAAAGAATTTGTATCGACGCAGGTCACGGCGGGAGCGATCCCGGCGCGAAAAACGGGACTTACAAGGAAAAGAACGCGGCTCTAGGGATCGCGTTCGAATTGGGCCTTGTTCTTTACCGGGGCGGCTATGAAGTCTATTTCACGCGCACAAACGACACGGCGGTTTCACTTGCGGACCGATGCACTATTTCCAATCTTGCAGGGGCCGACCTTTTCGTTTCGGTGCATCTAAATTCAAGCACCAGCGCAAGCGCGGCGGGAATCGAAACCTACGTTTACAGGAACGCAAGCGCGACAGCCCGCAACGTTGCGGACAACGTGCAGAAGAAACTAATAGAAGCAACGGGATCAAAGAACCGTGGCGTGAAGGAATCCGGGTTCTACGTGCTTAAAAATACCAAGTCCCCGGCAATCCTTGTCGAGACGGGCTTCATTTCGAACACGACAGAATGCAAGAAACTTTTTACAACCGACTACCAGCGGACACTTGCGAAAGCCATTTACGGCGGCATACGTCAAGTGGTAAAATAAGGGCATCCCCTTCTTTCAAGCACTAAAGAAAATCCCCCGGGCCGTTCCCGGGGTATTTTTATTATATTTTCATTTATGGAAAAAAAACACTCTTACGAAAAAGTCAAAGTTTCCGACTTGAGGGATTATGAGCGGAACGCCCGCACTCATTCGGAAAAGCAGGTCAAGCAGGTTGCCGAATCTATCAAGCAGTTCGGATTCACGAACCCGGTCTTGATTGATTCAGAAAACGTTCTTATCGCGGGGCATGGACGCTTGAAGGCCGCAAAGATGCTAGGCCTTGAAACGGTCCCCGCGATACGTGTAAACGGGCTTACAGAAACGGAAATAAAGGCCTTGCGAATAGCGGACAACCAAATTGCGCTCAATAGCGGATGGGATGAAGATTTGCTTGCGCAAGAGTTGAACGACATTAGGCTTGACGATTTCGACCTTGATGTTATCGGCTTCGATGAAGATTTCCTTGACGGTCTTTTGTCCGATGATGAACAAACTAATAACGACAACGAAGCAGCCGAAGCCGTGCCCGAAAAGCCCAAGGCTTTACGGGTCAAGAAGGGAGATGTTTGGATATTGGGGGAACATCGCCTTTGTTGTGGTGATTCCACGAAAAAAGAGTACGTGGAAAAACTGATGGTCGGCGAGAAAGCAGATTTGTTTTTAAGCGATCCGCCTTATGGAATAAATGTTGTCACAAATAAAGAACCAATAGAAACGGATGAAGAAGGGGTCGGCGGCGGCAATATCGTAAATGGTAATAATTACGTTCCGATTATTGGCGACGATTCGACAGAATCGGCAGAAAAATCATATAAATTAGCGTGTGAATATACAACCGAACAAATTATTTTTGGTGGAAACTACTTTACAAAATTCCTTCCGCCTAAAAGATGTTGGATTGTTTGGGATAAACAGAATGGCGAAAATGACTTTGCAGACTTTGAATTAGCTTGGACTTCGTTTGACAAATCGGCGCGTTTGTTCAAATATCTATGGAATGGAATTGTTAGAGAAGGAAGCAAAAAAGTTGAAGGTAAAAAAAGAGTTCACCCGACACAAAAGCCCGTAGGGTTATTGGTGCAAATCGTTGAAAAACTTTATCCAAAATGCGAGAGTATTCTTGATTTGTTTGGCGGCAGCGGTTCTACTCTTATTGCTGCGCAGAAACTTGACAAGAAATGTTTCATTATGGAATTAAGCCCCGATTATTGTGACATTATCATTGACCGTTGGGAAGAATTTACGGGAAAGAAAGCGCACAAGGAAAATAAATAAACTATATTTGAAATACCTTATGCTTGAGGTTCCGCAGCGTGCCGCATCTTTCGAAGATCGCGGCACGTTTTTTATGTTGTGCCGTTTTTGTGCCGTTTCGGGTCCGACGCGAAACGCGAAATCCCGCCATGGCGGGATTGGCAAAGAATTGCTGGACAATATATTTGAATTGTGGTATAAATTATTTAAAGAAACAGTAATGACGGTAAAACCCGCGCCGTTATTGGGTTTTGTGGCTTGGGAACATACGTTGTTTTATTCCTAATTATTCCGCATAGTATCCAATTACACCTAATGATGTGCCGCTTTGTGCCGTTTTATGCTGTCTTGTGTGACGCTAATTTATACATAATTTTTGGGGGCTTGACAGATGACAAAGGAAATGAAATCGAAAAAATATGCAGGTGTTTTTTATAGGGACTTGGCAAACGGCGACCGCTCGTATTTCTTGCGCTTGAGAATTGGCGGCAAGATAAAGCGTTTTGCGATAGGCAAGAAATCCGAAGGCGTGACCGAAGCGTTCTGCAATCAAGAGAAAATCCGAATTGTGAACGAATCGAAATTTGGCAAGGGCGTTGCGGCAGACCTGCAAAGGCTTTCGAAGGTGCTGCCTTCTTTCGTCGATATGGTCGATTTCTACATACAGACTTCTCAATGTGCAGAAGGAACTAAAAAACAGGTGCTTTACTTGAAGAACGAACCTATTGCGGAAATACCGAACCCGACAAGGTACGATATACAACAGTTCTTGCTGAAAGAACTCTCACGCATAAAGCCGGGAACGGTAAACCTCAAGATGAAGCGCATCCGTGGAGTTTACCGCCATGCGATAGCGCACGGCTTTTACAACGGCGAGGACCCGACCTTCGGCATGAAGCCTTTTAAGGGAGAGGAAGCACGGCGGCGTTCGCTTTCGCACGAAGAAATAGTTACCTTGCTCGAAGCGTTCAAGAAAAAGCCGCGTCACTATCTATTCTTGAAGATAGCGTTATGCACGGGAGCGCGGTCCGGCTCCATCCTACGCATACATAGGCACGACATAAGGGATGACGGGCGCGTTATTTTGTTCAACGAAAAGACGGACCAGCGGCAAGGGTTGCCAATTTGTACGTATTGGCAATGGACCTACAAAGGCGCTTATACGTTACCGAAAGAAGGACCTAGACGAATGGCTTGCTGGAAACACAGTGAGGACCAACGGGGGCCAATGATGCGCACGAA
>JAFSJF010000066.1 GCA_017439405.1 Bacteroidales bacterium
CAACGGGTTGGATGCGGTGTTTTGCAAACGCTTCACCACGCCCGACTCCTTGATGATATTGCCGAAGAACAGCATACCCAGCAGCGGCAGGGCCGTGGGGCTGATGAAGGTGGTCAGGATGAGGCCGACGACGGGGAACATGATCTTTTCGGTCTTGTTCACCATACGCGGGGCACGCATCTTGATAAGGCGTTCTTCCTTGGTGGTCAGCAGACGGATGATAGGCGGCTGGATCACGGGCACCAAAGCCATGTAGGAATAGGCTGCGATGGCGATGGGGCCGATGAGGTTGCGCGTGCCGTTGGTGCCGTTGGCCAAACGCGACGAGAGGAAGATGGCGGTGGGACCGTCGGCACCCCCGATGATGCCGATGGCACCAGCCTCACGCAGGTTGAAACCAAGATACAAGGCTCCGATGAAGGTGAGGAACACGCCCAACTGGGCGGCGGCACCGAGGATCATCAGCTTGGGGTTGGCGATGAGCGACGAGAAGTCGGTCATGGCGCCGATGCCCAAGAAAATCAAAGGCGGATACACACCCGAGGTCACACCGAAGTACAAGTAGTTCAACACACTTCCCTTCTGGTAAAGACCCGTCTGGAGGTTCAGCTCACCGCTTTGGAACACCTCGTTCAAGAAGGCTTTCACGTTTTCCACTTCGGTGGCAGCCAAACCGTATTCGGTCAGTTTCAGATGGTCGACCTGTTTGATGGCTTCGCTCAACACCATGTGTTTGTTGCCGTCGCCGTCAAAGATGGTGAGCAGCATGGCCTTGGCTGTTTCCAAGTCGAAACTGTAAGCCCCCGAAGCTATGGCGTTTTGCGCGAAGTCAATGGCTTCTTGGAGCGTAACGCCCGTGCCTTGGAAGAATGGGATGTTACCGCAAATGATACCCGTGCCAATCGGGATGAGCAGCATGGGTTCAAACTCGAAACGGACGGCTAAGAAGATGAAGAGGATACCCACCAGGATCATGATGAGGTTACCGATCTTGCAGTTGCGGAAGCCCGTGAGCAGCCAGAAGTTGCCCAAGCCTTCGCGCAGTCGTTCGTTGGTCGTCATTTCCTTCACTTCGGCCTTGGCCACGTTGGCTTTCTTGACGTTCTTGCCTTCCAAAGCCGTGACGCGTTGGTCGAGGTTCTCGATTTGTTGTCCAAGTTCGGCCGTCTTTGCCGATTCGGCCACGACGGCGTCAGCGATTTGGGCCAGCTGGGCATTGCTTTGCTCAACGGTCATCTCGCTCACCTGCTCGGTCTTCGCGAGGTCGGCGACCTTGGTGGCGAACATCGGGTTGTTGACAACCAGCATGTTCAGCAGCATCAGGAGCACCAACGAACCGATGATGACCGCAGGTTTTCTGTAGATACTTTTCTTGCCTAACATGACCTTATCCGATTACGATTAAAGTATCACCTTGGAGCACATTGTCGCCCTGGCGGCAGTTGATGGCGGTGATGGTACCGTCAGCCTCAGCCAGCAGGTTGTTTTCCATCTTCATGGC
>JAFSJF010000067.1 GCA_017439405.1 Bacteroidales bacterium
ATGAATTTCTTCTCGCAGCGGATGTAACCCAACTCCTCAAGGCTGCGGGCATGGCTGGCCAGGTTGCCGTCGGTGAGTTCGAGCAGTGACTTCATCGTGGTGAAGTCGACTGACTCATTGGCCATCAGCACCGACATGATGCCGAGCCGTATCTTGCTCTCAAAAGCTTTGTTCAAACCGTCCAAATTGGCAATCATGGCTCACTTGCTCCTTTCATATTTTAGCATGAAGACGATTCCAAAAACGATGTGCAGCACCCCGAAACCGATGAACCAAGTTAGCAAGGCGTAATCGACCAAGAAGCAATCGATGAGGCCTAAAGCCAACTCGGCATAACCCAAATAGCGCAAGGCAGGATAACTGAAATGGCTGGCGCTGATGAGTGCCAAGCCATAGAATATCAGCGTTATCGACGAGACGAGGCCATAGTGTTGCTGCAGCAACAAGGCCATACAAAGCAAACCACCGGCAAGCATCGGCACGAAGAAATTGACCAACAGGCGACGCATAGTCGCGTCCATGGTGAAGCGAAGCTGATGACGCTTGGCCTTCAAATAGGCCATGAGGAACACCGTCAAGAAGGCCACAACCAAAAGTACAAGAGCTACAATAATAGTGGTGCGCCACTTGGAAGGGGTATTAATGTGGTAATCGCCCAAGAAGAAATAGATGTAGGCCGACACCAGCGAGGCCAAAATTCCCACAATGACAATCGATAATCCACTGATAGCCTTGAATTTGGACGAACGCTCCATCATATCCTTGATATCGTTCAGCGTATTGAGAGCTTCCTTGTTTTCCATGGTTTTTAAAGTACTTTGCGCTGCAAAGTTACAACTTTTGTTTTAGATGGCAAGCGTTTTTAGAAAAAAAATAATTTTGCAGCATGATTATCCTCGACAACGTAGTCGTCACCGACGAATTCCTGAATGCCCAATTCTGCTGCTGCCTGCCGAAATGCAAAGGCTGGTGCTGTGTGGCTGGCGATGCCGGCGCACCTCTCGAAGCATCTGAAATTGAGCAGATAGAAGACAACCTCGAAGCCATTAAGCCTTATATGAGACCCGAAGGCATCAAAGTGATAGAAGAAAACGATGTCTACGATTACGACGAAATGGGCGAGCTCGTTACGCCCTTGGTGAATGGCGAGGAATGTGCTTTCGTTTACTTTCACGAGAACGGCACGGCCCTCTGCGCCATAGAAAAGGCCTATTTGGAAGGCAAATGCGACTTCTGGAAACCCATTTCATGCCATCTTTACCCTATCCGCTTGGTGGAGAAGGACGGCTTCACACACATCCTTTATCACGAATGGAGCGTGTGCGTGCCTGCCAAACGCAAGGGCGAAAAAGAAGGCATACCGCTTTGGAAGTTCCTTAAAGGGCCGATGGTGCGGAAGTTCGGTGAGGACTGGTATGATCGGCTTGAGAAAATGATTCAGAAAAAATAGACTAAACGAAACAAATTGGCGTTCATAGATTGTTGTAGTATTCTTTAAACAACCTGTAAATGATAAAACGGTTACTTTGTATAGGGTTCTTACTGTCGTGTTGCGCCATCGTATGGGCTCAAAGCAGCGAACGGCCCAACCGTTATCATTACTATGGGTATGTAGTCACAGCCGATAGCCTTAGGCCGATTCGCAATACGCATGTCATCAGCAAGATGGCACATTGTGGCACCATCACCAACCGACAGGGATCCTTTATCATTCCCGCTAGAGGTGTCGACACCCTATGGGTGAGTTGTCTGGGCTATTCGCGTCGGCTGATTCCCATTGACTCCACCCTTGCAGAGCATGACACGCTTCTCATCCGCCTTCGTAGCGATACCATCACCCTAAGGGAGGTGACGGTCTTGCCATTCAACAATTATGAGACCTTCAAGGAGATGCTCATCACCATGCCTTCCGTTAAGACGCCGCGCGAGTTGCAGCTCCTTGAGGAGGATTTGAACGACCTTTGGCTGAGCAAGACACCTCAAGGCAATGGCATGGTCACCATCACTGCCAACCCCATCCAATACCTTTACGACAAATATAACAAGTCGGCTCGCCGGCAGTCCAAGCTGCTTCGTAACCGTCGCATGTATAATGAAGTACTTCGTGAACAAGGCCGAACCGATGAGCTTTTACCCGATTCTTTGGACTTTACTGTCGAGTACAGGACGTATGAAATGGAAGAGGTTCAGGAAACGCTCAATCCCAATGCCATGGTGCCTCGAAAAAAGAAGTATTTCCGCTTTGGGCAATAAGACAAGACATGACCTTCCGCGATTGGTTCAATAGTATCCTCAACTTGTTTTATCCTCGCGTCTGCGCCGCTTGTGGCGAGACATTGCTCAAAGACGAGACAACGGTTTGCCTGAAATGCCGTTACCTCTTGCCCAAGACTGGTTATGAACAAAACCCTGACAATCCTTTGGCGCAGAGTTTTTACGGTCGCGTCCCTTTTCATGCTGTGTCTTCTTGCTTTTTCTTCTCCAAGGACGGTAAAGTACAGCACCTCATCCATGAGCTGAAATATAAGGGCAACAAGGAAGCAGGTGTTTTTCTTGGACAACAGTTGGGCGAGACCCTAAAACATGCGCCTTTGTTTCAAGGCATCGACTATCTGATACCCGTGCCGTTGCATCCCAAACGTGAGAAGCAGCGTGGCTACAACCAAAGCTTGATGATATGCCAGGGCATCCAAGAAGTAACGGGTATCCCAATTGGCGACAAGTATTTGGTCAGGGCGGTCTATACGGAGACGCAGACCCACAAAACGGCGGAAGAGCGATACAAGAACGTAAAAGACATCTTTGAAGTGCGTTTCGCGGAGGAACTAAAAGATAAGCACGTCCTCCTTGTCGACGACGTGCTTACCACAGGTGCCACACTTGAATCGTGTGCGCACCAATTGGAAAATATCCCAGGTATTACCATCAGTGCGGCCACAGCCGCCTGTGCCGGGAATTAAGCTTGGTAGACCTTTGGCGTATCCTCGCCATTGAGGACACGCAAGCCATTTAATGCCAAGGCCTTCATCTCGTCTTCGCCGGGATAGACATAGACGGGGGCGATTTTCTCGACATGGCTCTTCACCAAGGCGCAGAAACCCTTGTCGTAGGCCATACCTCCCGTGAGGAAGATGGCATCCACATCCATGCTGAAAGCCGACGCTGCAAGGCCACCGACTTCCTTAGCCACTTGATAGGCCATGGCTTTGTAGACCTTCTCCCATTCCTTGTTGCCGGCCTTCACGGCGTTTTCCACTTCGAGGGCATCGTTGGTGCCGAGGTAAGCGACGAAACCGCCTTTACCTTTCAGCATCTGGCCGATCTCTTTCTTGGTGTATTTGCCGCTGAAGCAGGCGTCGACAAGGAAGCCAGCGGGCAGTGAGCCAGCACGTTCAGGCGTGAAGGGACCGTCGCCGTTCAAGGCGTTGTTGGTGTCGACCACGCGGCCTTTCTTGTGGGCGCTGACCGAGATACCACCACCGAGGTGAATGGCGATGATGTTCATGTCCTCATACTTGCGGCCGAGGTCTTTGGCCAGCTGACGGGCGATGATCTTTTGGTTCAAGGCATGGAAGATGGAAATGCGCGGGAAGAGCGGGTGACCCGAGTAGCGTGCCACTTCGTCCATCTCGTCGACCACGACGGGGTCGGCGATGTAGGCCTTCACACCGATTTCCTTGGCGATGTCGTTGGCAATCAAGCCACCGAGGTTGGAGGCGTGCTCGCCGCTATAGCCATCGGTAAGGTCCTTGATCATAAGGTCGTTCACCTCATAGACACCTGAAACGAGCGGACGGAGTAAACCGCCACGACCCACGATGCAGTCCATTCCCTTGACATCAATGCCAGCATCTTTCAGCTCGCGCATGATGGCTTCGGTGCGGAAAGGCTTCTGGTCGGAGATGTGCTCAAATTTCGCGACTTCCTCAGCGCTGTGCTTGAGGTTCTTCTTGAAGACTTGTTCCTCACCTTCGAACACAGCAATCTTAGTCGAGGTGGAACCAGGGTTTATCGTTAAGATTTTGTATGCCATAATATTTTGTTTTTGAATTGTTTATGCCATCATAGCGGCCAAAGCGATGGAATACAACTTCGTCTTCGAAGTGTCGCCGCGAGAGCTGAGCACGCAAGGCACTTTAGCGCCCATGAGCATGGCACCCACTTCGCTCTTGTCGAACTTGGTGCAGCATTTGTAGAACACATTGGAGCTTTCAAGGTTGGGGAACACCAGGCAGTCGGCGTCGCCAGCCACAGGGCTCTTCATGCCTTTGATGGCAGCCGTCTCGGCGTCGGTAGCGAGGTCGAGGCTAATGGGGCCTTCCACAATACAACCCTTGATCTGGCCACGCTCGTTCATCTTGGAGATGATGGCGGCATCGACACAGGCAGGGATGCCAGCGCTCATCTGCTCGGTGGCGGTCACCATGGCGACCTTCGGGCAGCTGACGCCCAGTTTGGTGGCTACTGTGGTCACATATTTAAGCAATTGCTGTTTCTGCTTGATATCAGGCAGGGGAATGATAGCGCAATCGGAGGCAACCATCAACTTGTGGTAGTTGGGGTTCTCAATGACGGCGACGTGGGCCAGCGTCACGTTGGGTGGGCAGAGGCCGCGTTCCTTGTTGAGGATGGCACGCATGTACTTGTCGGTGGGCAGCAGACCCTTCATCAGGATGTCGGCTTCGCCGGCATTGATGAGGTCGCAAGCCATGGCAGCGGCTTTCACGTCGACAGGCTCATGGATGATTTTGAAGTTGTTGGGGTCGATGTTTTCGGCTTTGCATACTTCTTTGATGACATTTTCATCACCAAGAAGAGTAGCTTCGATGAGACCTTCCTTGACGGCAGCATTCACTGCACAGATGGTGTGGTCGTCATTGGCGTAAGCGGCCACAAGGCGTTTCTTGGGTTTGCTGCGCAAAACCTCGAACATTTGTTCTAATTTTCTGATTTCCATATCGTAGATATAATTTAGTACTAAATATTGCCGCAAAGTTACAAATAAAAGCTTTCAAGACAAAGGAAAAACACAATTAAGCAAGTTTTTGCCTCCAAGTCTTTTCCTCTAGTCAAGAAAAAAGGCGAGGAACGCGTTCCTCGCCTTAAATCATTAAAGTGTTTACAGGTTGCTTATCCCACGCTGCAGCCAGGAGCGACCAAATCGCTCGGGGTGAGCAGCACGAGACGGCCGTCCTTGTCCTCGGCGGAGAGGATCATGCCCTCGCTCACCACGCCCTTGAGCTTACGTGGCTCGAAGTTGGCGACGAAGCACACCTGTTTGCCGACCAGCTTCTCTGGCTCGGTATAATACTTGGCGATGCCACTCACGATAGTGCGCTTCTGCATACCGTCGTCGATGAGGAACTGCAACAACTTGTCGGCTTTCGGCACTTTCTGGCATTCGAGAATGGTACCTACGCGGACATCTACCTTCATGTAGTCGTCGAAGCTGACCACGGGTTTCACCTCGGCAGGTTTCCATGCATTGAGTTGGTTGGCTTTCTTGGTGTCTTCCAGTTTTTGCAACTGGGCGGCGACCACGCTGTCTTCCACTTTTTCGAACAGCAGCTCAGGCTGGTTGATGACATGGCCTTCAGGCAGCAGAATGGTGTTCTCGGCATCGTTCCATCCGTTGACTTTTAAGTCGATCATCTTTTGCAGTTTATGAGCACTGAATGGCAGGAAAGGTTCGCTCAAAATGGCAAGATGTGCCACAATTTGCAAACTCATCGCCATCACGGTCTTCACACGTTCGGGGTCAGTCTTGATTTGCTTCCAAGGCTCGTTGTCAGTGAGGTATTTATTGCCGAGACGCGCCAAGTTCATCAGCTCCGACAAAGCCTCGCGGAACTTATAGTTGTCGATGAGATGACCAATCTTTTTGGGATAGGCATTCATCTCTTCGATGACGGCCTTGTCGGTGTCATCGAGGTTGCCTAAGGCGGGCACAGCACCCTCATAGTATTTATGCGTCAGCACCAAAGTACGGTTGACGAAGTTGCCGAAGATGGCCAACAACTCGTTATTGTTGCGGTCTTGATAGTCCTTCCAGGTGAAGTTGTTATCCTTGGTCTCGGGAGCATTGGCAGTGAGGACATAACGCAGCACATCCTGTTTGCCAGGGAACTCTTGCAGGTATTCGTGCAGCCACACGGCCCAGTTGCGAGAGGTCGAAATCTTGTCGTTCTCAAGATTGAGGAACTCGTTGGCGGGCACATTGTCGGGCATGATGTAATCGCCGTAAGCCTTCATCATGCAGGGGAAGATAATGCAGTGGAACACGATGTTGTCCTTGCCGATGAAGTGCACCAGCTTGGTCTCGGGGTCTTTCCACCATTTCTCCCAGTCTTCGCCACGCTTCTCGCAAATCTCTTTGGTGTTGCTGATATATCCGATGGGGGCATCGAACCACACATACAGGACCTTGCCGTCGGCACCTTCAATCGGAACGGGAACGCCCCAATCGAGGTCACGGGTGACAGCACGGGGCTGCAAGCCACCGTCTAGCCAACTTTTCACCTGTCCATAGACATTGCTCTTCCATTCCTTATGGCCTTCGAGGATCCACTCGCGGAGCCAAGGTTCGTATTGGTCAAGAGGCAGGTACCAGTGTTTGGTTGGCTTCTTCACCAAGGCCGCGCCGCTGAGCTGCGAGTGCGGGTTGATGAGCTCGTCGGGGCTCAAGGAAGAGCCACATTTCTCGCATTGGTCGCCATAAGCACCTTCGGCACCACATTTTGGGCAGGTGCCAACGATATATCTGTCAGATAGGAACTTCTGTCTTTCGGGATCGAAGTATTGCTCGGTCTCCTTCTCGATGAACTTCCCTTCGTCATACAGTTTCTTGAAGAATTCCTGGGCCGTGGCACGGTGCATCTTCGAAGAGGTACGCGAGTAGATGTCGTAGCTGATGCCTAGCTCCTCGAACGATTTCTTGATGATTTCGTGGTAACGATCCACGATGTCTTGTGGCGTACAGCCTTCCTTTTCGGCTTTGATGGTAATCGGCACGCCATGTTCGTCGGAACCACCGACAAACAAGACCTCCTCGCCACGCATTCGCAGGTAGCGGACATAAGTGTCGGCAGGGATATAAACGCCGG
The DNA here is from genome assembly GCA_017439405.1 of Bacteroidales bacterium. Lineage (GTDB taxonomy): Bacteria > Bacteroidota > Bacteroidia > Bacteroidales > F082 > Limimorpha. Next base: position 7,104 of record JAFSJF010000067.1, read on the forward strand.
CAAGGTGACCGATGTGGACGGGACCGTTGGCATAAGGCAAGGCCGTGGTTACCATGTAACGCTTGAAGTGTTTGTTCGTTGATTCCATAGTGTTGTGATATTTAGTAAAACGGCTGCAAAAATAAGGAATTGACCTAAATTAATTATGAAAAATGTCATAATGCCGCTAAAAATGGCAAAAAACACGATGATTCTGTTTTTTTTTACTATTTTTGCAACCCATTTAATGAGGCCATTACGATCTGAGATCAAGACGAGACAGTTGAGATTTAGGCTTGTAAGGAGTCACTTTTCAAGACGAATCGATTGCATATTTTGTCGGAATCGAGGTCAGAAGGCCTATTAACCAGATTCATTAACAACAAAACGACATAGATATGCAATTCCATCCAGAAAAATGCCGCATTCCCGACGAGCCCAACCGCCCGTTTATCTCCTCGGAAGAGATTTGGGACTACATCAACAACACCAAGAGCACGCCTGAACGTGTGCACGAAATCATCCAGAAGTCGTTGGACAAGAACCGCCTGACGATGGAGGAGACCGCCGTCCTTGTCAACACTACTGACCCCGCGTTGGTGGAAGAAATCAAGGAAGGCGCGCGCGAGCTTAAACGCCGCATCTACGGTAACCGCATCGTGCTGTTTGCCCCGTTGTATGTGGGCAACTACTGCATCAACAACTGCAAGTACTGCGGTTTCCGTTCGTCGAACAAGGAACAGGTGCGCACCACTTTGACCGATGAGGAACTCATCCGCAACGTGGAGGCCCTCGAAGACGATGGCCAGAAGCGTCTTATCCTCGTCTATGGTGAGTCGCCGAAATACTCACCCGAGTACATCGCCCACACCGTGAAGGTGACCTATGCCACCAAGAAAGGCAAGGGTAGCATCCGCCGTGTCAACATCAACGCCGCTCCTTTGGATGTGGAAGGCTTCCGCGTCGTGAAAGAGGCGGGCATTGGCACCTATCAGATCTTCCAGGAGACTTACTGCCCTGAAATCTACAACGAATACCATCCGATTAATACCAAGAAGGGCGACTACAATTACCGCCTCACCTCGATGGACCGTGCCCAGCAGGCTGGCATCGACGACAACGGTCTCGGTATCCTCTTCGGCTTGTACGACTGGCGTTATGAGGTGCTGGCCATGATTCGTCACACCAACCACTTGGAGGCTTGCTTCAACGTGGGTCCGCACACCATCTCGTTCCCGCGCATCAAGGACGCTTCGGGTCTGAACATCGACAAGAAGTATTTCGTGGATGACGACACCTTCGAGAAGATCATCGCCATCTTCCGTCTGGCCGTGCCTTACACGGGTATGATCCTGACCGCTCGTGAGGACGCCGCTTTCCGCGCTAAGGCTATCGAATACGGCATCTCGCAAATCGACGGCGGCACCAACCTGCAGATTGGCGACTACAAATACCACCACGAAGAAGAAGAGAAGAACAGCGACAAACAGGAGGATCAAAACCTGCACCGCGAGCAGTTCAAGATCGGTGACGACCGTTCCTTGGGCGACATCATCGACAAGCTGCTCGACCACGACTTCATCCCGAGCTTCTGCACGGCCTGCTACCGTTTGGGTCGCACGGGTGAGCACTTCATGGAATTCAGTGTGCCAGGCTTCATTAAGCGCTACTGCACGCCGAATGCCATCCTCACTTTGAGCGAGTATCTGGTGGACTATGCCACTCCTGAAGTCGCGGCCAAGGGCTGGAAGTGCATCGAGAACAACTTCAAGAACGTCGACCCGAAGTTCTTGGACGAGCTGAAGAGCCGCATCGAGCGCATCAAGAAGGGAGAGAGAGACCTTTATTTCTAACCGCTTTCAATTGTGATTAACAATATTAAAAGAGGGGGAAAGAATGGATACCCCCTCTTTTTTTATGTTGAGCCTTTAGTAATTACAGTCCTTGGATATACTCGTTCAATTCATGTTTCGAACTATCGTGGTCAAATACGTCATAAAGTAGATAGTATTTGTTTTTCTCGATGCAATAGGGATAGGCGAACTTGGCAAATTCCAGCCGATTGTTCTCAAAAGAGAATAGTCTTGCTATTTGTGCTATCTGGTTGACCATCATCTTGTTGGTTACAACCACTTGTTTGGCAATTGTAAGGCGAGTGTCATCGAAACTCTCGCGCTGAATCATCGCATAGGCTTCGCCAAAGTCTTTGGGTGACATACCCATTGGTTCTGGCTGTATTGGCGGAACAGGTACAGGAATCACCATTTCTTCATGTGGCGTAGGGGGCATGGGTGGTTCTGGCATGATGTTGCCTATGTTCAGGTTCATAACTAACTCGGGACGGATGTCGCCTTGTGTAGGTTCCAAGCCATAAAAGCCGCGATGTTCGATGATCCTGAAACCTTGGGGATAGTGCAAGTCGATGAACTGACCGAGGCAATTTTGCTCGCGATTGTCAAGTTCTACACGGATGTAAAACTCGTCAGGCCAAAGGTTGTTGATACGAATGGAGTGTACCGATTGCTCGTTTTGCAGCACATCATCGACGAAAAGCCAAAACGTTTGGTGATGGGGTGCGACAATGGTAAGTGACGAGGCTTGACCTTGATGATTATGACCATCATGTCCGTGACCTCCATGACCTCGGTATTGGGCCATGGCTGGAAGCGTGGCAAAAATCAAGAGGTAAAGGAAAATTCTTTTCATGGCTTTAAATGTTTGGGATTGACTTGCCAAACCAAATCACAAATACTATGCCATAAAAGGCTGTCAAGGACTGGAAGTTCATCAAGAACAACTTCAAGAACGTCGACCCGAAGTTCTTGGACGAGCTGAAGAGCCGTATCGATCGCATCAAGAAGGGCGAGAGAGACCTGTATTTCTAAGGTTCCTCCATTGTCCAGAACGACTATCCCTGAACCTTAAGCCGTCATTGCGGGCGCAGACCCGCAATCTCCTAAGCGGGATGGGATGCCCCTTCTACATAGGAGATAGCGGATCAGGTCCGCTATGACGGGAAAAAGGGAAAGGATGTCGTTCATAGATAAAGACTCCAATTAAGATTATTAGATAGTGAAAAAGCCTCTGCTTATGGCAGGGTTTTTTTCTTTGTTTGACCTCATTTTCGCTCAATGATTGCCCAAAAAAGTAAGGACATAAGTTTTTGTAGTCGATTGTTATTTCACTGATTTTCAGTATAAACCGATAAGGACATTCCAAAAAAGTAGGGACATCGCTTTCTGGTGAGCCTCACACCTCTTGACAAACGTTTTTTTGCTATATTTTTGCAATGACGGACATGGGACTTGGGTTTACGAAATCCCCATTGAAACCGTCATTGCGGGCTTGACCCGCAAATCGAAGATTCGACGTAGTCAATCCCCTGAGCGAAAGGGATACGTCTTCGTGCACAGGGGATGGCGGATGTTCCTCCGCCATGACGGTAAAGGGAAAAGACAGAGCGACCCGGTCAATAGTCCCGCGTAAAAGTAGAAAGCCTATGAAAA
>JAFSJF010000068.1 GCA_017439405.1 Bacteroidales bacterium
AAATGAAGCGCAAAAGTAGTGTTTTTTCGGCTATGCACGGACTTTTTTTTCCATTTTTCCAACCGTATTGAGATTTTTCCTATTTTTGTCCAATTTTGAAAACCAGTGTTGAGATTTATCAACAATCAAATTCTATAAATTATGGTATTACTTCAAACTAATGTGACAATGGTGATCCTGCTGGTTATCCTTGCAGTGGTTGCCGGGTTCCTCATTTTCTATGTCTCAAAGGCAAAGAGGGAACATCCTAAAGGCTTGATTGCAGCCGCTTTAAGTAACATGGGTGAGCGTTTTGGCTACTATATCATGAACGCCATCCTGTTGTTATTCATTGTGTCGAAGTTCGGGTTGCCCGATGCCACTGCCGGCGTCATCTACTCGGTGTTCTACTTCGGCATTTATGTGTTGAGTCTCGTTGGCGGTATCATTGCCGACCGCACGCAAAACTACCACCGCACCATCCAATGGGGCTTGATCATTATGGCCCTCGGTTATGTGGGCATGGCCATCCCGTTGTTCAGCAAGAACGCTGAAGGCATCATCGCCGACGGCACGGGCAGCTGGTGGGGCATCCTCATCTTCACTTGCGCGGCTCTGCTCTTCATCGCTTTTGGTAACGGTCTGTTCAAAGGCAACTTGCAGGCTCTCGTCGGTCAGATGTACGACAACTTCGAGGCCGAGGCTGCCAAGAAAGGTCCCGCAGCTTTGGCCGAGGCCAAGGACAAGCGCGACAGCGGTTTCCAGATTTTCTACGTGTTCATCAACATCGGTGGCGTGATTGCTCCTTTCGTGGCTCCCATGCTGCGCGAATGGTGGCTGAAAGCCCACAACTTCATCTACAACGCTGATATGTCGGCCCTCTGTCACCAGTATCTCGCCAACGGCGAAGTGACGCAAAAGTTCACAGAAACCATGGCCAACTCGGTGCTTCCCACCGCTGACTACGGCACCAATCTGACGCAGTTCTGCTCCGACTATATCCTGACCTTCAACCAAGGTGTCCACTTCTCGTTCTTCGTTTCGGTGGCCGCCATGCTCATTTCGCTGATTATCTTCTTCTCGCAAAAGAGCAAGTTCCCGCAACCCGCCAAGAAGGTGGCTGCCGAGGCACAAGGCTACACCGTCGAGGAAAAGGCTGCCATGGCCAAGGAAATCAAGCAGCGTATGGCTGCCTTGTTTGCCGTGTTGGGCATCGCCGTGTTCTTCTGGCTCTCGTTCCACCAAAACGGCCAGTCGCTGTCGGTCTTCGCCCGCGACTTCGTTGATTCGTCGAGCATCGCTCCCGAAATCTGGCAAGCCTTGAACCCCTTGTTTGTGATCATCCTCACCCCGTTGGTCATGGGCATCTTCGCTTCGTTGGCTCGCAAGGGCAAACCCGTTTCCACACCTCGCAAGATTGCCTATGGTATGGGTCTCGCTGGTTGCGCATATCTCTTCCTGATGGTGTTCTCCATCATGAAGGGTTATCCGTCGGGCGACGCTTTCCGCGCCATGGATGCCGCCCAAATGGCCGCCGCTGGCCTCGCCAAGGCTGCTCCGTGGGTGATGATAGTCACCTATTTCTTCCTCACTGTGGCCGAGTTGTTCATCTCGCCGCTGGGTCTGTCCTTCGTCTCGAAGGTAGCTCCGCGCCATATGGTAGGTCTCTGCCAAGGCTTGTGGTTAGGTGCCACGGCCATCGGCAACCTCTTCATCTTCGTCGGTCCCATCATGCTCAACGCTTGGGACATTTGGAAGTGCTGGGGTGTGTTCCTCGCCGTGTGCCTCGTCTCCATGTCGATTATGTTCGGTATGGTGAAGTGGCTTGAGAGGGTTACTGAATAATAATGTATTTTCGTAGAGACGCAAATTTTGCGTCTCTTCAATACAAATAAGATAAAAAGCCGGCAACGATGTCGGCTTTTTTGATTATGCATGTTGCGGCTTTCCTGTCAAAAAAAACCATATCTTTGCGCCCTCAGAAATGACTGAAAATGAGACGAAGCAAAGCTGTCATATCGAATCTGCTTTTGGTGGTTTATCTGCCGCTGCTGATGCCCCTGAGCACGAGCATGGCGCCATGCCACGTTTCCTCGCTGCCGAAGGTTGCACCGATGTCATCTGTGGCGGCATTGGTGGCGGCGCCGTCCAGCTGCTCAACCAATTGGGCATCTCCCTGCATGGCGGAGCGCCCACTATGCCTGTCGACGAGATCGTTTCGCGCTATCTCGCCGGGACCCTAATTTATGGCGATGCCACCTGCCATCACGACAATTGCGGCGGCGTTTCTTGAAACACTCAAATTGAAGGTGCCGGTTCATCAGATTGCCGTGAAAGACGTCGTACATGTTCTCTTTCAATGAACCGACATGGCTCTCGAAACGGCGGCAAGCTCTAAGTCGATCTTCTCCGGAAATGATGAAAAGTCAGTCACCACAGTTGGAGCCGTCGTAAATGGAGTTGTCGTCCATTCTTCGTACATAAGTTTCATTTGCAAGAGGGTTGGATTAACGGGAAGCCTTTTTTTTAACCAAGATACTTTTTGCATCATTAGTTACGTTATTCCTATGACAACGAACCAAAAACCACACTTCACCCCAACCATTTTCAGCCATGAATAGACTAATGAGATTCACATTGTTTTTCGGCATGTTGGCCTTGTTCGTTTCAGGCTGCAAAAAGGACAACATCGTAGAGATTGACCCGATTGCGACCGACACGGCCGACGACGACATCGCCAACACTACTTTCGCACAAACGGTCGGCGTCGTGTTTTCAACGGATGGCAACGCCACTGTTGAAGGCATTACCGACGACTTCTCGGTCACCATCAACGGCAATGACGTGACCATCGTTTACAGCGGCGACGAATACGTGATGTACGAGCTTTCGGGGACGACCACGGACGGCTTCTTCAAGTTGTATAGCTCCCGTAAGCAAGGCATTACGCTCAACGGCGCACACATCACCAACCCCAACGGCGCGGCCATTAACGTGCAAGGCCCACAGTCGGACCCGAACAAGGGGAAGCGCACCTTCATCAAGCTGACAGGCGACAGCTATCTTGCCGACGGCACGTCCTACACCGACACGCCCTCGACCGAAGACGAAAAGGCGGCCATGTTTGGCGAAGGCCAGTTCATCTTCTGCGGCGACGGCAGCCTCAGCGTGGTGGCCACGGGCAAAAACGGCATCGTCAGCGACGACTATCTGAATTTCCAATCGGGGACCATTAACGTCTCCTCCTCAGCCGGACACGGAATGCGCGGCCAGGACTACATCCTCGTTTCGGGCGGCACACTCACTGTGAGCACCTCGGCAAACATGAAAAAAGGACTCAGCACGGACGGCTACGTCATCATCAACGGAGGCCAAACCACCATCAACGTTTCGGGCGGCACGGCCTACGACGACGAAGACGGCGAATACACCGGCTCGGCAGGCATCAAGGCCGACGGCTATTTCAGGATGAAAGACGGTTTTCTCAGCATCACCAATACGGGCATTGGCGGCAAGGGCATCAGCTGCGACGGCAACGGTTATTTCGACGGCGGCACCGTTGAAGTCTACGCCCAAGGAAGTAACTACGGCTCGAATGGCGGCGGCGGTTTCCCTGGCGGTGGTAACAACAGCAGCACCGAAAGCGTTGCGGCCAAAGGCATCAAATGCGATGGCAACCTTATGTTTACGGGTGGACAAGTGACCGTCAACAGCTCATCACACGAAGCCATTGAGGCCAAAGGCAGCATCACCATTACCGATGGCGAGGTGGTGGCTATCTCGCAAGCCGATGATGCCATCAACTCGGGCAGCGACTTCACCATCAGCGGGGGCTACGTCTACGGCTACAGCGCAGGCAACGACGGCTTAGATGCCAACGGCAATTTCTACCTCAAAGGCGGCGTGGTCTTCGTGACGGGAACCACCTCGCCCGAAGTGGCCATCGACGCCAACACCGAAGGCGGCTACAAGATGTATCTCACAGGTGGCACGCTCATCGCCATTGGCGGCTTGGAAAGCGGCTCGTCGCTCTCGCAGAGCTGCTATTCAGCCGCTTCGTGGTCGCAAAACACATGGTACGCCATGACCGTTGACGGCACGACATGGGCTTTCATGACCCCTTCGAGAGGCGGAACCCCATTGGTGATTTCGGGTGCTGCCACACCTGTTTTGCAGGCCGGTGTTTCGGCCTCGAATGGCACAAGCCATTTAGGAGGCTTCCTTTTTGAAAGCCCATATATCACAGGTGGGACCTCGGTCAGCCTTTCGTCCTACACGGGCGGCAACGGCGGTGGAGGTGGCCCGGGAGGTGGTGGACATGGACCGTTTTAATTAGTTAGCAGTTAGGAGTTAGGAGTTAATAGTTATCAGTTGACACGCTTCGCGTCACTGCGAGGCACGAAGCAGTCCAGAGTATGAGTTTAGAGTTTAGAATTATGAACAGAAAACACATTATCATATTGGCATTGGGAGTGTTATTCCCCATTTTAGCAGCAGCCCAAACCGACGTTGCGCTCGACCCCGAATTTGGTGGTCGCCTCGCGGTCTCGTTGGACAAAAGAATCACCAGAGGCTTGCACGTTTCGCTCGAAGAAGAAGTGCGTTTCGACCAGAATTTCAGCGCTTTCGACCGTTTCCACACGACGCTTCGAATGACATACAAGGTACACCCCAACATCAAATTGGGCCTCGGCTACGCCTTAATCAACGGCTACAGCTCGACCGAGAAGGCCTTCAAAAACGCACGTCATCGCGCCTTGGCCGACGCGACGGGAACGCTGCATTTCGGCGAATGGAACCTTTCGCTCAGGGAACGTTTCCAGCTGACCCACCGCACGGGCGACTACAACGTGTATCAAAACCCCGCCAACGAGCTGACCCTCAAGAGCCGCCTGATGATTCGCTACAAGAATCGCTATGGCCAATGGTCGCCTTACGCTTACGTCGAGCTTCGCAACTATCTCAACGCGCCTGTCATTGAAGCCGCTTTCGATGGCACCACCTATTACACCTTGGACGACTATTCCGAGACCGGCGAAGCGGGTTGGTTCCTCACAGGCTTCAACGGCGGCTACCTCAATCGCGTGCGAGGCTCAATCGGCGTGGATGTCAGGTTGAGTAAGAGCAGCACGTTGAATTTCTATGTTTTAGGAGATTATGTCATCGACAAAGTGGTGGACGCCAATGCCGAGGGAACAAAACTGAAATCCTACACCCGTGAAACCGGTTTTCGAGGCTGGGTAGGGGCTGGATATGAATTCGCGTTTTAACGGCTGACAGTAAAAAACACGGTGTGTCTTGTGTGAGGTGCACCGTTTTTTTTGCTGCTTCCAAACATTTTCCTACCTTTGCGGCAAATAACAAAAACGATCAACTATGTTCAAAGGTCATCCCAAAGGGCTTTACGCCCTCGCATTGGCCAACACGGGCGAACGCTTTGGCTACTACACCATGTTGGCAATTTTTGTGCTTTTCCTGCAAGCCAAGTTCGGCTACAACGAGGCACAAGCGGGTAATATCTACGGCATCTTTCTCGGATGTGTCTATTTCATGCCTCTCATCGGCGGTATGCTGGCCGACCGTTTCGGCTATGGCAAGATGGTGAAGTCGGGTATCGTGGTGATGTTCTTAGGTTACTTGCTGCTGGCGGTACCCATGGCAACCACTACAGCCAAAGTCACCATGTTCTC
>JAFSJF010000069.1 GCA_017439405.1 Bacteroidales bacterium
AAAACATTGCGCCTTATTGTATCCATTAGAAACAGAAGAACATAATAGTCTAATTAGGGTTATCAAGTCTGAGCCTCGCAAGTTGAAAGGTTATGAAGGAGAAATTTCCGGTTATGGATTAAGGATTTCAAAAGCTAAAGAAATGATAGATTTTTGGAAAGAAATGAAGGAAACAGAACATGATCTATCGAATCAAGTTATTGAGGATATGCAAAAACAATAGCGTATCATGGCCTGTGCTTTAATTTGGCACAATCTTTTTGTTATCTTTGCCGCATAAAGCCAATACCATGGATGAAGAGTTAGAACGCGAGGCAACTTGTGCAAAAATTGCACAAGTTCATAAAGAAGGGAAAAGGATGGTGAAAGTGTTGGTGAACCTTATCAATCAGAAAAACTAAAAACCATGTCCCAAAACCAAATCAACAAATACGTCTGGCTCGTGGAGACACTCTACCGCGCCAAGAAAATCACGCTGAAGGAAATCAACCGCAAGTGGCTCAATACCGATTTGAGCGAGGGATTGGAGATCCCGCGCCGCACGTTCCACTCCTGGAAAAACGCGGTGGAAGAGATGTTCGGCCTCGTCATTCTATGCGACAAGAGCGACGGCGACCGCTATTACATCGAGAACCGCGAGGTACTCGAAGACGACGGCCTGCAGCGCTGGCTTCTCAACACCATGTCGGCCAGCAACACGCTGCTTGAGAACAAGTCGCTCAGCGGGCGCATCCTCCTTGAAAACATCCCTTCGGGACAGGACTTCCTCGCCACGGTCATGGAAGCGATGAAGAAAAGCAAAATACTGGAAATCACCTACAAGGGATATTGGAGAGAACACGAAAGCACTTTCCGAGTGGCGCCCTATTGCGTGAAACTATTCCGCCAACGCTGGTATTTGGTCGGCAACAGCGTCAATGAGGACAAAATCCGCATCTATGCCTTGGACCGCGTCATGGAGGCCAATCTGACGGACGCTGCTTTCAAGTACCCCAAACAATTCGATCCGGAAAGCTATTTCAAACACTGTTTCGGCATCATCCATGACGAGAATTGTCCTTTGGAGACCGTGAAGTTGAAGGTCCGTGCCGACCAAGCCAACTACTTGCGTTCCTTGCCCTTGCACCACAGTCAAAAGGAGCTTGAGCGCACCAATGAATACAGCCTTTTCACTGTCGAGCTTCGCCCGACGTTCGACTTCATACAGGAACTGCTTTGGAATGGCGAGGCCCTTGAGGTGCTGGAACCGCTTTGGCTGCGTGACGAAGTGGCGCAGAAAATACAATGGATGGGAGATAACTATAAAACAAGATGAACAACTTCGCCGCCATCGACTTCGAGACCGCCAACAACGAGCGCACCAGCGTGTGCAGCGTGGGCGTGGTGATTGTGAAAGAAGGCGAGTTCGTGGACTCGTTCTATTCACTCATCCAGCCGGAGCCGAACTATTACCTTTATTGGAACACGCTCGTACATGGCATCACCAAGGCCGACACCGAGGACGCGCCCGTTTTCCCGTATGTGTGGCACCAAATCGAGCCTTTGATTGAAGGCTTGCCCCTCGTGGCCCACAACAGCCCCTTCGACGAGGGTTGCCTGAAGGCCGTAATGCGCTGCTATCAAATGGATTACCCTGACTACCAGTTCTATTGCACCTGCCGCGCCTCACGGAAACATTTTGGAAAACGATTGCCCAACCATCAATTGCACACCGTGGCCGAGGCCTGCGGCTACCATGAGTTCAACCACCACAACGCCCTTGCCGATGCCGAGGCTTGCGCTTGGATTGCTCGGGAGATACTCTGAAACGACAAGCGACGAGAAAAACGAAAGATTTTTGCAAATGGATTGAAAAAAAGCGTATTTTAGCCGACCAATTTATTGTTGAATTGTTGGCCGTTGAACTGTTTAATTGTTAGACAGGCAACTGCGAACATTCACAATAACCTAATAATCAACAATTAAACGAATAAACAATCAACAATTCAACACAATGAGCACTATCAAAGATTTGGAACCGAAATGCGTGTTCAACAACTTTTACAGTTTGACGCAGATTCCGCGCCCTTCTAAGAAAGAAGCAAAAGTAATCGCCTTCATGAAGCAATGGGGCGAAGAGCACGGCCTTGAAACCATCGTCGATGACTGCGGCAACGTCATCATCCGCAAGCCTGCCACGCCCGGCATGGAAAACCGCAAGGGCGTCATACTGCAGGCCCACTTGGACATGGTGCCGCAAAAGAACGCCGACAAGGTTCACGACTTCGAGAACGACCCGATTGAGACCCAGATCGTGGACGGCTGGGTGAAAGCCAACGGCACCACCCTCGGTGCCGACGACGGCATGGGCGCAGCCGCTGCCATGGCCGTCCTCGAAGCCACCGACCTGCAACATGGCCCCATCGAGGCCCTGTTCACCATCGACGAGGAGACGGGCATGACGGGAGCCAACAAACTCGAGCCTGGCATCCTCAAAGGCGACATTCTCATGAACATGGACTCCGAGACCGAAGGCGAACTTTATGTGGGTTGCGCCGGCGGCGTGGATACCATCGGCACTTGGACACCTGCTTATGAAGACGTTCCTGCTGGCATGACGGCTTATCGTCTGTTTGTCAAGGGATTGAAGGGTGGACACTCTGGCATGGACATCAACCTCGGTCGCGCCAACGCCAACAAGGTGCTGAACACCATGCTGCTGATGGCTGCCGAGAAATACGGCCTGCGCCTTGCCTGCATCGACGGCGGAAGCCTGCGCAACGCCATCCCGAGAGAGGCCGAAGCCATCGTGGTCGTCCCGACCTGCAAGATGGAAGAGTTTGCGAAGTTCGTCCCCGAATATGAAGCCATCTGCAAGGAAGAGTTCACCAAAACCGAGCCTGACCTCGCCATCCTCTGCGAAGCCGGCGAGATGCCTAAGCAGGTCATCGACGTCAAAACTCAGGACAACCTCTTCACCGCCATTGCCCGCTATCCTAACGGCGTGATTGCCATGTCGGAGGACTTCGAGGGCACCACGGAGACCTCGAGCAACCTCGCCACCATCAAGATGGAAGACGGCAAGATCGTTTGCGCCGCCCTCACCCGCAGCCTCGTGGATGCCGCCAAGGACAAGCTTGCCGAGCAAATCCGCAAGAACCTCACCGACAACGGTGCAGAGGCCTACTCCACTGGCGATTATCCAGGCTGGAAGCCCAACATCAACTCGCCTATCCTCAACACGATGAAACGCGTTTACAAGGAAAAATTCGGCAAGGAGCCCAAGGTGATGGTCATCCACGCCGGTTTGGAATGCGGCATTCTCGGCTCGAAATACCCGCATTGGGACATGGTCAGCTTTGGCCCGACCTTAGTCCATCCGCACTCGCCCGACGAAGCCCTGCTCATCGAGAGCGTGCAACCCTTCTGGGACTTCGTGGTCGAGACCTTGAAGAACATCCCTGAAAAGGATGCCGTTGCATAAGCAATTTATAATCAACGTTTTGAAAAAGGCAAAACCCGTTTTGGTTTTGCCTTTTTCATTTTTTTCGACAAAACGGTTGGAGCAAAAGAAATTATTTGTACTTTTGCAGCTCGAAACAAAGGGATTTTTAGCAAAAAAGAACAAATAAACAGATACAGAGATGAAGCGCACTTACCAACCATCGAACAGAAAACGTAGAAACAAACACGGTTTCAGAGAAAGAATGTCAACGGCCAACGGCCGCAAGGTTTTGGCCCGCAGAAGAGCCAAAGGCCGCAAAAAACTTACAGTTTCTGACGAGTATTAATTTTCGGAAGCCGTTATATTTCTTATTTAAGGTAACGAAGGCGACCCACTTGGGAATCGCCTTTTGTTGTTTTTCATTGTCCCAAACTGCGTCCCGCAATTTGGATTCGAACTTGCAGTTTTTTGAATTTCGGGACGCAATTCACGACAATGAGCAACGATAGATAATCTCCTCTCCCCTACGCGCCAAGTGCATCCTTTCACGTTGCTCGGCTGAAATCTCATAGAAAATCCTGTCTTCCGTCACTTTGAAGCCCGCCTTGCGCAACACATCGGCATAGTCGCGGCCAAACTGGCGCACATGGTCATATTGCCCAAATAGGCGTTCTCGTTCCTTCGGGTCGGTGACGGTAGGGTCTTCAAAAGTGTCCACATCGGGATTGATGGGCACAAGGAGGATCGCCCAGCCTCCGGGCTTCAGGATGCGCCTGATTTCGGCAAAGGCCTTGTTCGCGTCGTTGACGTGCTCCAAAACGTGGTTGCAGATGACCACGTCGTAGGTGTCGCTCGGCTGGTCGATGGCCGTCACGTCGAGATGGAGGTCGGCGATGGGCGAATCGAGGTCGGCGGTGGTGTAATCGAGGTTCTTCAAGGCACGGAAACGCTTCAAGAAAGGCTGCTCGGGCGCGAAATGCAACACTTTCAACGGTGCGGTAAAGAAATCGGTTTTCTCCTTCAGATAAAGCCAAAGCAAACGGTGCCTTTCGAGTGACAAGCATTTGGGGCACAGACGGTTATCCATTGCCTTCCCATAGCCGTAGGGCAAGAACTTCCGGAAATGGCCGCCACAGATGGGGCATTCCACCTTATTGCCGCGATAGAACGGACGGATGAGCCAACTGAACACATAGCTCAGTTTGATGAGCCTTTGGCGGGGGAAAATCTTTGTGAAAAGGGAAATCAGTTTCTTCATAAACAGCAATCGTTTTTATTGGTGTGTTTACAAGTTTGAATTAGAGACCGAGAACCACCGAAGGATCGATGTTGAGCTTCGTGCAGAGGTCGCGGGAGAGCTGGTAGGACGGCTCCATCTTGCCGTGCATCAACTCGCTCATCCTCGAAGGGCTAATGCCAAGGAGTTGCGCCACAGCAGTTTGCGTCAGGCTTCGCTCGTACATGCGGAGCTTGATGACATCAGCCAGTTCGGGCTTGCCGATGGGATAGTGGATGCCCTCGTATTCCTCCACCATGTCGCAAAGCATGTCCATCTCCAGCATGTTCGGGTCGTCGTCCGGCACGTCGTCGCCCGTCAGCGGAAGCAGTTCGTCAATCCTTTTCAGTGCGGCCCTGTATGCCGCCTCGCTCTTAATCTGTGCCATATCTCAAATGTTTTTGATGTCCGTGATTCTGTCGTATTCCGCGTGAGTCCCGACAAAGCGAATGAACACCCTGCCCTTTGTGAACCTAATGACAACCACAAGACGATAGTCGTTGCCCTTGATGTTGAACACATAACGGTCGTTGCCCACATAGTCCACATTGTTGAACACAGCCCTGATGTCATTGATGTTCTTCCAATCCGCCTTCTTGGTGGTTTCATACCAGTCCATAAGCGGCTGTTGCGCCTGCGGATGGTCGGTGTAGTATTCAACGAGAGTGCTTTTCGAGATTATACGCATTGTCGCTTTCTTTTGGATTACCCTGCAAAAATACGCAACATTTTCCACATCGCCAAACATTTTTCCGAATTTTGTGCAAAACAAAGGCACTGCTATACTTAATGGCAGCAAACCAATTCTTCTTTCGCAAAGAATCCCTATCTTTGCAAAAAATCTGGAAATGCGGTTTTCGATCATCATACCCGTTTATAACCGGCCTCAAGAAGTCGATGAGCTTTTGGAAAGCCTTATCCATCAGACTTTCAACGACTTTGAGGTGGTTGTTGTGGAGGACGGCTCCACGGAAAAATGCGATGCAGTCTGCCAAAAATACGCTGACAAACTGCCCGTGAACTACTATTTCAAGCCCAACAGCGGCCCTGGCCCGTCGCGCAACTACGGTGCCGAGCGCAGCCAAGGCGAATACCTTATTATATTGGACTCCGACGTCATCGTACCCGACAACTATCTGGAAACCATACGACAAGAACTCGACCGCGAGCCTTGCGACGCTTTCGGCGGCCCCGACAGGGCGCATCCGTCGTTCACGCCGATCCAGAAGGCCATCAACTACGCGATGACCTCGTTTTTCACCACGGGCGGCATCCGTGGCGGCAAGCAGAAGTTGGACAAGTTTTATCCGCGTAGCTTTAATTTAGGAATAAAAAAGTCGGTTTTCGAAGCCTTGGGAGGCTTCGCTCCTATGCGCTATGGCGAAGACATTGACCTGAGTACCAGAATCTTTGCCAATGGTTATTCTTGTCGTCTTTTCTCCGAGGCTTTCGTCTACCACAAGCGGCGCGTCAAGTTCAGCTCGTTTTTCCGTCAGGTGAAACACAGCGGAGAGGCGCGTGTCATCCTGAAAAATAAATACCCCAACACCTTCAAGCTCGTCCACCTCTTGCCCGCCGCTTTCGTGGTCGGCAACCTGATTTTGGTCGTGTTGGCCATTTTCAACCACTGGCTTTGGCTTGCCCCCATCATGCTCTACTGCCTGATGGTTTTCATCGATTCTTTGCTGAAAAACAAGGACTTGAAAGTTGCATGGCTCTCAGTTCCGGCGGCTTACGTCCAGCTTTTCGGCTACGGCACAGGCTTCATCGGAGCCGCGTGGCATGAGATTTTCGGCGAAAACAGCCAAGCGAAAACAGAAAAACCGTAACTTCGCAGCACTTTTGCAACCCGAACAACCATGTTACCATTCCTACGCATAACACTTTTCTCCATCCTTATCTTCTACGCTTTCAACATGATTATCAAACTGATATTCAGGCGAAAGATGCGCAAGCTCAACGAGAAGATTGAGGAAACGCTCGGTGTCGACAACTCAGCCCCGAAGGAAGACCAGATAAAGCCCCGCATCGACCCGAACATTGGAGAATACACTGATTTTGAAGAAGTTGAATAGAAAACAAGACTATTATGAACAATACGACAAAAGGAAAAGAATGGAAGTCGGCCCTTCGCCACGCTCAGGGGCCTAAAATCTGGCACATCGTGGCCGCCATCATCGCTTTCGCGGCCGTCACCTTGGTTTATTTCAACCCCGTGCTGCAAGGCAAGCGCGTGAAGCAGCACGACATCGAGATGCACATCGGCATGGCCCACGAGATCGACCAATACCGCAACGAGACGGGCGAGCAGACCCTTTGGACCAACTCGGCCTTCGGCGGAATGCCCGCCTGGAACATCTCCGTCGCCTCCAAAAGCAACCTCACCGCACCGATTTACAAAGCCTTGAGAATCGGGCTTCCGCAATCGCTTGGCTCCGTATTTATCAGTATGTTAGGATTTTTCATCCTGCTTCTGGTGCTCGACTGCGGCTTTTGGATCAGCTTCATCGGGGCCATAGCCTACGGCTTCACGTCATACCTATTTATAGTAATAGGCGCGGGCCACAACGCCAAGGCAATGGCCATGGCCTACATGCCCGCCGTCATCGCGGGCGTGCTGCTCACCTACAAGGGCAAGTACCTCTGGGGCTGGCTGCTGACCGCCTTCGCGATGGCCTTCGAAATCAGGACGGGGCACATCCAAATCACCTATTATTTGGCCTTAACCATTGTCATTCTGGTGATTGCCGAGCTCATCAGCGACATCATAAACAAACGGTTGGGGCATTTCTTCAAAGCCTCGGCGGGATTAGTGGTGGCCGCACTCGTCGGCGCACTGACCTGCTCGACAACGCTTTACGGCAACTACGAGTTCGGCAAGGAGACCACCCGTGGCAAACCCGTCTTGACCCGCAACGAGAACAACCAGACCCGTGGCCTCGACCGCGACTACATCACGCAGTGGAGCTACGGCAAGGGCGAGACGTGGAGCCTGCTGATTCCCAACGCGAAAGGCGGCGCTTCGGCACTCATCGGAAGCCAAAACCCGGCTTTGGAAAAGGTGACCGACAACCGTTTCAGGCAAAGCATAGCGCAGAGCAACGCCTATTGGGGCGACCAACCCGGCACGAGCGGTCCCGTGTATGTGGGCGCCATCGTCGTGTTCCTGTTCGTGCTTGGCGCACTGACCGTGAAAGGCCCGCAGAAGTGGGGCTTGCTCGTCGCCACGCTGCTCTCCATCCTGCTCAGCTGGGGCAAGAACTTCATGGGCTTCACCAACTTCTTCTTGGACCATGTGCCGTTCTACGACAAGTTCCGCGCCGTTTCGATGACCTTGGTCATCGCGGAGGTCACCATGCCTTTGTTGGGCTTCCTCGGCTTGGCCGAAATCGCGAAAAGCCCCGACAGTTTCAAGAAGAACCTGAAAAAGTTCTACATCGCCTTGGGCATCACGGCGGGCGTTTGCCTCTTGTTCTATGCCGCCCCGAAAGCGTTCTTCAGCTTCCTCAGCCAAGGCGAGGCACAGCAGTTTGCGCAACTCGGCTCGGGCAAGGACGGTGCTGTATATCAATCCTTTGCCAGCAACCTTGAAGACGTGCGCGTGGCCATTTTCCGCAAGGACGCCATCCGCAGTTTCCTGTTC
Organism: Bacteroidales bacterium; assembly: GCA_017439405.1. GTDB lineage: Bacteria > Bacteroidota > Bacteroidia > Bacteroidales > F082 > Limimorpha. The sequence goes on from JAFSJF010000069.1 coordinate 8,344, forward strand.
ATCATCCTTGCCGCCGTGCCGCTGTTCCTCTACGGAAAGGGCAAGCTGAAAGGCCAAATCGCCTTCCCCATCCTCGCCGCATTGGTGCTGGTTGACCTGTTCGCCATCGACAAGCGCTACCTCAACGACAGCAATTTCATCGACAAGCAAAAGACGCAAAAGCCCTACACTGCCTCGGTTGCCGACCAAGCCATTTTGGGCGACAAGACGCTGGATTTCCGCGTGGCCGACCTCACGAAAGACATGTTCAACGACGCCAGCACCTGCTATTTCCACAAGTCGCTCGGCGGCTATTCGGGTGCCAAGCTGCGCCGCTACCAAGACGTGATCACGCAATATCTCAGCGGCGAACTCACCCAACTCCGAAACGCACAAACCTCACAAGACCTGATGCAAGGCTTGTCGCAACAAAAGGTGCTTAACATGCTGAACACCAAGTACATCATCTTCAATCCCAACGGCCAGCCGATGCAAAACCCGTTTGCCCAAGGCAACGCTTGGGTGGCCAAAGACATCCAATGGGTCGGCACGCCGAATGAAGAAATCGACGCCATCGGCACGACCGACTTGAAGCAAACCGCCATCATGCACAAGGAATTTGAGCAACAACTTAGAAACTATAGGCTTACGGACAGCATCCTGCCCGAAATCACGCTGGTGGATTACAAGCCGAACAAGTTGACTTATAGGTTCAGCAGCGCTTTGGCAGGCTCAACGGCCGGAAGCTCATTGGTGGTGTTCTCCGAGATTTGGACCTCGAAGGGCTGGAAGCTCTACATCGACGGGCAAGAGCAGCCCTTGCTGCGTGCCAACTACCTGCTTCGTGCCGCCCTCGTTCCGAGCGGCGACCATGAAATCGTGATGGAATACGCGCCCAAGGCCTACAAGGTCGGCAACACAATCGCCTTTGTCAGCTCGCTGATAATGGTTTTGGCCGCTATCGGAATGGTTGCCTTCACTCTTGCCAAAAAGAAAAAGCAATCGTAACATTATGGACAAGAAGGAGATACAAGCCATCATCGCGCAAGGGGAAGGCATCGGCGTAGAGTTCAAGAAGGCCGAAAATGCTTTGCCTAAGAATTTGTTCGACTCCATCTGTGCCTTTCTAAACCACACGGGCGGGAGCATCATCTTGGGAGTTGAGGACAACAAGAACGTCGTGGGAGTCAATCCATTGGCGGCAGAGCAGCTTTGCAAGGAAATCTCCAACTTGAGCAACAACAGCAACAAGCTCAACCCGGTATTCCTGCTTCAGCCCGAAATCGTGGATTTTGACGACAAAAAGCTGATTTACCTTTTCGTTCCCGCAAGCTCGCAAGTACACCAAAGCGCAGGCAACATCTTCGACCGAAGCAGCGATGGCGACTTCATCGTAAAAAGCCAAGTGAAAATCAGCGAGTTGTATCTGAACAAAAGCACATTCTACTCCGAAAACACGATTTACCCCTACCTTAACGAAAGCCATTTCGACCAAAACACAGTCCAAAAAGCCAAAAACCTCATCCGAAACAACCGACCCGACCATCCGTGGTTAGCCCTTTCGACAGAGGATTTCTACAGAATGTCAGGACTTTACCGACACGACATCAGCAACAACACCGAGGGTTTCACCATGGCCGCGCTACTGCTCTTCGGCAAGGAGGAAATCATCCAAAGTGCGCTGCCCTATTACAGGATTGACGCTATCCTTCGCAAAATCGACATTGAGCGATACGACGACCGAATCACCGTTTGCTGCAACCTTATAGAAGCCTCCGAAAAACTGATGCAATTCGTTGCGAAACACCTGCCCGACCCTTTCTACTTGGAGGGAACACACCGCATATCCTTGCGCGACAACACTTTCCGGGAAATCATCGCCAACTCATTGATCCACAGGGAATATCTCAATCCAAAACCTTCTTTGATAGCCATCTATTCCGACCGAGTTATCGTCGAAAACGCCAACAAGCCTTACCTTTATGGTCGCATCGACCCATTACACTACCATTCCTTCCCGAAAAACCCACGACTGACCCTGTTTTTCGTGCAAATGGCTATGGCTGAGGCTCTTGGGACGGGAATAAGGAAAATCACAAGATTTGCCAAACTATACACGGGAAAAGAACCGATTATTTCAGACGAAGACATGTTTAGGGTCACCATCCCTCTCCCCGAATTCGAGAAGAACGATGCGAAAGAGAACACTCATGGAAACAAGAATACCAATTCGCCATTGATGACAAACGAAGTTTCAGATGTCCTTCAGAATGACAAGGTTTCTGCCAGAATATTTCGTCTTTTACAGCATGACCAAACACTTTCCATTGCATCAATAGCACAGGAGTTAAGTTTGTCAAAGCGAACGATAATGCGTCATATTCAGCAACTTAAACAAATCGGACTTGTTTCAAAAGTTGAAAAAAGCCCTCTTTGGATCATTCCAAAAACAGAATATGAAGTTTGCCACAAGCGGCAAGATTGCCACGATGCGAATTGCGCTGGTGCGAATGTCACCGATGCGAATGTCACCGATGCGAATGTCACCGATGCGAATCACGGGGCAAGCGAGGATGGCATTTCACGGCAAATCCTTAGCCGGATATATGAAGACTGCACCTTGAGCGCGGCAACCATAGCACAGCAAATGAACCTGTCAACAAGAACGATACAAATCCACATCCAGCGTCTTGTAAGACAAGGTCTGCTCGCCAGGGTCGAAAAACAAACACTTTGGACTGTTCACGAAGAAACACACACAGCAGAAAAATGAAACGCGTCCTCATCATCACCTACTATTGGCCCCCGTCGGGCGGCAGCGGCGTTCAACGCTGGCTGAAGATGTCGAAATACCTGCCAGAAAACGGCTGGAAACCTGTGATTTACACACCAGAAGACGGCGAATATCCCGTCATCGACCCATCGTTGGAGAAAGATGTCGCGCCCGAAACGGAAGTCGTCAGACGACCGATTGTCGAGCCATACACGATTTACAAGAAGTTCCTCGGCATCAAGAAAGAAGACACCATCAAGGTGGGGTTCGCATCGGAAAAGAAGAAAAGTGGCTGGAAAGAGCGCCTTTCCGTGTGGGTGCGCGGCAACCTCTTCATCCCCGACTCCCGCTGCTGGTGGGTGAAGCCGTCGGTGCGCTACCTGACGGCATACCTGAAAGAGCACCCCGTCGATGCCATCGTCAGCACGGGGCCGCCCCACTCCATGCACCTGATTGCCATGAAGCTGAAGGAGGCGTTGGGCATCCCATGGATCGCCGACTTCCGCGACCCCTGGACCGAAATCGACTTCTACGACGAACTGCACCTCACCAAGTGGGCCGACAAGAAACACCACCGCATGGAACGCGAAGTGCTGACCAAGGCCGACAAGGTGGTGACTGTCAGTTGGAATTGGTCCAAAGGATTAGGTAGGTTGGGGAATAGGAATGTCAGAGTCATTCAAAACGGCTTCGACTGGCAGCCAAAGCCTCCGTTGCAACGTGCGCCACTATCGGAGAAATTCACGCTTACCCATATCGGAGTCATCGGTCCTTCACGCAATACCCCCACCCTATGGCAAGTCTTGCAAGAGATCAAGGCTCAAGATGAAAGTTTTTCAAAAGCATTAAAAATCAGCCTAATAGGACAAGTTGACCAATCCGTGACGCAGTGTCTGGAATCATGTGGTCTGATGGAAAACACCGAAATCATCGCCCATGTGTCCCACGATGCAGTGCAACAAGTCCAAGAGGCGGCGCAGGTGCTGCTGCTGCTCGTCAACAATGCGCCCAATGCCAAGGGCATCCTCACGGGCAAGTTGTATGAATACCTTTCCTCAGGCCGCCCCATCCTCTGCATCGGTCCTGAGGACGGCGATGCCGCACAGCTTCTGAAAGAGACCCAAGCCGGAACCACCATCGGATTTGAGGACAAAGAGAAGATGAAGGAAGTCGTCAAATCATTGTATGACAAGTATTTGGAGAACAACTTGCCGAGCAACGCCAACGCGAGCATCGAAAAGTATTCGAGGAAGGCATTGGCGGGGGAATACGGGAAATTGTTGGACAAAACCATTGAAGAATATGCACGGTAACTGAAAAATGCCTATTTTTGCTTTCCGAAAAAAGCATTTATGCAACAAAATTGCTTTTTGAAAAAAGCAAGATGACAGCGAAAACGCTTTCTGTAAAAAGCAAAAGACCTGATAGAAGCTACCAACACACGGTGGAATATGGCAAGCAGCAGGGCGACTTCAAGGTGGACGGCAAGTGGACGTTTGAGGTCGGCGGCGAAGGCAAGAGCTTCGAACAGATTGCAGGCGTGCCCAACTCATTTGTCTTGGACGACGACATCGAATCGCCCCTGAGCAACAAGCTGCCACTTTGGATGATTGGATTGATGTATTGAAGGCAAGGGAAGTCACCTCGGGGCAAACGAACTGAATGCAATGTAAACCACATCACCATACTAAACCATCTATTTCGAAAAACAACCATTTAGCCATGATCAAAAAAACCTGGTACTCTTTCCAAAGAACGTGGCATAAGCTACTCGAAAAAAGGGCTTTGAAAGTCGTCCATTCGCACCAAGGGGAGGTACATATCCACGGCTGGACGCACCTGACCCCACAAACCGTTTTGGGGAAGAACCCGAATTTCAACGGTTTCAACGTGATAGGAAAAGGGAAAGTGGTGTTCGGCGACAACTTCCATTCCGGAGTGGAATGCATGATCATCACGGAATACCATAACTATGAAGGAGAAGCCATTCCCTATGACGACACTTGCATCATCAAGGACGTGACCATCGGCGACAATGTCTGGTTTGGCAATCGCGTCATCGTCTTGGGCGGAGTGACCATCGGCGAAGGAGCCATCATCCAAGCCGGAGCTGTCGTCGTGAAAGACATTCCGCCTTGCGCCATTGCAGGAGGAAACCCGGCTACGGTTTTCAAATATCGTGACAAAGAGCATTATTACGCCTTGAAGGAGCAAGGCAAATTCCATTGAAAATGAACATAGGCATCATCATACAAGCGCGTTTGGGTTCGACCCGTTTGCCAAGGAAAATCTTGCTACCGTTTTACGCCGGACAAACCATCATCGACATCCTGATGGACAAGTTACACCAAGCCACAACGTCAAAAGTCGTCGTTGCGACGACAACCGACACAAGTAATGATTTGCTGGTGAAGTATCTCCAAGACAAAGGCGAACTTGTATTCAGGGGTTCCGAAAACGACGTGCTTGACCGTTTTATCAACGCAGCTGAAGAGCACCAGCTGGACGGCATTGTCAGGATTTGTTCCGACAACCCATTCATTGATACCGAGGGACTTGGCAAACTGATCGAAAAAGCGCAAAACAGCAAGGCAGATTACATCGGATTCCGTATCAACGGCCTGCCATCCATCAAAACCCACTTTGGGTTTTGGGGCGAGTTCGTGACCCTTGAAGCCTTGAAAAAAGCGGCTGCATCCACTGATAGCGCCCAAGCACACGAGCATGTCACCATCCACATCTATTCGCATCCCGAAGAATACCAGTGCGAATGGATCGAATGTCCCGATTTCATCCAAGGGCGCAACGACATCCGCCTCACCGTCGATACGAAGGAAGATTTCGCCAATGCGCAACAAGTCTATTCCGACCTCGCGAAAACACATCGCGACTTCAGCCTGAAAGAAATCGTCAGCTACATCGACCAACACGAAGACTTGAAATCATCCATGAGAAGAATCATCACCCAAAACACGAAATAACATGATAACCAAAGGAGAAACATACATCATCGGCGAAATCGGGCAGAACCACAACGGCTCCGTTGACATCGCGAAACTCATCGCGGAGTTGGTTTCCCGACCCGTCAAGGAAGAGGTTTTCAACATAGACCTGAAGCCGATGAACGCGGTAAAACTTACCAAACGCGACCTGAGCGAAGAAATGACGCCAGCACAAATGAACCGTATTTACGACTCCCCTAACTCGTTCGGAAGAACCTACGGCGAACACCGTGCTTTTTTGGAACTCTCTGACGAAGAGCATTTCGAGGTTTACAAGTACGCCACTTCTCTCGGCCTCGAATTTGTGGAAACCTTGTGCGCCAAAGGCTGCTTGTCGCTGCTGAAGCTCTTCACGCCCAATTACCTAAAGGTTGCCAGTCGCGACCTTACGAACCTTCCATTGCTTGCAGCCATGGCCGAAACCAAGATTCCCATCATCGTCTCGACCGGGATGGCGGGCAAGAAAGAGCTTGACGATGCCCTCGGCGTGATTACGCACTATCACAACGACATCACCATCTTGCATTGCGTGTCGCAATACCCGACCCACCCCGACAACTTGAACCTCAACACGATACGCTACCTAAAGGAGCATTATCCCCAATACAAGATTGGCTTCTCCGACCATACCATCGGCATTGCCGCACCTGTGGTCGCCGTGGGCATGGGTGCCGAAGTCATCGAGAAGCACATCACCATCGACCGCCGGATGAAAGGCACCGACCAAGCAGGTTCCTTGGGTCCGGACGGCGTCAATAGGATGGTACGCGACATCCGCATTTGCGAAAGATGGCTGGGCACAAAAGACATCTATATCGACAAGAGCGTGGCAGCTTCGAGAGTCAAGCTGGAACGTAGCATTGCCACCCTGCGCGACATGAAACAAGGAGAGACAGTCAAGGAAGAAGACCTTCACATGCTCAGCCCTGGCGACGGATTCAAATGGAGCCAACTGAACGAAGTGGTTGGAAAACAACTCACCACCGACCTTTCCGCCAACGAAATCATCTATCCACTACATCTGTCATAACCTCACCAATAAAAAAACCATGACCCTACCCAAACTCATTTTGACTGACATCGACGGTGTTTGGACCGACGGCGGAATGTATTACGACCAAACCGGCAACGAATGGAAGAAATTCAACACCTCCGACAGTGCGGGGGTACTTTTCGCCCACCGATTGGGCATCCCCGTGGGCATCATCACGGGAGAGACCACAGAAATCGTTCGACGCCGAGCGGAAAAACTGAAGATTGACTATGTGTTTCAAGGTGTCGGAGACAAACATGCCACCGCTCATAAGCTATGCAAAGAATTGGGTATCAGTTTAAAAGACACGGCCTATGTTGGCGACGACATCAACGACATGGAACTTCTGCAAGCCGCCGGGATTTCAGGTGTACCCGCCAATGCCCCTGATTACGTCAAGGCATTAGGAACCATTAAGTTGAAAAAAAATGGAGGTGATGGCGCTTTTAGGGAGTTCGTGGAAACGATTATCATGAGTTGCAGCTTGCCACTTCCCCTCAAATCCGAGCAATGATGGAACACAGACAACTCGACATACTCGACATCAACAGCATCATTTTCATTTCCAATGAAAAGCAGCCTTCTTTGTTCAAGCAACTTTGCATCCATTTCGGCCAATTGCTCTACTACACTTTCCTTATCCATTTCAAATTCAAGCCCTTGCCTCCCAAATACAAAGGCATCCTATTCTTGGGCGTGTCCATCAACAACCAACGATCCCTCGACCCGATTGCCGTTCATCTGGACAAAGAAGAATACCTCTATCTCAGAAATCACCAAAAGGACATCCACAAACGCCGCGCTCTTTGGCTTTCCCTGCCCTATCTGCCTGATCTGCTGAGAACTTATCGCAAGGCGGATTCAAAGACGAGAACCATCATCAAGAAGTTTTTCACCAGGCTTTGGGGCACTTATGGTTACTATCAACTCGCCAAGGAGTATTTGACGCGCTATCAGGTGAAGGTTTTGGTTCTGTCGAGCGACCAAGGAGAATTCCACCGTTGTTTGTTGCTTCGCGCCAAAGAATTGGGCATCAAGACCATTTATGTGCAACACGCATCCGTCGCCAAAGGATTCCCAAAGCTGATCGCTTCCTACTCTTTCCTTGACGGAAGAGAGAGCTTGGAAAAGTATCTTTTTGCTGGCCAGCCAGAAGGCGATGTTTATTTGTCGGGCGGTGTCAGGTTCGACCCTGTTTTCCGGAAACACCAACAGAAAAGCACCGAAAAGGTTCGCACCATCGGTATCGCCATCAATATGTTGGATGATTTTGAAAAAGTCAAAAGCCTTTGTGTCTGCCTATTGGCGAAAGGCTTCAAACTTATCCTACGTCCTCATCCCCGTTATGGCGCACTAGACACAGCATGGCTTTCTGAAAAAGAAATTGCCTTTTCCGACCCAAAAACGGAAACCTCTTTCGATTTCATCAACAACATCGACTTGATGGTTTCCAACGAATCGTCAATACACCTTGACGCGGCCTTGATGCGTTGTCCCTCAATTGTTTACAATCTCAGCAACAATCCTGTCTTGGACTATTACTCGTACATTAAATCAGGTCTCACGACCTTGGCTGGCAATGAACCCCAATTGTTGAATATGCTGAGCCACCCTCAGGACATCCATCCTTCTTTGGAAACACTGCAATTCTATAACGCATCGACAGGAACGCCGCTTGAAGGCGCACTTGGAAAAACCATCGCCGATTTCATCTATCACTTCCTTTCAAAAGATTCTGTATCTTTCGACCAAGTTCATGGATTCCATATGACGGAGCCATGCATTCACGAGTTCGACACCAATCTGATAAAGCCATGAAAACAACCATCATAGCCGGCGCACGCCCCAACTTCATGAAGATTGCGCCCATCGTCCACGCCATCCAAAAGGCCCAAAGCGAGGGGAAAGACATCGCCTATCGCCTCGTCCACACGGGGCAGCACTACGACCAGAAGATGAGCGAAACCTTCTTCGAGGAGCTGCGCATCCCCCAACCCGACACCAACCTCGGATGCGGCGGTGGCACGCAGGCCGAGCAGACCGCCCATATCATGGTGGCCTTCGAGAAAGAGCTTGAAGCGCACCCGTGCGACATGGTCCTCGTGGTGGGCGACGTGACCAGCACCATGGCCTGCTCCATCGTTGCCAAGAAACTCAACACTAAGGTGGCCCACGTGGAGGCCGGAATCCGCAGCTGGGACTTGTCGATGCCAGAGGAAATCAACCGCATGGTGACCGATGCCTTAGCCGACCTTTATTTCACCACTTCGGAGGTGGCCAACGCCAACCTCCGCAACCTCGGAGCCAAGCCCGGACAAATCCATTTCGTAGGCAACGTGATGATTGACACGCTTTTGGCCAACTTCGACAGGTTCCGAAAGCCCGACTTCTACGACTCGCTTGGACTTCAGGAACGACAATACATCGTGCTCACCCTGCACCGCCCGGCCAACGTTGACGAGGCCGAAAAGCTCACCGCCACCATACGTGAAATCATGGACAACGTGCATGACCTGCCCGTCATCTTCCCCATCCATCCGCGCACGGCGAAGGTTTTCACCGAGTCGGGCATTGCCGACGAAAACCTGCACATTGTGGAACCGTTGGGCTATTTGGAGTTCAACTACTTGGTCAGGCACTGCAAGGCCGTCATCACCGACTCGGGCGGCATCACGGAGGAGACCACGGTGATGGGCATTCCCTGCCTCACCCTGCGCGACAATACCGAGCGGCCCGAAACCTGCACCATCGGCACCAACGAACTCGTCGGCACCGACCCAAAAGCCATCAAGCCCGCGCTCGACAGGCTGTTTTCGGGCCAATGGAAAAAAGGCGGCATTCCCGCGCTTTGGGACGGAAAGACGGCGGAAAGGATTGTGGAGATTTTGTTACGTGGATAAATACCACTTGTCGGTATTGGCCATGTGACAGCCTTCCCAACGGGCCATAGTGGACTCGCGCCTCAACAGCGAATGCTCTATCTCATAGATGGCATTGAAGGCTTCATGGACATTCTTCTACATCAGTTCTCGAGAGTATGTATGCCTGTATTATTATGAGACGTTTTCGTAGAATGTATTAATCTTACTGATACATCGCTTCTTAGTACGACAGTTCATGGCTTTGCGTACTCCCTTCTAACCGTTTCAAGGACATTGGCACGAGCCTCCTCAATATCCATCGTCTCAGTATCATTCTCAACCATTTCCTGGACGATAGTCAACCAACTTCTGTGCCCATTTCCGTAAGGCCACCATGTCGGAAAGGTTGGGATTCACGTTGCGAAGCGTTTTTTCGTCAATATCGATTGTAACAGTACACATCGCTTTTCAAGTTATTTCTTCTTGAACAGCGAAAGCAGCCAAAGCAGCACAACCGCGCCGACAGTGCCTACCAAAAGCTGGCCCCAGAAAGTGCTGCTTGCCGAAAGCCCGACCAAGCTGAAAAGCCAGCTGCCCAAGGCTCCGCCAACGATGCCAACGATGATGCTGACCAAAAGGCCCATGCCCTTGTTCATGATTTTGCCGGCGATGAAGCCCGCCAGCGCTCCAATCAGAAGTGATACTAAAATACCCATGGTTGTTCAGTTTTGAGTTTTGAGTTTTGAGTTTAGAGTTCAAGTTTTGAGTTTAAGGTTTCTTGAGGTTCATTAGGTTGGCGACCTCGGCGTTTTGCTGTTCGATGTAGTCGAGAACCTCATCACGGCCAAGACGGTCTTCAGCCGAGGTGACGAAAATGGGCGGCAGCTCCTCCCATTCCTCCAAAAGCCTCGTTTTCAACGCCTCGATGTTCTTCTTCAAATCGGATTTCGACACCTTGTCGGCCTTGGTGAAGACGATGCAGAACGGCACTTGGCTCTCGCCTAGCCATTCCATGAAGCCGAGGTCGTTGTTCTGCGGCTCAAGGCGCGAATCGACGAGGACGAAAGTACACACCAAGTTGCGCCGACGCGAAATGTAGTTGTTGATCATCACACGCCATTGCTCGCGGGTCTTCTTCGAGTGCTGGGCATAGCCATAGCCCGGCAAATCGACGAGATACCACGCATCGTTGACGATGAAATGGTTGATGGCAACCGTCTTGCCCGGCACCGACGAGGTCTTGGCCAAGCCGCGACGCTGCACCAGCATGTTGATGAGCGAAGACTTGCCCACGTTGGAGCGTCCTATGAAGGCATATTCCGGCAGGCTCTCATTCGGCAGTTTGTCGATGCGCGTGTTACTCATCAGGAATTCGGCTTTCGTTATGTTCATTTTGAGTTGGGGGTTTGGAGTGTTGAGTTAGGAATGTCCAGTTTGGAGTGTTGAGTGTTGAGTTAGGGGTTGGATTGAAGGTGCAGGGGAACGGCGTTTTTGTCGTAGGTCATGTGGCGTTTGGCCTTCTCCTCAAACATATCGCTCATGGTCAGCAACATACCCGTTTCCTCCACGCTGCCGAAGCCCGGATTGAGGGCTGTCCCAAACGAGCGCAACGTGGGCGAGAGGTTCATGTAGGCGTTCACCAAGGGCGGCACGGCGGCTCCTCGCTCCCTGACGCGCTTCACCAGTATTTTGTAGTTCTCGCTGAAGTTGTCGCCAGTGAAAATGGCCTCAAGCTCCGCCGGGTCGGCCTGGATGGGCAAGCCAAGCTCTGGCCGAGGCGCGACGAGGTTTTCCTTGTCGGGGAAGTGCTTTTGGATGAAATAAAGAATCATGTCGCGGGCCATGCGGTCGAGTTGCGGATACATGGTCACCTTGCCGAAATAATACTTGGCCGTGGGATGGACATCACGGATGGAACCAAGACCATCCCACAGATTGTCAAGGGAATACAACCCTTTCGAAAGGCTCTTTGAGGGTTGGTAGTCGGGCTGCACAAACGAGCGACCCAACTCCAACGTATAAGGCAAATACTCCTTCACGAACTTTTCGGAATAATGGAAAAGCTCGCTTGTGGGCGTGTCAACCTGTCCGTTTTCGTCCACGGGCAGGTGGTCGCAAAGCAGGAAGCGGTAGCCGCCCACAATGGCCTTGTCTATGGGGTTCCAAACAATCAGCTGCTCGAAGCAATTGTCTTCGCGAGTATCGAACACGTCAACATCGCAGGCGAGGCCTGTGCCGCCACCCGAGTCGCGGAAGCTGATTTCGCGGAGTCGCCCAATCTCGCGCATGATGGCAGGCGAATTGTGGGCGTTGACGATATAAAGCTCGTTTCCTGCATTGTTCGTCTTACGGAAAAAACGCTCTATGGTCAGTTCCTCCATGATTTCCGAAACGGGAACCGGATCGATGATTCTTTCCATTTTCATATCGTGTAGTTTTTGTTCGGGTCAAAGTCAAGATTGCAGTCGCCGGCAAGCTGGTAGGAGAACGTCCGCAGTTTCTCGGCCCATTGCGCGTCGGTGAAACGGCGGTCGAAAACCTGGTAGGGAATCGGCTTGCCGAACGCTATGGTGAGTTTCTTGTTGCGTTGCTTGAAGAACTCGTCGACGAGGAAGGCCATCTCAATGTTTACCTTGATTTTCAACTTCTTGCGCCAACGAGCGAGGTTGTAGAAGAACTTGGAGTTGCGTCCTTCGATGTAGACCGGAACGATGTCTCTCCGACAGGCCTTCGACTTGGTGACGAAGGTCTTTTTCCACTCCAAGTCCTGGATTTTGCCGTCGTCGGTCTTGCGCGAGCAAAGCCCGAAAGGAAAATAGCAGATGGTGGCGTCGCCCGCGAAAGTCTCGTTGAAGAGGCGGATGTTCTCTTCGCGGTTGGCGGTCGCGCTGCCCACCTTGTTGACGGGGATGAAGATCGGTTCCAAAGGCTTGACGAACATGAGGAAATCGTTCACAGGCGTCAGGGTTTCGCCGCGATGGTTGCCCACAACACCGATGAGGGCGATGCCGTCGAGGCCGCCCAACGGATGGTTGGAAGCGACCAAAACGCGCTCGCTACGCATCAGATTGTCAACGCCTTTCAACTCCAACTCAAGGTTGAAGTCGGCAATGAGCGCGTTGATGAAGTCCACGCCTTGCAGATGACCGTATCGGGTCAAAATCCCGTTGATGTCTGCCTCATGGAGCAGTCTCTGGATCTTACGGAAAAGCCAGTCGGGCATCCATTTCATCAGCTTGGGCACCTTGGCCGTGAAGATTTTGCGCAAGTCGATCAGGTTGGTTTGTTCTGGTTCCATAGCGTTCTTTGGCAACAATAACCTGCAAAAATAATAAAAAGAAAGACGCAAAAACCTTTTTTGCCGAAAAAGCAGCTTCCTTTTGTAGCCGTAAATTTTATATTTACTTGATTTTTAACTTATTAACATCTTATGTTTATAACTTTTTCCCAAAAAGTGGGAAAAAGTGGTGTATGGTGGGAAAAAATGCACTAATTTAGCACCCTGAAACGAAGAAGAAAAATGAGTTATCCGGTTGGACATTTCAGTTGCAAGTTGGACGCCAAGGGAAGGCTAATGATTCCAAGCGACTTCAAGGAGCAGATGGGGGCGCAAGCCGAGGAAGGCTTTGTGCTGCGACCCGGCTCCAACAAGAAGTGCTTGGAGCTTTTCACGCGCAAGGACTGGGACGAAGTGCAGGAAAAGTTCCGCACCTCGCTCAACCCGTTCAACCCGCAGCACGAGGCCGTCATCCGCAAGTACAACGCCGGGGCGCGCTTCGCCAAGTTGGATGCCAACGGACGACTCCAGATTCCCAAGGAACTGATTGACAAAGGTTTCGTTACGAAAGACATCATCATCACCTCGGTGACGACGAAGATGGAAATCTGGGACAAGAGCCTATACGAAGCCGCCGTCGAAAGCTTGGACGACGAAGTGTTCATGCAGATTTTGAGCGACATCAAATAACAAACGAGGAGGACGCGACGATGTATCACAATCCTGTCATGTTGGACGAGTGTTTGAAAGGGCTGAACATCAACCCTGAAGGCGTGTATGCCGACGTCACTTTCGGCGGCGGAGGCCATTCGCGTGCCATCCTCGACCGACTCACGACGGGACATCTCTACGCCTTCGACCAAGACGAAGATGCCGCCAAAAACGCCTTCGACGACCCGCGTTTCACCTTCATCCCGCAGAATTTCAGGTACTTCAAGAACTTCATCCAACTCTACCACGGTGGCCGGATTGACGGCGTGCTGGCCGACTTGGGCGTTTCGTCGCACCAGTTCGACACGCCCGAAAAGGGTTTCTCGACCCGCTTCGACGGCCAACTCGACATGCGCATGAGCCAAAGCACGCCCAACGACGCCGCCACCGTCGTGAACACCTACGACCTCGACGACCTGACGCGCATATTGGCTCTCTACGGCGAGGTGCAACAAGCCCGTTGGTTTGCCTCAGACATCGTTATGGCGAGAGACACGGAACCCATCGAGACGACGGCGCAACTGAAAGTTGCCGTACAGAAACGCCTTCCGAAAGGCAAAGAAAACAAGGTGTTGGCGCAGGTCTTCCAAGCTCTGCGCATCGAGGTGAACCAAGAGATGGACGCGCTGGAAGCCTTCCTCGCGCAGTGTCCCGGCGTGCTCAAAAGCGGTGGCAGGGTCGTGGTGATGTCGTACCACTCGTTGGAAGACCGCCTCGTGAAGAACTTCTTCAAGACGGGCAACGCCGAGGGCAAGGAAGAGAAAGACTTCTTCGGCAACCTGCTCACACCTTATCAATTAATCACGCGCAAGCCGATTGTGCCCTCCGAGGAGGAAGTGGAGCGCAACAGTCGCGCCCGCAGCGCCAAACTCAGAATCGCGGAAAGGAGATAACCATGGCAAGGAAAGACAAGAAAAAGAAAAGAAACGTGAACATCATGAGCGTTTTGGGCGGCAACTTCCTCGTCAAGGAGAAATTCGCCAAGCAGTTCCCCTTTATGGTCTATGTGACCGCACTGCTCATGCTGCTGATTTACAACACCTACGTCGCCGAGGAGCGCAACCGCGAGATTGCCGCAGCCACGAAGGAGCTGAACGACCTGCATGTGGAATACATCCAGATGAAGTCGGCGGTGATGGAAGCCTCGAAGCAGTCGGTGCTGGCCCGCAAGCTGAAAGACTCGGGCATTAAGGAGCCTGTGGAACCGCTCAAGCGCATCAACATAGAAGAAACGACAAAGAAAACGGAGGAATGAGCCATGAAGATTGAACCCAAGACCGATACCCTTTGGAAGACCCAACTGGTGTATTTCCTCGTCCTGCTTTTCGGAATCGTCATTCTCGCGAAGGTCGTGGTGATGATTACAAGAGACAGCAAGGAATACCAGGCCTTGGCCGAGCAGCGCGAATACCGCATCAGGGAGATGGAAGCCTCGCGGGGCAACATCTTCTCCGCCGATGGCAACCTGATGGCCACCTCAGTGCCCGTCTTCGACGTTTATTTCGACTCCAAGACGGTCGATCAGGCGGTGTTTAACGCCCAAATCGACACGCTGAGCCAACAATTGGCCTCCATGCTCCCGCGACGCAAGGCCTCCGAATGGAAGAAATACCTCAGCGACGCCAAGGCCGACGGCAAGCGCTACCTGCCCATCGCCAAAAACCAGTCGTTGAACAACTACCGCAAGATGCAGCAGTTTGCCATCTTCAAGCTGGGTCCCAACCGTGGCGGCATCATCGGGGAGAAGAAGATACGCCGCGCAAGACCCTACAACGAGCTGGCGGGCCGCATGATAGGCTATGTGAACGAGAACGAGAATCTCTATGTGGGCATCGAGGGTGCCTACAACGACTACCTCAAAGGCCAAAACGGTCACCAACTGGTAAGACGCATCCACCACGGCGACTGGGTGCCCGTCGATTCCGACGAGGACGAGGACGCCCGCAACGGCAACGACGTGGTCACCACTTTCGACATCAACTTGCAGGACATCGTGGAGAGTGCGCTCCACAACACGCTCACCGAGAACAAGGCCGAGCAAGGCTGCGCCATATTGATGGACGTGGAGACCGGCTACATCCGCGCCATGGCCAACCTGAAACTCAACCACGAGACGCAAGCCTATGAAGAGTCGTACAACTTCGCCATGGCCGAGCGCTACGAACCAGGCTCGGTGTTCAAGATCGCCTCGATGGTCGTGCTGCTCAACCACAACCCCAACCTGAAGCTCACCGACAAGGTGAACATCGGCAACGGCGCCATCAAGTTCTCGAACCGCACGATGAAGGACGACCACAGCTTCACTAAAGACGGCATCTGCACCGTGCAGGAAGTCATCGAGCAGTCGTCGAACAAAGGTACCGCCGTGCTAATTACCAAAGCCTTCGCCGCTCATCCCGAAAAGTACGTCGATGGGCTGTATGCCTTGGGCCTGAACAAGAAAATCGGGACAGGCATCGCGGGCGAGGCACAACCCCTCATCAAGCACCCCAACGACAAGACCAAGGACGGAAAGAAAATCTGGTCAAACGTTTCACTTCCTTGGATGTCAATTGGTTACGAAGTCAACGTAACGCCATTGCAGCTCATCACGCTCTACAACGCCATAGCCAACGGAGGCCGCATGATGAAGCCCCAGTTCGTGACCGAGGTGCGCCACGGCAACCAGACCATTGAAAAATTCGACCCCGTGGTGCTGAATGAGCAGATTGCCTCTCCCGAAGCCATCGCCATGCTGCAAACCATGCTGGAGGGCGTGGTGGAACGCGGCACCGCCAAGCGTCAGCTGGCCGACTGCAACTTCAAGACTGCAGGCAAGACCGGCACCGCGCAATACTGCGACCCGCGCATGGGCTACAAATACAGCGAACCCGGCGTGGGCCACAAGCTCTACAACACCACTTTCGTGGGCTACTTCCCCGCCGACAAGCCCAAATACAGCTGCATCGTCGTGGTCAACCGCGCAAGAGGCCGTTATTGGGCGGCAGGCAGCGTGTCGGCACCCGGTTTCCGCGAAATCGCCGAAAAGGTCTATGCCATGCGCCTCGGCGTGCAGGAAGACAAATCCCTGACCGACAGCCTCTACCGGCAAGGAGCCACTCCCGAAATCGACGTCAACCGATTCGACTTCAAATCGCACGCCGTGCCGAATGTCATCGGAATGGACGTCAGCGATGCCGTCTATGTCCTTGAAGGGCTTGGAATCAAGACCAGTTTCAGCGGACAAGGCAGGGTGAAGGAACAATCACTACACGCAGGCGACAGCATCAAAAGAAACAGCACCATTAACCTAAAACTTGAATGTCTATGAAAATCAAAGAGATACTAACGAATTGCAATTTGATGGAAATCGAAGGCGACAAGGACATCGACATTCTTGACCTGGCCTTCGACTCGCGCAAAGTCAAGGATGGCAGCCTGTTTTTCGCCGTGAGAGGCACCCAAGTGGATGGCCACGACTACATCGACAAGGCCGTTGAGCAAGGCGCAAAAGCCGTCGTTTGCGAGAAAATGCCCAAAAGCAAGGCCAACGGCGTGACATACATACAAGCGGAAAACTCGGCCTACGTTCTCGGCGTGGCCGCCTCCAACTTCTTCGGCAACCCATCAAAGGAGCTAAAGCTCGTCGGCGTGACCGGCACCAACGGCAAGACCACCATCGCCACCTTATTATATAGGCTCTTCACCGATGCGGGCTTCTGCTGCGGACTGCTCTCCACGATTGAGAACATCGTCAGCCACGAAGTGATTCCCTCGACGCACACTACACCCGACCCACTGGAACTCAACGCTTTGCTCCGCAAGATGGTGGAAAGCGGCTGCGAATATGCATTCATGGAAGTCAGCTCGCACAGCGTGGCCCAAGAGCGCATCGCGGGGTTGCACTTCGCGGGCGGCATCTTCACCAACCTCACCCACGACCATCTCGACTACCATAAGACGATGGCCAACTACCGCAACGCAAAGAAAAAATTCTTCGACAACCTGCCTGACTCAGCCTTCGCCCTCACCAACCTTGACGACAAGAACGGCGCGGTCATGTTGCAAAACACGCGGGCCAAGAAGCTGACCTACGCCCTGAAGCATGACGCCGACTTCAAGGGCATCGTCATGGAAAGCCATTTTGACGGCATGTTGCTGAAAGTGAACGGCGTGGAAGTATTCACCCAACTTGTCGGAGGCTTCAACGCCAGCAACCTCTTGGCCATTTACGGCGCGGCCATTGCTTTAGGCCTCAACAAGGATGAATTGTTAATGGAAATCAGCAAGTTGAAGGGTGCCAACGGTCGCTTCGACATGGTACATTCCGACAACGGCATCGTAGGAATCGTCGATTACGCCCACACCCCCGACGCCCTCGAAAACGTACTGACGACCATCAACGAGGTAAAGAAATCCGGTGCTTTCAAAAGCCCATCCACGGACTCTAAACTCTCAACCCTAAACCCTCAACTGATCACCGTGGTGGGCTGCGGCGGCAACCGCGATACCACCAAGCGCCCCGAGATGGCTGCCGTGGCCGTTAGGCTCAGCGACCGCGTAATCCTCACCAGCGACAATCCGCGCAACGAAGACCCCGACGAAATCATCCGGCAGATGAAATCCGGCATCGCCACAGAGGACGGCCACAAAGTGCTTTCCATCACCAACCGCCACGAAGCCATCCGCGTGGCCGTGGCCTTGGCCAAGAAGGGCGACATCATCCTTGTGGCTGGGAAGGGACATGAGAACTATCAGGAAATCAAAGGAATAAAGAACCATTTCGATGACAAGGAAGAATTGTCGGAAGCATTCAAGGAGACCTAAACCATGTTGTACTATCTGTTCAATTACCTGCAAAAATGCAACTTCCCGGGCGCGGGCGTGTTCAACTACGTCACCTTCCGCGCGGCGGCGGCGGTCATCCTGGCCCTTATCATTTCGGTGTGGTTCGGCAACTACTTCATCAACCTTCTGAAACGCAAGAAAGTCGTTGAAACCCAACGCGATGTAAAGACCGACCCGTACAACACCGCGAAAAAAGGCGTGCCCACCATGGGCGGCGTCATCATCATCACGGCCATCCTGATTCCCGTGTTGCTGGTGGGAAAACTGCACAGCATCTATACAATCCTTATGATTGTCACCACCTTGATTCTCGGCACTTTAGGCTTTGCCGACGACTACATCAAGACCTTCAAAAAGAATAAGGACGGACTGAAGCCGAAAGTCAAGTTGGGCGGACAAATCCTGCTGGGATTGATAGTAGGCCTAACCTTGCGTTTCAGTCCCGCCGTGCAAATCAACGAGACGGTGAGCCTCAAAATAGAGGACAACAAGGAAGTGGTCGTGAAAAGCCCCGACGTGAAATCGACAAAGACGACCATCCCCTTCCTGAAGAACCACAACCTCAACTACGCCGACCTCTTCCGTTGGGCCGGCCCGAAGTGGATGTACAACTTGGCTTGGGTCTTCCTCGTGCTGCTCACCGTGTTCATCGTGGCGGCTGTCTCCAACGGAAGTAACCTCAACGACGGCATGGACGGCATGGCCTCAGGCAACTCGGCCATCATCGGCATCACCTTGGTCGTCTTGGCCTACATTTCGAGTAACGCCGTGACCGCCAGCCACTTCAACCTAATGTATATCCCTGGAAGCGAGGAGCTTGTGGTGTTTTTGGCCGCCTTCGTCGGTGCGCTCATAGGCTTTCTCTGGTTCAACTCCTACCCCGCACAAATCTTCATGGGCGACACGGGCAGCCTGACCATCGGCGGCATCATCGCGGTGTCGGCCATCATCATGCACAAGGAGCTGTTGCTGCCCTTGCTTTGCGGCGTGTTCCTTTTCGAAATACTCTCCGACTTGGACGTGAAGCTCTTCCTCAAGCGCGGCAAGAAGCACAGGATATGGAAGAAAGGCCCCTTGCACGACCATTTCCGCACGAGCTACAGCGACTTCAAGAAGGCATGGCCCGACTCGACCGTCACCTTCAAGGGTCGAGGCGAGGGCTACAACACCGTCCACCACGAGGTGAAAATCACCCTCCGTTTCTGGATCGTGACGATACTTTTGGCGGCGTTCACATTGATAACGTTCAAAATCAGATAAACCAACGACGAGCGGCTGCCACGCTGCGACAGCCACACAAAAAACAACCAACAACTTTCAATTGTCAACTATCAACTTTCAACTGAACATGAACTACTTGGAAACATTGACCAATACGAGACAGAGAAGCCGCAGCATGGCTTCCGGCATCTCCTCCATGATTTTGGAAATCAGGAAGGAAAGCATCAAGCAGAGCCTTGGCGACATGGAGACCATGCGTCACCGCCAGGACTATGTGGCCACCGTCGACGGGGTGATGTACTACGACGACTCTAAGGCCGAGAGCGTGAACGCCACTTGGTTCACCTTCGAGAACATCGTCAACCCCGTCATCTGGATTGCGGGAGGCAACGACAAGGAAACCGACTTCAGCGACCTGAAGCCCTCGGTCAGGAAAAACGTCAGGGCACTCATCTGCATCGGGCCGAACAACCACAACTTGAGGGAGACCTTCAAGGCCGACATCAAGGAAATCCAACAGGCCGACACCATCGAGACGGCCGTTGAGATGGCCTCGCAAATGGCCCAGGAAGACGATATCGTGCTGTTTTCGCCCGCCTGCCGCTCCGACCGTGCAGAAGACTTCGAGGCGCGTGGCAACCGTTTCATCGCAAGCGTAAAGGAACTGGAAAATGAGCGCCCTCAATAAAATAATACGCGGCGACAAGGTCATCTGGATTGTGGCTTTGCTGTTGGCTATCATCTCCGTGATTGTGGTCTATAGCGCCACCAGCGCCAGATACTACGGGCAAACCGGGAAGGTGCTGATGAAACATGCGGCCATGTTGCTTTTCGGCTTCGTGATGATGTTCGGTGCGTCGAAAATCAACTACAAGCGTTATGCGAAAGTCGCTCTGCTGCTGATGATTCCCTGCTTGGCGCTACTGCTCTACACGCTGTTGTTCGGTCGCGACATCAACGATGCCAACCGTTCCATCAGCCTCGGGGGAATCTCGTTCCAGCCGAGCGAGATGGCCAAAATCATCCTCATCACCTACTTGGCGCGCCAAATCGTGATGATGGGCGACAACTTGCAGGATTTCAAGGAAGTGATTGTCAAATTGGCCCTTCCCATCCTCGTGACCGCCGCCTTGATTTTCCCGGAAAACCTGTCAACGGCAGCCATCCTGGTGGCGGTGTGCATGGTGCTGCTTTTCGTGGCACGGGTGAAGTTCCTGCACATTATGGCCATTGTGGGACTCTGCGTCGCAGGAATGGGGTTGTATCTCCTCTTCGACGCCGCAAAAACCGAAATCGGAAACAAAAGAGCCGAGAAAGCCAGCATTGAGGCAGCGGCAAAAGGCGAGGCAGCCATGCCTTATGTACCCAAGAAGAACCGCATCAAGACCTGGTCGAATCGTCTCCACGCGATGGGAGAAAGCAAAGAGGAAATCAATCCGTTCGACGACAAGCACATGCAGAGCACTTTCGCGAAAATCGCGGTGGCCACCAGCTCGTTTTTCGGCAAGGGACCAGGCAAGAGCGAACAGCGCAATTTCCTGCCCCACCCCTATTCCGACTTCATCTACGCCATCATCATCGAAGAATATGGCCTCGTGGGAGGGCTTATCGTCCTTATGCTGTATATCATCCTGTTTACGAGGGTTTTGCGTATTTGCATCAAGCGACCGCTCTCCTTCGGTGCCCTGATGGCCTTCGGATTGGGTTTCCTCGTCATCGTGCAAGCGATGGTCAACATGGGCGTGTCCATCGGACTGTTGCCCGTCACGGGACAGCCGCTGCCTTTCGTCAGCATGGGCGGCTCCTCCATTATGGCCACAGGATTGATTATCGGAATGATCCTGAGCGTCACCCGAAGCATAGAGGACGAAACCGCCTTGGCCCCAGTCGAGGGAAAGACCGAAAATGAAAACATTGAAGAAGAAATATCAGAAGCAGATGAAAGCGAATCCGAAAATAGTGATTAGCGGCGGCGGCACGGGAGGCCACATCTTCCCCGCCATCGCCATCGCGGATGCCCTGAAGCGCAGGTTTCCCGAGGCCGACATCCTATTCATCGGCGCGAAAGGCCGCATGGAGATGGAGCGCGTGCCCAAGGCGGGCTATCCCATCGAAGGGTTGTGGATCAGCGGCATGACCAAGGACATCAAGTCGCTTGCCCTGCCCCTTAAGCTCACCCACAGCTTCAACCACGCCATCGCCATCCTGAAACGCTTCAAGCCCGACGTGGTCATCGGCGTGGGCGGTTTCGCCAGCGGCCCGACGCTGATGGGCGCCAACTTCCTCGGCATCCCCACCGTGATTCAAGAGCAGAACTCCTATCCCGGAAAGACCAACCGCAACGTGGGCAAGAAGGCCAAAGCCATTTGCGTGGCCTACGACCACATGGAGCAATGGTTTCCGAAAGAGAAAATCCATCTCACGGGCAACCCGTTGCGAGCCAACATTTCCACAAGCGGCACCCGCGAGGAAGCCGCTGAATACTTCCATCTCGATGCCAACAAGCCCGTCATGCTTTTGGTCGGCGGAAGCCAAGGCGCATTGGGCATCAACAAGGGCATCAGCGCACAGTTGAACAAGTTCAAGGGCAACGACTTGCAACTCATCTGGCAAACCGGAAAGAGCTACTTTGACCAAGCAAGCCAAGAAGCAAAAGCCTTGGGCTTGGAAAACAAGGTGAAGCCCACCGTCTTCATCGACCGCATGGACTTGGCATACACCCTTGCCGATGTGGTCGTCTCGCGTGCCGGCGCCATGTCGATTTCGGAACTCGCGCTTGTGCGGAAGCCCGTCATCTTCGTGCCGCTCCCGACAGCCGCCGAAGACCACCAAACCAAAAACGCACAGCGCCTAGTCGATGCCAAGGCCGCCCTCTTGGTGAAAAACGCAGAGACGGAGGCCGAGCTGATTCCGACCCTGCTTAGGCTCGTCGGCGACCCCGACTTGCAACAAAGCATGAGCAGAAACATCGGACGATTCGCCCGCCCTAACGCGGCTGAGGACATAGTTCAAGTTATTGTTGACACTTGTTTTGGTAGTTAGAAGCTATGAATTGAAAACCAACCCCGTAGGGGGGCGACAGACAATAGGCAGGCGGTGTAAACCCCGGCCGACAATAAAAACGACAACGAAATAAGAATCCAAAATGAACAACGGAGAAGGACATACGATTTATTTTTTGGGCATCGGCGGCATTGGCATGAGCGCCCTCGCCCGCTACTACCACAGCCAAGGCTACACCGTGGCCGGCTACGACCGTACTTCTTCGCCGCTCACCAACGAACTAGAACATGAGGGCATGGCAATCCATTATGAAGACAACCCCAACCTATTGCCTGCCCTCATTGATTTTGTCGTCTATACACCCGCTGTCCCGAGCGACCTCCTTGAATTTGAGGCACTCAGGCAGCGCGACATCCCGATGATGAAACGTTCTGAGGCCTTGGGCAAGATTTCAGAGAACCACTTCACCATCGCAGTGGCCGGAACCCATGGCAAGACCACCACCACCGCCATGATCGCCCACATCCTCAACCACAGCCGCATCGACACGACAGCCTTCATCGGAGGAATCGCCAACAACTTCGAGAGCAACCTGCTCCTTGGCAAAAAGAAAGACAGCGTCTTGGTAGTCGAAGCCGACGAGTTCGACCGTTCCTTCCTACAGCTCCACCCCGACGTCAGCATCATCGGCTCCATCGACGCCGACCATCTGGACATCTACGGCGACAAGGAACACCTTGTGGAAAGCTTCAACGCCTTCGCGAAACTCACCAAACGCAACATCATCGCCAGGGAAGACCTTGACATCGAAGATTCATGGAACCGCATCACATACGGCTTCGGTGAGGACTGCAAATACCAAATCGTCCTCGGAAGCAGCGGCAACGGCTATACCTCGTTCAGCATCAAAGGCGAAGGCCAGGACAACTTCAAGATCATCATTCCCATGGCGGGAATACACAATGTGCTTAACGCCACCGCCGCCTTTGTAGCCTCACGACGCGTCGGCATCTCGCGCAACTCCATTGCCGAAGCTCTACACACCTTCAAAGGCGTGAAGCGTCGCTTCGACATCAGAGTGAACAACGAAAAACACTGCTATATAGACGATTACGCGCATCACCCTACGGAAATCAAGGCCTGCCTGCAAGCCATCAGGGACTTCTATCCCAACATGCGACTCACCCTCGTCTTCCAACCACATCTCTACAGCCGTACCCGCGACTTCATGGACGAGTTCGCCGAGGTTCTGGCCAATGCCGACGAGCTAATCCTCTTGGGCATATACCCCGCGAGGGAAGAACCCATCCCCGGCATTTCTTCAGAATGCTTGTTGGAAAAAGTGAAACTGTCCGACAAGAAACTCGTTTCCAAAACGAGACTCACCAACCTGGTTTCCAACGAGAAGCCCGAGCTTTTGGTGACGATGGGCGCCGGAGACATCGACCGCTTTGTTGAACCTTTGGAAAAAATGATTGCGACATGGTAAAGAAGATTCTAAGCATATTGGCCTGGATTGTCACTGCCGGAGCGCTGATTGCCTTGTTCGTCGTCGCCCGCGAGCATTACTTGGACACGCCCGTCGGTTCCGTCGCCTTGAACATCGAGCGCAGCACCGACAGCGGTTTCGTCAAGAGCAAGTCCGTGCTGGCCGACATCGATGCCTTCAGCGCCAATGCCAAGATCGGCACCGTCAACATGGAAGGCATCCGCAAGCAGTTGGATTCCAACCCTTGGATTGAAAGCTCCTCGGCCTACATCGACCTCAGCGCCGTAATAAACGTCAACATCAAGGAATACGAGCCTATCATGAGGATCTTCGACAAGAACGGCAAATCGGCCTATGTGACCTCCGAGGGCATCTTGATACCCACCAGCATGGGATACACGCCGCACGTCCTCATCGCAAGCGGCAACTATACACTTGACGACAAACAACTTGGCCATCAGCTCTGCGACACTGTCGAGGCCGACCGAAACATCCTCAACACCCTACAGGTCTTTGAGGCCATCCAACGAAACGGAACACTGGAAAACAGTATCGGACAACTCTATTGCAATTCGAGGAACGAGTTTGAGATTGTGGCCAAGGGCATCCCTTCAAGGATTGTCTTAGGCAGTGCTGACAACCTCGACGACAAGCTGAGGAGGCTCGAAATCTTCATCAGCCAAAAGGCTGGAAGCGCAGAGCTATGGCGCTACAATAGAATCGACCTACAATACAAAAACCAAATAGTTTGCACAAAAAGATAAAGCCATGAATGAAGGAAAAATCATCGTCGGATTAGACATCGGCACCACCAAGGTAGCCTGCATTGTGGGCAGGAAAGCCGACAACGGGAAAATCGAAATCTTGGGTTACGGCAAGACCATATCGACAGGCGTTCGACGTGGCGTGGTCACCAACATATTCGAAACCGTCAACGCCATCAAGCAAGCCGTGAAACAAGCATCTGACCAGTCGGGCGTGGAAATCAACCGCGTCAGCGTCGGCATCGCCGGTCAGCACATCAAGAGCCTCCAGCACAGAGGCGTGATGATGCGAGACAACCACGAGACCGAGATCACGGAAGCCGAACTGGAACGTCTGCGCAACGACACGTTCAAGATCAACATGATGCCTGGAGAGGAAATCATCGACATCATCCGCCAAGACACCTATGTGGACGGAGAATTGGCCAGCAATCCCGTGGGCATGCTGGGCAGCAAGATAGAAGCCAACTTCCACGTCATCATCGGGCAGACCTCAGCGGCGAAGAACATCATCAAATGCATCGAAAACGCCGGCTTGGAGATGGACTATATGATCCTTGAGCCTATCGCCTCGGCACAGGCCGTCCTGGACGAAGAGGAAAAAGACGCCGGCGTGGTCCTCGTCGATATCGGTGGCGGCACAACCGACATCGCCATATTCAAGGAAAAGAAGATACAGCACACTGCCGTCATCCCCTTCGGCGGCAACATCATCACCGAGGACATCTGCACAGGCTGCTCAATCATCCGCCATTACGCCGAGGAAGTGAAAGTGAAGTTCGGCTCCGCACTGGCCGAAAAGAACCGTGACGACGAGGTGGTGTCCATCCCTGGCATCAAGGGGAAGGCGCCAAAGGAGATCTCATTCAAGAACCTGGCCGGCATCATCCAGTCGCGTCTGGAGGAGATTTTCGAGCTGGTGAACTACGAAATCCAAAAGACCAAGTCAAGCAACAACCTGATTGCTGGCATCGTCCTCACCGGTGGCGGCGCCATGATGAAACACATCCAGCAGTTGGCGGAATTCAAGACGGGATTGGAGTCCCGAATCGGCTATCCTAACGAGCATCTCGCGGAAAACACGCTCAAGGAGCTTTCGAGCCCCATGTATGCCACCGCCATCGGCATCGTCATTGAGACCATCGCCCGCATGGAACACGACGAGCAGCTGCAACGCTCACAAGCCGCAGAGCGAACCAAGCCCATAGTGCAAGCACCGCCCCAAACCATCGACCCCGAAACGGTCATGGAGGAAGAGACCCGTCCCACCGACAGCGAGCCCAAGCCCAAAGGCTGGACCAAAATCATCACCAGACTATCCAATTTGCTCAAACCCGAAGAAATCGACTAATACCCTATTACCATGGACGAATATTACACCAATACCCAACAGGACGTGCCGTTCAAGCCCGTCAACGCCGAAATCCCCAACTACATCAAGGTCATCGGCGTAGGCGGCGGCGGCGGCAACGCCGTCAGCCACATGATGGAGGAAGGCATCACTGGCGTTGACTTCATCCTCTGCAACACCGACTACCAAGCCCTCATGAAAAGCGGCGTCAAGACCAAGGTGCATCTTGGCAAGCGCGAATTGGGCGCAGGCAACGACCCGAACAAAGGCCGTGAAGCCGCAGAAATGAGCAAAGACGAGATCTCGGCGCTCTTGGACGAGAACACCAAGATGCTCTTCGTCACCGCCGGCATGGGTGGTGGCACCGGCACCGGAGGAGCGCCCGTCATCGCCAAAATCGCCAAGGACAAAGGCATCCTCACCGTAGGCATCGTCACACTGCCCATGGAACGCGAAGGCCGCCGGCGCAAGATGCAAGCCCTTTCAGGCATCGAGGAACTCAAGAAATGCGTGGACGCCCTCATCCTCATCAGCACCGACAAGCTGCGCGACCAATATGGCAACCTGAAGCTTTCCGAGGCCTTCCACAAGGCCGACGACGTGTTGACCACCGCCGCGAAGGGCATCGCAGAAATCATCACGGTGCCGGGCCTCGTCAACGTGGACTTTGAAGACGTCAAAACCGTCATGAAAGACAGCGGCAAGGCCATCATGGGAGCCGGGACCGCCGAAGGCGAAGGCCGTGCCGAAAAGGCCATCAAAGCCGCCATACACTCACCCCTGCTCAACGACTCCAACATCGAAGGCGCGCAAAACATCCTGCTTTACATCACTTCCGGAACCGACGAAGTCACCATGGACGAAGTCGACGAAATCCTCGAGATTGCGCAAGCCTCTTGCGGCAACAACTCTGACGTCATTTGGGGCAACGGCACCGACGAGAACCTTGGCGAAGCCTTGTGCGTGACGCTCATCGCCACAGGCTTCAACCACGAGCAAAGCCTCGTCACCAAAACGGCGGAGAAGACCTACGGCCCCGTCGAAAAGACGCAAAACGGCGAGAAGAGAATTTACGACCTCTCGGGCAAAGTGGTCTCTAACGCCCCCGAAACGCCAGCGATGCAGGAAAAGGCTCCCGAAGAGACTCCGGCCGCCCCCATCAGCATAGCCGCTTCAGAACTCATGGAGACAAAGCCTGCCCCCCCCAAGCCCGAACAGACCCGACCCGCTCATGAAGACAAAATCATCAAACACACCCTGTTTGGCTTGGAAGAAGACGAAATCGAGACCGAGCCAAAGACGGAAACGCCTACGCATCAGTTTGTTGCCCCCGAACCCATGCGCCCCACCTTCGAACCGCAACCCGACCCCAAGCCCACCGTCAAGGTTTTCCAGAACCCTTTCCGGAAAGACAACGACGACGAAGGCTTCGAAATCACCTCACGCATCATGACGAAAGAGGAAATCACGGCCAAAGCCGCACAAGAAGTCGCCATCCTTGAAACAAAGAAAGCGAAAGAAAGCGACCCGAAGGAAGAACTCAAACGCCAAAGACTGCGCGCCCTCAGCATGAACTTCAGGACCCAAAGAGGATTGGAAGAGCTTGAAAACCAACCCGCTTACCTGCGACGCAATGTGGATATCAACGATTCCAACTTGGACAACGACATGTCACATTACGCAACTTCTCAAAACGGCATCAGCGGCGAAAACACCTTTCTGCACGACAACGTTGACTGAAACACAAGGCTTTATCCGACAAACTATTGGTTTTTTCCCAAAGGAGGCGTGATAATTCGCGCCTCCTTTGGCTTGATAACACCAAAAAAACTATCTTTGCAAAAAAATAGATCATGACTTCTTCATTCCGACTGGCTTGGCTTTGCTCCCTACTGCTGATGTCTGTTGGACTCAAAGCGCAACACTTCAGCAACGACTTCGAGAGCCAAAACGAATGGCTGGCGCCTTGGTTCAACGTCCACATCATGCCCGACGGCGACTCGCTTTCAAGCAACCACGTCTGCCTTTGCGACTCCAACCATGAGTACGGCCTTGGCTTTGGCATCAATGCGGGAACGGATTTCCCACACCAGAACATCCACTGCCGCTATGAATTTGACTTCCGCTCGCCCGACAGCCTTGTAGAAGCACTCTTGGTGACAAGCATCGACGGAGGCGACAAACCCTATTGGAACGCACTGCCACTCAATGCTTTCCGCTCAGACTCGATGGATTGGTCGCACGTCAAGCTCGACTTCAATTTCCCATTTGACTATATCGGCGCAGGACAAATCAAGTCGTACGTTTGGAACAAAGGCCATGAAACCCTGCATTTCGACAATGCCGAATTGTCAATCAAGGCCTATCCCTTGCCAAGCTACCAGCCTGAAATTGATCGTTACAAAAACGGCAATGAAAAACCTTCCAATTTGTCAGCCGAGGAAGATTCTCTTTTCATCACACTTCAATACTTTAGCTATTGGAGCGACCTTAAGCCTGTCGTTGAGTACATCAATGCCGATGGCGACACCATCAGCAATCCTTCTATTGCAGAAACCGACATCAAAGTGGAAATCATTTGGGATCAGTCCTATACTCTAAAAAACCGATGGGATTCCCAACCCAACTTCGGACGCAGGATCATAACCGAGACGCGGTTCAAGGAAGATGTCAAACTGCTCCGATTAGCCTTCGTTTTGCCCCTTCCGGAAGGTGAAATCACAGTTTACAGACGCAACCAGCATATCGACAGTCTTGACCTACAGCCATCTTATTACCTTGACCGAGAGGGATTTACAATAAAGCATGACGGCGTTGGTTTCAGCACCTATCACAACACAGGCATTTCTTCCTTGCAATTGGACACGGAAAACCGAACCGCTTGCTTCAACATCGACTATTGGCGCGACCATCCTTTGCTACACTACCCGATGCAATCAGACACGAGCGACTTTTTTGAGGACATTTCGTACCGCGAAGTCAAAGCTGGCGAAGTGCTGACTGGCGAGTTCAACCTCTATCATTACGTCCCGACCGACCTGCCACGCCTCATGCCCGTTTGGGACGGCTACCAATCGGCCTTCATCTTCACCGAACACGCCGACTGGACCGACCTGCGCACGCATCGAACCGTACTCTTTGGAAATGAGAATATTACCGAGCCTGAAGATGCTGTTGGAGGTTTCTGTTATTTCCACATCCCGGTCACGAAGAGCGTGTTCTACTGGAATCCCGACAACATCACCAACGAAAAGACCAGCAAAGGGCTTTTCACTAACTCAATTGCCACCATCAAGACGGACAACGAGTTTTACAAACTACTGAAAACCATAAAGAAAGAAGGCTTTGAGATTTGTCTGCACTCACCCGAAATCTATACCACCATCCCGAGCGAGTTTCCAAAGGCCATGCGCTTCATGCGGCGACAGTTCGGCACAAGAAGCTGGATCGACCACGGCTACAACAACGGCCCTGACAAAAACCGCGAGGACTTGGTGTGCGACGGACTGCTCCCCGACTCGCCCTTTTTCGCCGCCGAGTTGTGGAAAAAGAACGGCGTGCGCTACCTCTGGAACGCCTATTACGAAGAGAATCGCATGGAAGACAAGATGTTTGACGGGCATTTCGTGCAGCCCTACGACGGCTTCGGCGACGCCCTGCCCAACCGACAAATCACCACACTGCCCAATGGCGACAGGGATTTCACGCTTTGGGCAACGCCATCGACATTGGAGGTGAACGAAGACCACGAATGGTACTACTATTTCGACTCTACCCGACTGCAACGCCTCGCCGACAACCATAACGTGTTCATCACGCACGTCTATCCCGCCTGGACCAACCCATGGCGCGGAATGTGGCAACATGACGAAAACGGCACCGCCGTAGCCATGCCAGGATTCAACTTCGCCCTAAGCCAACTCGCCCGTTTCCGCGACGAGAAAAAGATTCTGCCGACCACTGTGGAGCAATATCTCAGCTTCTATGAAAAACTCCTTAACGTAGAATATAAGATTCTGAGCAACAACACTATACAACTCACCAACCACGGCCCAGCCATCCACGGACTCACCTTGCTTTGCACCAAGCCCATCGTCATTGAAGGCAAGGTGATGGACTTCCGCAAGGTCGAGGAAGGCTATTTGGTGTGGTTCGACTTGGGCAAACTCGAAACCGTAACCATAAAATACAGAGAATGAAACGCTTATCCATATTCGTCAGCGGCAACGGCACCAACCTGCAACGCATTGCCGAGTATTTCGCCAACAACCCGGAAGTTGAAATCGCCAATGTGGTTTGCAACAACCCCAAGGCCTATTCCATCGAGCGGGCGAAAAATCTGGGCATCCCCCTTCGGATGGTCACCAAACAAGACTTCAACAGCGAGGTCTTCGTTGCAGAGATGCAAAGTCTTGATATTGACCTGATTGTGCTGGCTGGTTTCCTTTGGAAATTGCCCGAAGGTCTCGTCAAGGCCTTCCCGAAGCGCATCGTGAACATCCATCCTGCCCTGCTGCCCAAATACGGCGGAAAAGGTTTCTACGGTGAGCATGTGCATGAAGCAGTGGTGGCCGCAAAAGAGCCTTTTTCTGGCATTACAGTCCACTATGTCAATGAGTTGTACGACAGCGGTGAAATCATTCTTCAAGCCCATGTCGCCTTGGACGAAAAAGAAACGCCCGACTCCTTGGCGGCCAAAATCCACTCCTTGGAGCAGGCGTATTTCCCTGTCGCGATTGAGTATGTATTGAGGTCACAAAACTGACAAAACAGTTTTGCCGGTTTTGTGATCAAACCACTATTTGCTGCTTCAGCCAAGCCGCGAAAATCGGGTCTTGGATTTCGGTCTTGCCGCCTGGCAACACGTCAATCAAGTCGCGCTGCAACATGGCCTTGCGCAGGTTCTTGATGTTGGCCGAAGTGCCCAATTCGTACTTGTCGAGCGTCGTTTTCGAGGAAAAATTCCCCACGCCATCCACCACGGCATGGAGGAAATTGATTTGCTTGGGCGTGAGCGAATCGAGCAAGTTGCTGAACAGCAGCCTCATCTGGTCGATGATGTTCTCGTGCGCAGCCTCGACGGTTTCTGCCGTGCAAGTGCCTACCGTGCGCAGCCACACCTGATGCGAAAGTTGCTGCACATAATAGGGATGCGCATCCACCTTTCTGACAATTTCAGAAGCCAACTCATTGGAAATCAGCTTTCCCGTCTTCTTGAACTGACCCGTTATATAAGGTATCCAATCCGCCTCGGCTATTCTGTCGAGAAACATGAGGTCGCCAAACTTGTAGAACGGCATCTCGTAGTTGCCGAAAATGTCGAGCAGCATGTGGCGCTTGCTTCCGTAGAGGCAATAGCAGACGGAGTTGTGCAACTGCCAGTGGGAGCGCAACTTGCGCTGGAAAGCCAGCGATTCGGCATAGTTGCCCACGTTTTGGAACTCGTCGATGCAGATGACGAACTTCTTGCCTTTTTCTTCGGCAATGCGCTGCGGCAGGTCGAGGATTTCGTCCTCGGAATACTGCACTTCCTTGAAATCGATGCCGAAGGTCACCTCGTATGACGAGCTTCCCTCGCCAAGCGAAATCTTTGGCCCGACGGAACCGATGTGCTTCTTCATCAAGGCGACCCACTCGTCCAGCTTCGAGGCCGAAGCCTGAAGCACGGCGTTGACGTAGGTCTTGTAGAACTGCTCCTCGGTGCGGCAGTTGAAGATGTCGATTCGCGCCGCGTAAAAGCCTTTGTCTTTTGCGAGCATCTCCAAGGTTTTGTTCACAAGCGAGGTCTTTCCCCACCGGCGCGGCGAGATGATGGCCGTGTTCACCAAGCCCTTAAAGTTGCCAAGCAATTGGGCGATTTCCTTATCCCTGTCGATAAAAAACTCATTTTCAGCCATTTTGCCATAAATAAACGGACTTTCCATAATGCACTTTCTTTGTTTGACGCTGCAAATATAATCATTTTATTTGAAACCAAATGATTTCAAACAAAATATTTTCAAATAAAAAGATTTGAAATAGATTGATTTGAAATAGATTGATTTGAATTAAAAAGGTTTGAAACCAAATGATTTCAAACCTTTTTATTTCATGTGATATAGAATTCAGGGCTCTATTCCGTCGGCAAAGCCTTAAAACCATTGCCCATAATCTCGGAGCTTTCGATCACGTTGACGAAAGCGTTCGGGTCAAGGAAGCGGAGATTGGCTTTCAGCTTCACCAAGTCGGAGCGGTTCAAGGTAACGTAAATCATCTTGCGCTCGGCACCTTGGTAGAGGCCACTGCCTGCAAACACGGTGCCGCTGCGATCGAGGTCCTTTAAGATGAAACTGCGCACCTCGTCAATCTTGTCGGTGACGATGAAGGCTGTCTTATAGCTCTTCACGCCCTCCACCACAAGGTCGATAATCTTGCTTTCAATGAAGATGAGGATGATGGAATAGATGGGCAGGCGGATGTCCTCGAAGGCAATCAGCGTGGTCAGTGAAATGATGCTATCGACGATGAGCACCAGCGTTCCCAAGCTGATTTTGGTGTATTTGTGGATGATCATCGAGATGATGTCGGACCCGCCCGAAGTGGCGCCGGAGCGGAAGATGACACCGATAGCCACACCATAGATCAAGCCAGACACCACAGTGTTCAGGAAGAAGTCGGGCATGAACCAAGCCTCTGTTCCATCCTTGGCCATGTAATAGAGCGCCGACTGGGTATCGACGACAGCACTACCGCCATGAATCACAGGAGCATAGCCCCAAGTGCTTTCAAGAATGTAGGTGAAAACCGGAATCAGGATGACCGAAATAATCGTCTTGATGCCAAACTTTGGCCCGAGGATGATGGTGCCGATGATGAGCAAGGGGATGTCCATGCAGATGCCCGCGAGTGAGATTTTCCAACCCCACAGGGCGTTGAACACGTTGGCGAGACCATACACGCCTCCAGGCGCCAAGTGATAGGGGTTCACAAACATCACGTCGCCGACGGCGAACAACGCTGAGCCTATCACCAAGTAGGCATACGCAAGGATTTGTTGCTTCAATTTTTCGTTATTCATAACTTAAATAATTGTAAAACAATGATTTAACAATAATAATTCGGTTTTGCTTTGAAGCGGCAAAGGTAAAGAAAAAAATGGTTCACTGTTCAAAATACAACAATTGAGTAAACGACGAAATCCAAACAAACAGTGATGTTTGGTTTTGTCGAAGAAAGCTCAAAATTGACAAAACTCTATAGAAAAATCATAAAACTCTGGTTTTTTCCGAAAAACATATTCAAAAGGTACTTCCCGCAGGAAATCGATAAATAACTTGCGCAACTATACATTTTTTATCCTATTTGCGCAGAAAATCTTCAAATAAGTTGCGCAACTATGGAAATTTTTATACTTTTGCGCAGAAAATCTCGCTAATATGGAAAAGAAATTCATTGGCAGAAACGCTGAATACAAGGCACTTACGAATTATCTCACCTCCAAAGGGTCGGAGTTTATCGCTGTCTATGGTCGCCGAAGGGTCGGGAAAACCTTTCTCATCCGAAAAGCCGCCAACGACAAATTCGCCTTTTTCTTGACAGGAGCGCATGAAGTGCCCAAAAACGAGCAACTCATCAACTTCGCCATCGCCCTCCAAAAGCATTTCCAAACCAAGCGGCTTGATATTCCAAAGAATTGGATATTAGCCTTTTACCAATTGTCGCAACATCTGGAAGCCTTGCCAAAAGGCAACAAAATCATCTTCATTGACGAATTGCCTTGGTTGGCCACAGCCAAATCGGGGTTTGTGGCCGCATTGGAAAACTTCTGGAACAGTTGGGCCTCGTTGCGCGACGACATCAAATTGGTGGTTTGCGGCTCGGCAACCTCTTGGATGATCGACAACCTCATCCACAGTCGGGGCGGATTGCACAACCGAATCACGCATCAGATTGTGCTTGAGCCTTTTACGCTGAACGAATGCGAAGCCTATTTCCGGGCTTACGGCTTTTCCTATTCAAGGAAACAAATCGCGGAGTGTTACATGGTCATGGGCGGCATACCTTATTATATGTCACTGATGGACAAAAGCAAAAGCGTGGCGCAAAACATTGATATGCTGTTTTTTGTCCCAAACGCGAGCCTCAAAGACGAGTTCAACGAACTATATCATGCCCTGTTCAAGAAAGCCAACTCGCACATCCAAGTGGTGACGGCTTTGGCCACAAAAGGCAAAGGCTTGACCCGTCAGGAAATCGTGAAAACAGCCAATATCACCGACAACGGCGCCTTGAGCACCGTATTGGAAGAATTGGAAAAATGCGGATTCATAAGGACTTACGAACCATTTGGCAACATTCAAAAACCTACTGAAAAAAGGCAAAAAAGCAACACGTTGTTCCAACTCATCGACTTTTACACCTTGTTTTATTTTGATTTCATCATCCAAAACAGGTATCACGACGAGCATTTCTGGACGACCTCCATCAAAAGCCCTTTGCACAACGCTTGGAGCGGGATTGCCTTTGAGCGACTTTGCTTGGCGCACCTGCCACAAATCAAGAAAGCATTGGGAATCAACGGAGTGCAAACGATTGCTTGTTCTTGGCGGAGTCCGTCGGCAACGAAAAACAGCCAGATCGACCTGCTTATCGACAGAAAAGACGAGACTATTAACGTCTGCGAGATGAAGTATTGCCAAGGGAAATACGAGATCGACCAAGACTATGAGAGAACGCTCAACGACAGATTGACGACTTTCATTGAGGAAACCGGCACGAAAAAGTCAGTCCTACTTACTTTTGTGACCACTGAAGGCATAAAACAAAACGCCCACAGCGAAGGTGTCCAATGCGAGGTGGTGTTGGATGAGCTTTTCGAGGTGTAAACTTTTCGCGAAAACCGAAAATAATCTGCGCAAATGGCAATATTTTGAACCATTTGCGCAGAAAATATTTCAATAAGTTGCGCAACCATGGAATTTTTACCCTATTTGCGCAGATTATAAAAAATCTATTGAAAAAACATAAAGATTCTGATTTTTTCTCGGAGTTTTGTCAGATTCGTATAAAAAACGAATAGCGGAGATTTTTCGGCTCCGCTATTTGTCCTTTTGTATTCTTACATGTAACAACACCAGTTATCACTGTTTTCGGAAACTATAGTTATCTCCTTCATCATCAATCAATACTAACATGCTGGAACTTAATGTTTGCACAAAATAAATATGGCCAAAAACCAATGTTCTGCTTGATTCATCGTATGACCAAGGCTTTTCTGAATAAACCTCATACTGACCTGTATACATATAGCCTTCTTTAGTTCCCATGTTATTGCTTTTGAACGTCCATCTATCAGGATGTTCTGGTGTGTGATTGTACCCACCCGTTTGAATCCATGTCCCAATAAGAGTAGAATTACTTGTAGAATTACTTGAACCACTCTTCTTGCAACTATTACACAACAAGATTGTTCCTGCAAACAATGCAACAATTAATAATAAGGACTTTGTTTTCATCTCATCTAGTACCTGTTATATCCCATCGGCCCATCGGTTTTTGTTTTGTTTTGTTTTTGTATTCGATTATTTGCGCCAACCATTCAGACATACACACAAAAAAAGCGTGGCACTATTTCGCTTTCATCGGAATCTCTGAGGTCTTCGACTACCTATTCCTCCCAATTACAACTATACAGCCCACGTCAATTGGCGAGCGCGTAGCTGCTCTACTCTGGGAGGAATTTTGAAAGTGTCGAAGTTTCAGAAATTCTCAAATAAAGCTACTTCGCTTTTTCCTATTCTATGATGTGCATATCGCTTGAAAGCGTTATCTCATAGGCCAATGTTTTAGTTTATAATCAGTTAATTGTCAATCTTTATAATCATCGATAAGATGATCTATTATCGGTTTAAGTTCAGGAATGTCGGTCTGCACCGTCTCCCACAACTGGTCAGGGCGGATTTTATAGTAACCATGCACCAACACATGGCGCATCCGCTCTATATCATCCCAATTGACTTCATTATGAGATTCCCTATACTCCTTTGTCAGCATATAAACTGCCTCTCCTATGATTTCTATGTGTTTCACATAACCATAGAAAATGATGGGGTCAGACAACACCTCTTCCAAAGTGTGGGTGTCCTTTCGCTCCATCAATACATTGATTGCGTTCTGAATATGGAGCAGTCGTTCCTTATCCCTAATCCTCTCTCTCATATATCAGAATCTTATCGCGGTTGGCAGTTTCTTCGGCAAAGGGGAGCAGGCATCCCTCCTCAACCAAGTCAACCTTCCGGTTGAGTATTTTTTCAAGCACACCTATCAAATGCGAAATGTAAAGAAGCGAAATCTTGGCGTTCTCATCATACCTGACAAGAATATCGACATCGCTTTCCTCTGTCGCCTCACCACGCGAGTAGGAGCCAAACAGCCAAGCCTTTTCAACAGGAACTGTCCTGAAGAAATCGGCAGTCTTATTCGCTATCTGCTTGGTGTTCATATCGTCATTTGATTAAAGATGGAAATGGAATATTATTATGACGCGGGACTTCGGGACACGGGACACGAGATTTTCCGTCCCGTAGTCTCGCGTCCCGTAGTCTCGCGTCTTTTGTTTTACAGCAACTTCTTCTTCAAGGTCTCAATCATATCGACCGTCATCTTGTCGAGGTCGTACTTCGGGTTCCAGCCCCACTCGGCGCGGGCGCAGCTGTCGTCCATCTTGTTCGGCCAGCTGTCGGCGATGGCCTGACGGATCGGGTCGAACTTGTATTCCATCTCAAAATTCGGGTAGTACTTCTTGATGGCGTTGTAGATAATCTCCGGGTCGAAGCTCATCGAAGTGACGTTGAACGAGTTGCGGTGTACGAGCTTGCTCGTGTCGGCCTCCATGATGTCAACCATGGCATCCAAAGCGTCGGGCATGTACATCATATCCATATAGGTGCCTTTGCTGATGGGGCAGATGAACTTCTCGCCCTTCACAGCAGCGTAGTAAATCTCCACGGCGTAGTCGGTGGTGCCACCACCAGGCAGAGTCAGGTTGCTGATGAGGCCTGGGAAACGGACGCTGCGGGTGTCCACGCCAAAGCGGGTGAAGTAGTAGTCACTCAAAAGCTCACCCGTGACCTTGGTCACGCCGTAGATGGTGTTCGGGCGCTGGATGGTGTCCTGAGGCGTGTTGTCGTGCGGCGTGCTGGCACCGAAAGCGCCAATCGACGAAGGCGTGAAGACGGCGCAGTTGAAGATACGGGCCGTCTCAAGGCAGTTGACCAACGAGCCGATGCCGACGTTCCAGCCGAGCATGGGGTTCTTCTCGGCCGTGGCCGAAAGGATGGCGGCGAGGTTATAGATGGTGTCGATGTTGTAGCGTTTCACCACGTCGACGATTTGCATGATTTGCGTCGAGTCGATTCTCTCGAAAGGACCGTTTTCGACGATGTCGCCCGTCAGCTGACGGAGGTCGGAGGCAACCACGTTGTCGTTTCCGTAGGTTGCACGGAGTTTCTTCACCAATTCGGTTCCGATCTGTCCGCCGGAACCAACGATTAATATCTTTTTCATTATTACTAGCTTTTTTAATGTAGAATGCAGAATGTAGAATGCAGAATTTCGCAATGCGACGCTGGGCTTTGCCCTAATTCTGCATTCTTCATTCTTAATTCATCATTATTTAAGGACCCCCAATTCTTTACCAATCTTCACGAAAGCGGCGATGCACTTGTCGAGGTGCTCACGCTCGTGGGCGGCGCTCACCTGTACGCGGATACGGGCCTGGCCCTTCGGCACCACAGGATAGTAGAATCCGGTGACGAAGATGCCCTCTTCCTGCAACTTGGCGGCAAACTTCTGCGACAGCGGGGCATCGTAGAGCATCACGGCGCAGATGGCGGATTGCGAAGGCTTGCAGTCGAAGCCGGCCTCAGTCATCTTCTTGATGAAGTATTCGGTGTTGGCGTGGAGCTTGTCTTGCAGCGTGTTGGTCTCGCTCATCATCTCGAACATGCGGATGCCTGCGGCCACGAGACCCGGAGCCATCGAGTTGGAGAACAGATACGGACGGCTGCGCTGGCGCAACATGTCAATGATTTCCTTGCGGCCCGTGGTGAAGCCACCCATAGCACCACCAAAGGCCTTGCCGAGGGTACCAGTCAGGATTTCAATCTTGCCACGGAGGTTGTAGTGCTCAGTGACACCACGACCCGTGCGACCCACCACGCCAGCGGAGTGGCTTTCGTCGACCATCACCATGGCGTTGTACTTCTGGGCCAATTCGTAGATCTTGTCGAGCGGGCAGACGTTGCCGTCCATCGAGAACACGCCGTCGGTGACGATGAGGCGGAAGCGGCAGGCTTGAGCGTCTTGCAGTTGCTTCTCAAGGTCGGCCATGTCGGCGTTGGCATAGCGGAAACGTTGGGCCTTGCAGAGGCGCACGCCATCGATGATGGAAGCGTGGTTCAAAGCATCGGAAATGATGGCATCATCTTGGCCGAGCAGCGGCTCGAACACGCCACCGTTGGCGTCGAAGCAAGCGGCATAAAGGATGGTGTCTTCCGTGCCGAAGAACTCAGCGATCTTGGCTTCCAGTTTCTTGTGGAGGTCTTGGCAACCGCAGATGAAGCGGACCGAAGCCATACCGTAACCACGGGCATCCATGCCGTCCTTGGCGGCTTGGATGAGTTCGGGGTTGTCGGCGAGGCCGAGGTAGTTGTTTGCGCAGAAGTTGAGGCACACCTTGCCACCAACCATGATTTCGGCGCCCTGGGCGCTCTCGATGATGCGTTCATGCTTATAAAGGCCATCGGCTTCAATTTGAGCCAATTCCTTCTTCAGATACTCTTGAAAATTTGCGTACATTTTATTTAAGTTTGAAGTTGTTCAGTTGTTTAGTTGTTCAGTTGACGCGGGACACGAGACTGCGGGACGCGAGGCACTTAGACCCATGCGCAACTTTGGCCGCAAAGGTACGAAAAGGATAAATAAGGTGTACACGTTTTGCTGAAATTTTTGCATTGGTACAAATTTTCGATTCAATCGTAAATCTGTACGGAAAAGTTATCGCTTCACAAATTTCCGAACACCCCAAACGCCTTCCTGCTCCGTCCGTATGACATAAACGCCCGACGGCCATTGCGACACATCAAGACGAACCTCCGTGGAAGAAACAGCTTCAGCAAAAACCACCCGCCCCATCACATCCATGACGGTCACATTCAAAGGTTTACATTGTGCAACATCGCCAAAATGGATGGTCAGCAAGTCGGTGGCGGGATTGGGATAAACCTGTATGCGTGGCTCATTCGATTCGGCAACGGAGGTTGGGAATTTCAGATGATTGAATAGGAAATCGCGGGTGATGTCGAAGCAAGCGTTGAATTTTTCCTCAATCAATTGGCCAACCCCGCTAAGATAAAAAGCGTGTCCCTCGCCCTCGAAAGGATGAAACTCGTAATCGCTGATGTCCAAGTCGTCTAAGCGCTGAGCCATTGCGTGCGAGCCGTACATAAAAGGCATCACATCTGGAAGCATCCCATTATAACAATACCCCGAATCGTAAGGCACGGTGGTGTCGTCGGTGCCGTGAATCATGCACAGCGGCACATATTCCTCTTTGTCAATGACATCAAGGCCATTCACGCCACCCCAATGCGGAACGGCACCAGCCACCGCAGGCGAAACATCGGCATATTCTGGATAGCCTGAACTGTGCATCGGGCCTAAATCAGGGCTTACATAAGTTTCAACAGGTCGCTCGTCCTCATCCAAGAAAATCTCGCTTAATATGGCAATGGAGCCAGCCGAGTTTCCGAGCAGAAAAACCTGTTCCGTGTCAATCTTGAATTGTTCTTGATGGTATTTGAAAAACCTGACGGCAGAACTGACATCCTGAGCCGCCATGTAGGCAGTGCGAATCAACGACGTGGCATTGATGTTCCAAAATGATAGCAATCGGTAGTCGATGGAGGCCGCCGCGTAGCCATGCTTGGCCAAGCGTGTGCAATACTCTACCATGTCGGCATAATCGCGGCTACCGGCCACAAAGGCGCCACCGAAAACGGTAATAACCAAAGGGCGCGCCGAAAGGGTGTCGCCTTGCGGTTCGTAGAAGTCAAGGAACAAGGTGGTGGGCGAAGTTTCACCCTCCTTGACGGCACTGCTGAAAGGGATGGCCGTGGAAATGCTCACTTCGTCAAAGACGGGCTCGGCATAGCGCACACCTTGTGCCATTGCCATATTCGTGAACAAGCCACACAACAGGCCAATTACGGCTAAAAATCTGGTTGCTTTCATTCTGTTCATTTGCTTGATGTCTTGGAATTCTCTGCAAAAATAGGAAAAAACCAGAAACCCAAGTGCTTTTTAGACATCCGTTTTTGACGGGTACAAATTTTCGATTCCATCGTAAATCTGAACGGGAAAACAAACATCGGAAACCACGAAACAAAAAAATCCCCGACCCGAAGGCCGAGGATGGATTTGTCTCACGCAGAAATCGCAGAATACGCGGAACCTGTCGGACGATGATTTCTCACGCAGAATCCGCAGAATACGCAGAAGCCTATCGGACAAAATTACGTCGCATTGCGATTCATAAGATTCTGCGATTTCTGCGTGCCAAAAAAACTATTCCACCACGATTTTCCGTGTCACACCATTCATTTTCACGAAATACATCCCTCGCGGCAATTCAATCGTTGCCTTGCCATCGATTTCTTTCGTGAGAATGGTCTGCCCAAGGGTGTTGGTGACAGTCAATGTGCCCGTACCCTCAATCGTGAAACGGTCTTTGGCAGGATTCGGATAAACCCTGAAGGCCGTTGCCTCGTTCTCGCCGAGGCCGACCAAATCCAAGCTGCGGTTGGAGAGGAGGCGCGTTTCACCGTCCTTGCCCGCTTCCACGCCTTGCACTACGATGTAGCCCTCGTCGAACTGGCTTTGCGAACAAGTGTAGCTTGTCACGCTGGCTCCGACATAATCGATGACGGTGAGCGAGCCGTCGTCTTCGTGCCATTCGCAGATGTTGTAGCCTAACAGGTCGTAGCCCGTCGGGGTGTTCCATTCGATTTCGATGGTGTTGTTCATGCCCAAAGTGTAGCTCATGTGTATCGTTTCCTTAGGATAGCTTACGATGGGACATTCTGTGCCGTCTGTGGCGATGGCTGTGAGTGTGTAAGTACGGGAAGCAGCACCGCTACCGATATTGTCAGTGAACTGACCGTCGGAGTAGGGGGCTGTGCCAACCTGCATACCGTCACGCTTCACGATGACATGGTCGATGTACTGGGCTTGTGCCACGGTAGTGGGCCATGTGACCAAGTTTAAGTTGCTCTCAAGGTCGCATGTAGCCAGGTCGATTTCGACACTCTCTTTGACGATTTTCGTCCTGTATGCAGTGGCACACATGTCTGAGATTCCGGCGATGTATGTTCCTGCAGGTTTGTAGATGATGTTTTCTTCTTCGCCTGTATTCCAATGAATGTCATACATGCTAGCGGAATCATCTTCTACGGCTCTGAGTTCAGCGAGTTCGCCACCGTGAATCCAGAGTTCTTCAGTGGTTTCGTTGGGGACGGCTGGTTGTAAAAATTTTACCAAGAATTGAAAAGATGTAAATCCACAACCTCCAAATTCACCGTAATATTGATCCATCAAACTACCGTCCAAAGTTATTGGATTCTGGTTTCCGAGATATTGGTTATTGATAAACCAACCAAAGTCACTACAGCCTTCTGGAGCATAGATAATAGCTTTGTCGTACTTGTTTGCACATATCATGGTAGTTCTATGTTCATAGATTTGTGCAACCGTCATGACAGTGTCATTTCGTGTTTGTTGGCTAACCGTAACTTGTTGGCTAACCATGACTTGTTTTTTTGCGTTTGTTGAACTTTTTTCATTGTTTTTTGCTTGAGTTTCCATTAAGCAGAAAACGGTACAAGCAATCATTAAAAGCACTTTTTTCATAGCTTTTTTCCTTTCTTTTTAGTTATTATTTGTAATTGAGTTTCCTTGATATATTTCAGGCATAAAAAACAGCGTGGAATCTATTCCTTGCTTGACTCTCGGGTTACCACGCCCACTCTTCTAACAAGTATTCCACGCCGTAACAAGTACGGCATTTGCAACTTGTCCTTGAAGAGTTGCCCCCGCCAAAACGGGGACTGGTGGTAAATTGAGAGTCAAGGACAGCAACAAGTGCTATCTGCTAATATGTTTGTATTTGTTTGTCTTGTTCTTTTGTTTGTTTAAATATGTATTAGTTCAACTATTTTTTTATCAAAGCCTCAATAAATCCGTGACAGCATATACCCTGCTGAGGTTATGGAAAGTGAAAAACTGGTCGTCAAGAATCATCCAATCTTCTCGTTCCTTTACCGAGAGTTTCTTGATGTCGGGGAAAAAACCGATGGGCACAATGATAACCCTACCATCAGTAAGCACAGCGCACAGCTTGCCCCGATGTCCACTGAAATCAAGGCTCTTTATTCCAATATTTGTTTCTTTAATCTTGCACATTATTCGATATTTTTAATTATTGTCTTTTCGCCGTTGAAGCAACGAGTGATTTGCTCGTTGATGTATTCCCAATTGTTTGAGATGGCTTCCATGATCATCTTGTTATCCTTTTGAGAAAGCTTTGA
The DNA here is from genome assembly GCA_017439405.1 of Bacteroidales bacterium. Lineage (GTDB taxonomy): Bacteria > Bacteroidota > Bacteroidia > Bacteroidales > F082 > Limimorpha. Next base: position 51,257 of record JAFSJF010000069.1, read on the forward strand.
ATCGGCAACTTCAATGCAGCGTTTTCCATCCTTCTCAATCCAAATCTTAGCCACAGAACGTTGATGGCGACCGTTTCTATAGAACACATGCACATGCCGTCGATTGTCATTGATGTCAGTCGGTATTGACACAAGCATGAAAACTTTTATGAAGGCAAGCTGTCCCATTTTATTATCGCACTTAGTCAAGAACTACCTGATTCAGCGTTCCGTCATCCCAAAGCCGGTTCATTTCTTGTTCCAAACGACGGGCATAGAACAACCTCAGGACATCCATCAAGTCATTGATTTCCTGCTCATCCGTAGCACCCGCAAATGATTCAAGAATCATCATTTGAGCTTCATTCATTGTATTCAACTGCAACATGTCTTTATTGGTTTTCCGACTGCAAATATAAACATTTTTCCGAAATCAAAACGCCGCCACCATTTTCCTTATTTCAAGAAGATGACGGTTGATCTTACTGTCGCTTTTGGCAACCTGAAGATTATAGTCCGCCTGCATCTGAATCCATAATTGTGCATCAATGCCCAACACGGCTTCCAAATACAAAGCATATTCTATCGAGACAGGGCGCTTGCCATTGAGAATCTCATTCAACACAGAATAAGAAACACCCATCTGTTGCGCCAACTGCTTCTGCGAAATCCCGCGATATTCAATCTCTTCCTTCAACAGCGTCCCAGGATGCACAGGCATTGATGGCATCATATTATTGGCAACCATTTGAGGGTCAATATTTTGCATTGTAATCATTTTATTTCTCACTTGTAGTGGTTTGACAATTCCAATATGTTGCAAATAGTCACAAATGGCTCTTCATCGGTATTCACAAGGAACTCTATCCTGTACTTTTCGTTGACCCGAATCGAAGAAATTCCCTCCTTGTCGCCTTTTAGCACCTCATAATTCAACGACTTGATTTGATAAAGTGTTTCGATACGCGGCGCACTGACCAAAGTCTTGATTCTTTGCTGATACCGTTTGACAATGTCGGGCTGGAACCGATGCTTCTTGTCGCTGGTCTTGCCTTCGTCGTACAATTCCTTCAAATATGTCTGTTCAAATGTGACTTTCACGCTGCAAATATACACAATTTTTTCAAAAATTCGCAAAATATCGAATTATTTCTTTTTCCTTGATATTATTTTGTACCTTTGCCGCAAATATCAAAATCCAACAAAGATGAACAACACCTTATATATTTACAACAGCCTCTCGCGCTGCAAGCAACCTTTCAAACCCTTGAATGCCCCGCATGTGGGTATGTACGTTTGCGGCCCGACCGTCTATGGCGACGCACACCTTGGCCACGCGCGTCCGGCCATCACTTTCGACTTGGTTTTCAGATATTTGCAACATCTCGGCTACAAAGTCCGCTATGTGCGCAACATCACCGATGTGGGCCATCTTGAACACGATGCCGACGAAGGCGAGGACAAAATCGCGAAGAAGGCCCGCCTCGAAAACCTCGAACCGATGGAAGTGGCTCAATACTACACCAACCGCTACCACGCCGCGATGGACAAACTGAACGTGCTGCGTCCCTCAATTGAGCCGCACGCCTCGGGGCACATCATCGAGCAAATCGAGATGGTGAAGAAAATCCTCGACCACGGCTATGCCTACGTCGAAAACGGCTCCGTGTATTTCGACATCGAGAAATACAACCGCGAGCACCCCTACGGCATCCTCTCGGGACGCAACTTCGAGGAGATGCTCAACACCACGCGCGAACTGAGCGGCCAGGAAGAGAAGCACAACCCCGTCGACTTCGCCCTGTGGAAAAAGGCCGAGCCGAAGCACATTATGCGCTGGCCATCGCCTTGGAGCGACGGCTTCCCGGGCTGGCACATGGAGTGTTCGGCGATGGGCTGCAAATATTTGGGTGAAACCTTCGACATCCACGGTGGCGGCATGGACCTCATGTTCCCCCACCACGAGTCGGAGATCGCGCAAAGCGTGGCGGCCAACGGCAAACAACCCGTCACCTACTGGATGCACAACAACATGATCACCATCGGTGGACAGAAGATGGGCAAGTCGCTCGGCAACTTCATCACCCTCGACGAGTTCTTCAACGGCACCAGCCACAAAGACAAGGACGGCAACGAAATGATTGCGCAGGCCTACACCCCCATGACCATCCGCTTCTTCATCCTGCAAGCCCACTACCGCAGCACCCTCGATTTCTCGAACGAAGCCCTGCAAGCCGCCGAAAAGGGCTACAACCGCCTGATGGAAGCCGTGAAAGCCGCCAAGGACCTGAAAGCCACCGAAGGCGCAGCCAACTTAGACATCCAGAAAATCGTCGATGCCTGCTACGATGCCATGAACGACGACTTCAACTCGCCCATCGTCATCGCAAACCTCTTTGAGGCCGTGCGCTTGGTGAACACCATCAAGGACGGCAAGACGCAAATCAACCCCGCCGAGTTGGAATTGCTCAACAAGCTGTTCCAGGACTTCGTTTTCGACATTTTGGGCTTGGTGGAAAACGGCGCTTCGGAAGGCAACGGCGAACTCGTTGAAGGCCTGATGCAGACCATCATCGGCATCCGCAAGCAAGCCCGCGCCAACAAGGACTGGGCCACCAGCGACAAGATCCGTGATGAACTTGCCCAACTGCACATCACGCTGAAAGACGGCAAGGACGGCACAAGTTGGGTGATGGATTGAGTCAGTAGGATTCAACCATGCGCAAATTTCTGGTTTTCATAGCGTTTCTTGGGTTCAGCACCTTGACGTCGGCACAAGGCTTCTATATTGAGCCAGCTTTCCGCTACAGCAAGCACATCCCCTTCCCCGACTTTTCGGACTATCCCGTGCATGAAGCCGACCTTCGCCTCGGATGGCAAACCACAGGAGAAAAGGCTTGGCAGCAAGGGTTCAACTACCCCAACTTCGGCCTTGGACTCCGTTTCGAGCACAACACCATGAAGGACTACTTCGATGGCATGTCGCAGACTTTCATCACTTTGGGAAACTGCTACTCGGCCTACGGCTTTTGCAACGGCCACCTCATACGCAGGAAAAACTTCCAGTTCGACTACACTTGGGGCGTCGGGCTTTCCTATTGGCCCAACAGCGGCAACCGCTTCATCAGCACACCGCTCACCGTACATCTCACCTTGGATTTCGGCCCTGTATTCCGCCTTAGCGAGCATTGGGATTTGCTCGCCCGCGCCGTGCTTTCGCATGGCTCCAACGGCGCCATCTTCGTGCCCAACAAAGGGGTCAACGTGTTTGGCGGACAGGTCGGCTTGCGTTATTTCCCAAAAGGAAGGGCTGGACTAAAGGAAAAACCTCACGACAGCATTTTCAGCAAGATGAACGCTGTTTACATCCTCAACGGCATCGGTTTCTACGAATCCACTGCCATCGACGGCCTGCGCTGTACTGGAAACACGTTCCAAATAGGCTACACCCGCACCTTCCATCCCTGTTTCCGCTTCGGAGGCGGTATCGATGTGCTGTTCAGCGGTGAGAACCGTGCCATGTACGAGGTGAACGGTGCCTTGGAACGCTTCACGACTGCGGACTATCTTGCCCTTGCGCCTTTTGTATCGTTTGACCTCCTTTACGGCGACCTCGTACTCCATTTATCCTTCGCACGCTATGTTTTGCAACCCGCCGAATACCTTCCCAAGGGCTACCAAAAATACTACGAGCGTTTGGCCTTGCACTACCATTTCGGCCCACAAAAGCGGTTCTTCGCGGGCGCGGGCATGAAAGTCCACTTGGACTGCATCGACTACATCGAATGGACGGTCGGCATGGACCTTTTCAGCTGGAAAGCCAAGAGGTTTGCTTATTCGCCGTAATCGGCCTCCTTCAAGAGGAGACCTTGCTCGTCGAAATACTTCCACTTTCCGCAACGCCTGCCTTCCTTATAAAAGCCCTCCCAACGCTGGTTGCCGTTGTCCCAATACACTTTCGACAAGCCATCCATCTTTCCCTCCTTGAAATTACCCCTACTTTGGGGGCGTCCATCAGGAAAATATGCAATCCATTCACCCTCGCGCTTGCCATCTTTCATCCCGCCTTCCATTTTCACTTGTCCCGAGTCATAATACTCGATTTCCTTCACCCAATTACCAGATTTGTCGAGCACTTTGACATATTGGGGTTGGCCGTTGGGAAACATGGCTTCCACTTGTTCCGTCAATTTGGACGTACACGCAGTCATCGCCAAAAACATGACAAAAAGATAGAAAAACCTTTTCATTATTCTTGCAATCGTTTCAAATTCCGTTTTTTATGGATTCCATCTTAGCGTCCTTACCGGTTAAACGCCAGACGCTCTCCCCTGTTTTCCTCATGGAACTCGCCATTTTCATATACCAAATTACCATTAACAAAGGTGTGTGTCACTCGGGAACGCATCCACAAGCGCTTGTACGGCGTCCAGTGACACTTGGTGAACTCGTTGGCAGTCGTAATCACATGCCTGTCGGTCAGATCCACAAGAGCCAAGTCGGCGTGATAGCCTTCGCGGATGAAGCCACGACGGTCGATTTTGTACAAAATGGCTGGATTGTGGCACATCAGCTGCACCACCTGAGGGAAGGTCAGTTCACGCTGATGTACCCATTCGAGCATCACCTCCAACGAATGCTGGATGGAGGCAAATCCCGACTTGCTGGTGAAATAGTTTCCCGTATATTTCTCGTTACGGCGATGGGGGGCATGGTCGGAGGCAATGGTGTCGATCAGCCCGTATTTGACCCCATCCATCAACGCCACCTTGTTCTTTTCCGCCTTGATGGCCGGATTGCACTTGATGCTGAATTTCATTTTCCTGTAGTCATCGTCGCAAAAGCGCAGGTAATGCGGGCATGTTTCTGCGGTTATCTTCTTGTCACACAATGGAATGTCGTCCCTAAACAAATCCAGTTCCCTTTCCGTTGAGACGTGCAGGATATGGAGCTTGGCACCTGTTTTCACGGCCAGATCAACCGCCTTCGAGGAAGAGAGGTAACAAGCCGTTTCGGTCCGTATCTTGGGATGCAAATGGGCTTTTGCCTCCACGATGTCTCTGTTTACCATCTCTTCATACAAGTCCGAGTTGTGCTGAATTATTCCCTCATCCTCGCAATGAGCGGCAATCAGGCAAGGCGACTCCTTGAACAAGGCTTCCAAAGCCTCGTCTTTATCAACAAGCATATTGCCCGTACTCGAACCCAAGAAAACCTTGATGCCGCACACTTTTCTTGGGTCTGTTTTCACGACCTCGTCAAGATTGTCGTTGGTCGCACCAAGATAGAATGAATAGTTGGCCAACGAGTTCTCTGCGGCAAGGTCAAACTTCTGTTGCAGAAGCTCTTGCGTAGTGGTTGGCGGCACCGTGTTGGGCATGTCCATGAACGAGGTCACGCCGCCTGCCACGGCTGCATGGCTTTCGCTGTTGATGTCGCCCTTGTACGTCATTCCCGGCTCGCGGAAATGCACATGCTCGTCGATGACACCAGGAATCAGGTATTTGCCTTGGGCATCAATGACTTGCGCCGAAGCATAATCAAAAGGCTCGTCCCCTTTGACAATTTTTGCGATTTTTCCATCCGAAACAAACACGCTTGCCACGAAAGTCTGCCCCTCGTTGACTAGCATCGCATTTTTGATATAGTAGTTCATTTTCTTGGTTTTATCTTTCCTGTAAAGCCTCTCCAGCGCAAGTTGATGACCCCGAAAACGGCCTCCTTGAAGATACCCTTGCTCATCTTCGACTGACCCTCGCGGCGGTCGGTGAAGATGATGGGCACTTCCTCAATCTTGAAGCCGAGTTTCCAAGCGGTGTATTTCATCTCGATCTGGAAAGCGTAACCCACAAACTTGACTCTGTCCAAATCAATGGTATCCAATACTTTGCGAGTGTAACAAACGAAACCCGCAGTAGTGTCGCGCACCTGCATCCTCGTGACGAAACGCACGTATGCCGAGGCATAGTACGACATCAGCACACGCCCCATGGGCCAGTTGACCACGTTGACGCCCGTCTTGTAGCGCGAACCGACCGAGAGGTCGGCGCCATTGGCACAAGCGTCATGAAGTCGGGCCAAGTCATCGGGGTTGTGCGAGAAGTCGGCATCCATCTCGAAGACATATTGGTAGTCGCGCTCCAAAGCCCACTTGAAGCCCGTGATGTAAGCCGTTCCGAGACCTAGTTTCCCTGCCCGCTGAATCATAAACAGGCGGTCGCCGAACTCTGTCATTAGCGTTTTCACGATGTCGGCGGTGCCGTCAGGGCTGTTGTCGTCGATAATCAAAATGTCAAACGCCATGGGCAGGCCGAACACGTAGCGGATAATCTTCTCGATGTTCTCCTTCTCCTTGTAGGTGGGTATGATGACTAGATTCTCTGACATTTCAAATTCGTTTTTCCATTCAACGCGCAAAGATATGGGAAAATTGCCGAAAAAACGAAGAATTGTCAAAATTTGATTTCTGTATTTCTACCGAACGCCCTTATACTTACTCCAAATCTCGGTTTTTTTTCATAGATTTGGAGCGATTATAAGCTATACTTGCTCCAAATCTTGGATTTTTTGCACGATTTGGATCAAGTATAGGCAACATTAAGACAATCTGAACAAGTCATCCATCACCACCTCGCTTTGCGCCATGTTCCAATATTTATTGTGCGTGAGGCCAAAGGTCGTGATAAAGGTCAGATGAAGCGCAAACCTGGTTTTTGTGTGGTGGCGAAAGACTGACATCTTGGTTCTCAAGCGTTTGCTGTAGTCATCGGTGATGGTGTAGGAATGTTTGCTGTATTTCATCTCACAAATATTGATCACATCATCGGCGCGGCTCAAGAGCAGGTCGATTTGGGCGCCTTCCCACTCGGTCTCGTCCTCGTCTATCATGGGTTTTGTGCTCCAACCGTAGGCGTTGGTCAGTACGCCTGAAATTCCCAACTTCTTCTTAATCTGCGGAATATGATGCAAACATACACGCTCGAAGGCGTAACCGGCCCAAGCGTCGTGGGTGTGTTCGTCGAGGTTGCTCCAATACTGTTCGTCCTGACTGGAATGTTTGGCCACGAAACGCAGATGAAAGAGCGTGAAAAGGTCGGTGAGTTGATACAGCATCCCTTTCGACTTCCTGCCCATCGAGGAATAGGAGCGGATGAAATCGCATTGTTGCAGTTCTTTCAGCACCTTGGTCAGTGCCCCGCCCGACGGCAACTTGAGCGTTTCCTTCAATTCCTGCTGTGTCATTCCTTTCCCGTTGCCGACCAATTCCTCAACCACCTGTCGGGCCATCGTGGAGTCCTTGAACAGCGAGCGGAACAGGAAATTGTATTCCGTGCGCAGCGGTGCGCCATCGGCGAAAAAGAGCTTGTCAATGTTTTGGGCGAAGGTGAGGTTTTTGTCGAGCATGTCTATATAATAAGGTATGCCGCCGAAAATCATGTAGGCCTCGGTGATTTGGTAGCGCGTCCAAACAATGCCTTTCTGCTCCAACTGCGCCTCCATCTCGCCCAAGGTGAACGGCGCAAGATAGATGGTGCGCGAACAGCGGTTGTAAAGTCCGCCCTTGTCGCCAATGACCTTGTTCATCATCCACGATGTGGAACTGCCGCAGATGAAGAGTTTCAGCCCGTCGCGGGTCGAGGCCCATGAGTTCCAGAAATAGCTGAAGGCCGTCAGGAACTTGGATTTGGGCGTGTCCATCCAAGGCAACTCGTCGAAAAACACGACGATGCGCTCTTTTCTGAGGCTGCCCAAATAGGCTTGAAGCTGCTCGAAAGCCTCAAACCAGTTGGTGGGCCGCCGCAAGTCTTGCCCCGACCGCTTTTGCAACTCCCTCTGAAACAGCGACAACTGCACCACCATTGGGGTTTCGTAACTGCCGGTGAACATGAAGTCGAACTCGTTGTGGAAAAACTCTCTGATGAGGAAGGTCTTCCCCACCCTGCGGCGGCCATACACCGCCACCATTCGTGCCTCGCGCTGTTCGCAAACCGATTCAAGCAGTTGCTGCTCATACTTCCGTCCTATGATTCTGTTGTCGTTCATGGCTTTATCTCCTTGGTTCACGCCGCAAAGATAAATCTTTTTTCAGAACGACACCCTTATACTCGCTCCAAATCTCCGATTTTTTCATAGATTTGGAGCAAGTATAGGATATACTCGCTCCAAATCTTGGAATTTTACGAGGTTTTGGACACATTTTGTTACGGCTGCCGCAATGCAAAACAAAAAAAGCCCACCCGAAGGCAGGCTTTTCAATATCAAAACTCACGGAGTCTTATTCCCCTTTTCTCGCATTGCAAATGCTGATACTCGCGACTCCCGAATTGCAAATTCGGGAAAACGGGTTTAGAAAGTTTGTTGATTTTTTCGGTGGAGGTTTTGTTTTCTTTGGACATAAATCTAACATAAATCTTTCATAAATGGGTTTTCCTTGCTGCGCTGCGCTTGCATGGAAAGGTTTCGGGGCAGCGGCTACCGCCCCGAAAAAGACTTTCCATAATTTCTTTATCTGACAAACCTTTTGTAATACTTATTACGGCCACATAATATGTCAGGAATGTCGCACGGAGGCCAAACCGATCCCTCGTAACACTCTACATCAGGCAAATCTTTAACATACGCATCGGTTCCGCTTATCGTCCAAACTCTCCAATTTACATCGGCATTATTGTGAACCACTTTCCTCACAATTTCACTTATTTCCGTGAAAAACACGATGTCGGATATATCAGGTATGGGCTGTTTGCCAATTTTCTGCCACCCGAAAAACTTCACTCCGGCAGCAACTGTGGTATGAATGTAAAAATCCACTTCTTTTAGCGTTTCATCTTTAAAGACACTTATTACATTTCCATTCAATTGATTGATGTCGTTACAGATATATTGAATATATCGTTTTCCTTTTTCTGTTTCTATGGAGAATATGTCTCCTTGTTTGATTACAACTCTTTTCATGTTTATGGTAATTTTGGAACTTGTATTACATCTATTCTAATACTAAACTATTCCATCTTGATAGGTTTTCATCGGCTGCAAAGGTAGGGAATTTTATGGGGTTTTGGACATAATATTTTTTGCAGTTGCCGCAACGCGACCCATCATCTGCCGCAATGCAAAACAAAAAAGCCCACCCGAAGGCAGGCTTTTCAATATCAAAACTCACGGAGTCTTATTCCCCTTTTCCCGCATTGCAAATGCTGATACTCGCGGCCCCCGAATTTGGAAATTCGGGTCTTACAAATCGGGCATATCCTTCATGTCTCTATTATATCCTAAATCTTTACCACAAATGACATCCATTATACGACATGGAGGATAAACTGAACCTTCTTCACATCTGTATCCAGGCAATTCCTTCACGATTTTTTCATTACCGTTAACCGTCCATATTCTCCAGTTTGCATCTTGGTTTTTAAACACGTACAACTTAGCAGCCATATCAACATCCGTAAAGAAAACCACATTAGAAATGTCTGGTACAGGACCATTGCCGACTTTCACCCATCCGTACTGCTTTACTCCAATGGAGATGATTGTATGGAGATAGAATTCGACATCAGTCATGGTATCGTCCTTAAATACACGAATAACATTTCCATTCAACTGATACGCATCTTTGCAAATGTATTGGAAATATCGTTTCCCTTTTTCCGTTTCTATGGAGAATATGTCTCCTTGTTTGATTACAACTCTTTTCATGTTTATGGTAATGTTGAAACTTGTATTACATCTATTCTAATATTAAAACTATTCCATCTTGATAGGTTTTCATCGGCTGCAAAGGTAGGGAATTTTATGGGGTTTTGGACATAATATTTTTTGCAGTTGCCGCAACGCGACCCATCATCTGCCGCAATGCAAAACAAAAAAGCCTACCCGACGGCAGGCTTTTCATGATTCAGGTGGTCGCTAACTTATTGTTCCTTGACCACCACGTTCTTGACTTCCCATGTAGCCGAAGCGCCATCGATGCTAAGATAGCGGAAAGCGATGCGGCAAGTGGCGGTCTTGAATTCGGCTGGGATGACAAGGTCACCGGCAGAGACAAATTGCCACTTTGTCGTGGGTTGGTTGAGAATAGGAAGTTCAACCCATCTCTCTTGCGAAGGATCAGCTCCTTCGGGATAATCATTGGTCACCCAAACCGTATAATAGCCTTCCTCAACGCCAACATTCATGCTATCCTGCGGGCCACGTGCATGCTCGAAATTGAGTATCGGGCTTGTGCTACCGCTCAAGTCAATGATGGGGCTGATAAACCAGTCCTCATTGGCAAATGAAGTGTTGTTGGCATAACCCGACATCACAGCGCCATATTCAAGATGCGAGGAGTTTTGATACCATTCCTGATCTCCAGCAACACTATAGGCAGTAAATGTATTGTAGCTATCCTGAGTGGTTAAAGTCTGGTTGAAATATTCGGTAGTTCCCGGATCGGGAGGCGTGGGTGTGTCGCCGCCTTCCAAGACAAAGTCGTTTTCTGTGCCTGGGCAATCACGCAAACCAGACTGACCAAAATACTTACGGAATGTACCAAGGACAGTCAAATGCTTACCCAGATTGCCAGGATTATCAACCAGATTCACTTGAGATTTCAAAGTGGTGGCACCAAGTTCAATGATGATGCAATTTGAGACTTCATTGCAAGTAGGATCATCTGCAATCAGAACATTGGTGGCACGGGTAAAAGGCGCAGCCCAACTTATATCGTCATTGGATGAAACGCTTGAAGGGCCACTCTTTACTGCTCCAACAATATAACCTTGCACCCACGCAGTAACACCTTGGTCCTGCAGGCCAATACCAGCAGCCACATTATACGGGTCGTCGGCAGTTCCACTGCCCTCGCCTTCTCCCGGAGTGGGCGGGGTCGGAGGCGTCACACCTGCCCCTTCTTGAACCGTGATGCTCTGGATTTCAATCGTTCTCGATTGTGAAGCGGTTGAAGTGTATTTAATGGCCACCGTCACATTCTGACCAATAAATTCATTTAAACTCGTTTCAACGGTTTGGAAATCATTGAAATTCGCAGTGTTCGGATAAGTCGTCTGCATATTTATCCAATTGGCCGTAGTCGGGTCGTTGCCATAGACATAGTCCGTTGAGACTTGCAAACTCACATCGCTATTGTCGGCATTCTGATATTGAGCCGAATAAGTCACGGAGACCTTCGCCTCGTTCACCCCAGTAACCGCCACAGGAGAAGAGATGAGCCAGTCTTCGTTGGCATTCGAGCCTCCGGCGTAGCCCGTCATCTTGGCCGTATGGTAATCAATCACCCACGACTGGGGACCTGCAACGTCGTAAGTCATATAAGTGCCAAATTCATCGGTGAACGACTGCGTGTAAGGCATCGTTTGCAGCTCGCCACCGCCAGGAGTCGGGGTGGGAGGCGTCGGGCCATCGCCCGGCGTGCCTTCCTGCACGAGGATGTATTTCACCTCGAAGGTGCGCGAGGTCGACTCCGAAGAGGTGAACTTGACGGCCACCGTCACAGTTTCGCCAAGGAACTCGTCGAGGCTCGTTTCGACAGTTTGGAAATCTGACCAATTGGCCGTGTTCGGATAGGTGACGTTCATCTGGATCCAGTTGGCGGTCAGCGGGTCGGTGCCGGCCACATAGTCCTTGGAGATTTGCAACGTGACATCCTCGGTATTAGGATTCTGATATTGGGCTGCATAGTTCACGCACACCTTTACATGGTCAACGCCCGTTAACGCGACAGGGGCCGAAATCAGCCAGTCCTCGTTGGCGAAATTGCTACTACCAACATGGCCCGTCATTTTTGCGGTATTGTAATCAATCACCCATTCCTCGTCGCCAGCCACACTATAGGTCGTGTAGGTGCCAAACGAGGAGCTGAAATCCTGGAAATAAGGCAAACCCGAATCGCCACCAGGAACATAGCCTTCAAATTCCAGTTCTCGCGCGGAACGAATGACAAGTTGCCAAGTGCTGTTGTAGACTGTGGCAATGGCCACTAAGCTACCCGTGCCTTGCGGCAGCGAGTCGTTGGCGAAATTGGCATAGTTGGAAGTACGCACAATCACGTTGGCGGACGGATCCAAAGCATCAATCAAGGTGCGATTGCCGTAGGTGGTCGGATCGGCGAAGGTGTTCTGCTCCGTGAACTTCACGTTCTCCAGCTTCACCAAGCCAGCCAAATGCTGACCTGCATTGATGTTGGCGATGGTGGTCACCTGAGGCTGGATAGGCTTGTTGTTGGCCAAGATGACGATATGTCCGTCGGCCTCGAAGTTGCTCAGCTGCGGCAGGTTGTTGTACATCGCATAGGTGACGTCTTTCAGATAGACGCGAATGGAGTCGCCGATGCGCAGACCGCTGACGGCGTTGAGGTAAAGCTCAATGGCGGCACCCGTGGCGCGGTCTTGCATGAAGGCGGCCTTGTAGAGGTTGCCCGACTGCTCGTCGGCGGTGACAATGCCATACACCGAAGCGTCTTCCGTGAACACGGTGCCCGGCTCCATGGCGAGGATGTCGCTAATCGTGTAAACCGTTCCTATCGGCAGGTCCTGGATAGGCGGCTCGGGATACTCTTTCTTGCAGGCGGTGAACAATGTGCCCACAAAGGCAAGAAGCAGAAATGCGTTGAATACTCTGTTTTTCATATCGTTGTGTGTTTAATTGTTAATCGTTGAATTGTTTGGCTGTAAGCTATAAGCCGTAAGCTGTAAGCAAATGCAGCAACTGGCTTATGGCTTAAAGCTTATTGCTTAAAGCTCATTTCCTAACTGTCAAGCTGATGAAATAATTGATGCCGTACATATACGAATACTTGTCGGGGAACATGTCGGGGTTGTTGGCGTTGAAGCGCAGTTGCTCGTAGCCATAGAGGATGGTGCTCTTGTTGTTAAGGATATTGTTGACGCTCACGTTGACGAGGAAGTAATACCCTTTGTAACGCTTGGAGAAACCGCCGTAGAAGTCGAGCGTGAAGGCGGGCTTCATCGGAGTTTGGTTGAGCACATCGTCGATGCGGATATCACCTTGGGCATAGTGCAACATACCTTCCTCGGTGTGGTTGTAAGGGTTCACGTCGAAGTACATGTTGGCCATGTAGTTGGCGTTGAGGCTCACCCACCAGTATTTCGGCGAGTTGTACTTGACGCCCAACGAGGCCACCGTCTCGGGCCCCGACGAAACGTGGTAGCCCTTCAGATACGCTGTGCTGTTCTGGATGTAGGCCGTAGCGTTGTTGTCGTCATAAACCGAGAAGATGGGATTGTTGTTATAGACATGGATGCCGTTGGCGGCAGCGGCTTGCAAGGTGATGGTCGGCGTCACGTTCCATTCCGCTCCCATTTCCACGCCAAGGCTCTTCTGGTTGATGTCGGTCATGATGAAGTTGACGAACTCGCTGGTGTAGGAGTTGGCACTGGTCGTGGTGTTGAGGTAGACGTTCTCGCAATAGAAGCTACGGTTCCAGATGAGGTTCTTATAGGCGGTGTAATAACCCGTCAGGCGGAACTTGAACGTGGGCGAGCGGTACAAGTAGCTCAAATCCACGGCATTGATGCGCTCGCTCTTGAGGTCACCTTCCACAAGGGTGTGGCGGGTGCGGGGCGATACATAGATGTCGCGGAACTGCGGAGCCTGCGACATCATGGCGCCATTGAGCACGAGGTGATTACGTCCGTTGATGGCGTAGGTCACACCTGCTTTCACGCTCGGGTCGAAGAAGTTGTGCATCTGGTCCTTGCCAAAGGAGTTGTCGGCAAAGGAGCCGCTCTTCCAAAGGCCTTCACGCCAAATCTGGGTGAACGAGCCTTGAACGCCCAAATACAAGTCGAAGTTGCCGACAAGCCAATCGATCTGGTCCCAAATGCGGCCATAGTTGCGGTTGGCGTAATAGTTGTAGCCAATGATGTCGCCCACCTTGGCCACATGGTTCGGGTTGTTGAGGTCGGTCTGACATTCGTCGCTTTCGAGGTTTTCGGCATACTTATTAATATCGTAGTAATAATCGCCACCCAGCAAGTCGTTGACGCTTTCGTAATAATGCGTGCGCGAAGCGCTGATGGAGAAACCGCCCGTCATGATGAGGTTAGGCCTGAACTCGTGCTTGAAGTAGGTGGCATTGCCCATTTGCATCTTGTCGTAATGGCGCTCGGCAAGGATGTATTTGGAAAACTTGCCCGTCACTGTGCCGTCGGTGCCATTATTGGCGTTCTGCACCGTGAAAAGGTGGTTGCGGTTGGCGTTGTATAGCACATCCCAGTCGATTTGGGTGACCTTCGGGTCGCGATTTCTCCAAGCCTCAAGTTGTGCCTCATACTCAGCCGTGCTGTGGGCATTGGTCAAGAAGTAGCTCGGCAGGTTCTTGTAGTAGTCGGGACGCGGGTCGGCGGCTTCGCCCCATTCGAGGACAGTTTGTCCGGCCTTGCCGCCAAAATAATAGAACGAGGTGTTGAACTCGGTGCGTTTGCTGGGTGTCCAATACCAAGTGAGTTGCGCCATTGGCTGGTGATAGGTGCTCACGCGCGAGTTGCGGATGACCTGTTTGCCGTTCTCGTCGATGGTCTGATAGCCCCAGTTGGGGTTATAGAAGTTGGAGCCGACAAGGTCGTAAGCCTCTTGCACCACGGGAGCCGAGCCGCCGCGCTGCGAAGGTGCGCCAAACACGGTAAGGTCGATGCTGTGCTTGTCGTTGATCTTCTTCTCGACGGAGAGGAAGTAACTGTAGGCCTGATAGAAGGTGCCTTCGGTGTAGCCTTTGCCCGCATAGCGACCGCTGGCGTGGGCCATCAGGTACCAGCCGTTGCCCAAGTCGCCCGTGCCGATGGAGGCCATGGCGCGGTGGTTGTAGGAGCGGTTGCTGAAGGCATAGCTCAGCGAGATTTGCTTGCGGTACTCTGAGGCGCGTGTCGAATAAGCCGTGAGGCCGCCGAGACCGCCGAATCCGGCGTAGGTCTTGCCCAAGCCTTCGACGAGTACCGAGTTACGGAAGGCATCGTTCAGTCCGCCCCAGTTGGAGAAGACCGGGCGACCCGTCTCGGGGTCGTTCATCAGGATGCCGTTGATCATCACGTCGCTGTACTTCGAGTCGTTGCCGCGCACGCGGTAGCGCAACGAGCCGAAGTTGTAGGCCGCAATGCTGTTGAACACGTCGCGCGACGAGTTGAGCAGCGTGGAGGCATCGTTGACCGAGGTCGACGACTCCTCAAAGTCGGAATCCAGTAGGATGACCGTCGGCACTTCGTTCTGATTGAGGTCGGTAGTGTCGATGGTTTGAGCCGTCATTCGCCCAACCAACAACACCGCGACCGTTAAAAATAGAAATTTCTTCATATTGAACTTGTTATGATTTTCGTTGGATTTATGGTGAATTAAACGGACAAAAATAGGAAAAAGATTGATGGGTTGGGAATTTTTTGTTGGGATTTTTGGGAAAAGCCGAAAGAAATCTTCTTTTCAAACCAAAGACACGCCCAAACAATGATTTAACAAGTTGAAGATTTAGTCCAAAAATGTTGGAATGTTGGCGACAAAACGAAAATCTTTGTATTTTTGCCGTATCAATCCTAAAACAACCCCCAAGATGGACGACAACAGACTCATCAGATTCGACTGGGCTGCGAAGCGTATGTTGCGCGACAAGGCTAACTTCGGCGTGCTCGAAGGCTTGGTTACCGTGCTCCTCAACGAGCCTATCCACATCGTGGAACTGCTGGAAAGCGAGAGCAACCAAGACGACCCGCAGGACAAGTTCAACCGCGTTGACATCAAAGCCAAGAACAGCAAGGGTGAAATCATCATCGTCGAGATACAGCAGACGCGCGAGTTGTACTACCTTGAGCGCATCCTCTATGGCGTGGCGCGCACCATCACCGAGCACATCGAATTAGGCAAGGAATACGACCACGTGAAGAAAGTCTATTCCATCAACATCCTCTATTTCGACCTCGGCAAAGGCAAGGATTACCTCTACCACGGCACCACGACGTTCCGAGGAGTACACACCAACGATATCTTGGAAATCACGACCAAAGACGAGAACGCCTTGCGAATGAGGACCCCCGAAGAGATTTTCCCCGAATATTTCCTTATCCGAGTGAACGAGTTCAACGCCGTTGCCAAGACCCCACTTGAGGAGTGGCTCGACTACCTGAAAAACGCCCACATCAAGGAAGACACCACGGCACCAGGATTGCAGGAAGCTCGGAAGAAGTTGCAGTATCTGAAAATGGACAGCGAAGAGCGGAAAGCCTATCAGCGTCAGATGGAGAATTACATGTACCAAGACAGCGTCTTTGCTGCTGCACATTTGGATGGCTGGACAGAAGGCAAAGCGCAAGGCGTGGCGGCAGGATTAGAGGAAGGGATGGCCAAAGGAAGAGCAGAAGGTAGAGCAGAAGGTAGAGCAGAAGGCAGAGCCGAAGCCAACCTCGAAACCGCCCGCAAACTGAAAGCCATAGGCGTGGATTTGGAGGTTATCGCAAAAGGGACTGGATTAACTGTTGAAGAAATCAGCAAACTTTGAGGTTATGTTTTGATAAAAAGAAAGCATTTCTTTTCCCATATCCATCGCCGTATTCGACCTTCAGTCTATCGGCCAACAAATGGATTAATCTCGTGCCGTATGCAGCCCGACTCTTTCCTTTCCGCTCTTCCTCAACAATACGCCGCCCCTCATTCCAAAATGTTGCAATAGCGGCTTGTCAATCTGCTGCGCATGCCTACTACCGTCCTTATTCGATGATGGAGCGAATGTCGGCAACAAAAACGTCTGGCAACGCATTTTCTCAATTCCTTATCTCTATGTCTTTCGCCATATTCAAATCGTTTGCAAAAACACACAAATTCTGAAACAAAGTCACGTTTTTCCGAAAACACCGCATCCGTCAGATTTATCTTTGAAGGATTGCAAATCCTAATACTCGTCTAAGGTCGGATTGCAAATCCGCCCTAACGGGGGCATGATGTCGGCAACGCAGTGTGCCGCCGGCGCGCTTCGGTGCGCGCCCCGGCCCACTGCGCCACCGACATCACGTTGCCTCGACTCTGCCGACACATGAAACTAATTCCCGGCAGGGGCAACGAGGCGCACAGAATGACCATAACAACGGTCACTATGTTGCGATGGGTCTAGCATGTAATACGGGTCGTTTTCATGGAAGGTCACAGAATGTGCGCCATAAGCACTGGAGTATGAAGCAGTCCAGTATCCACCAAATTCTTCGGAAGCAATGAAAAAAGTTCCACGGCGCCCACTTGCGGCAGGAAGAAATACCGCACCAGCATTTTGCATGGTATTCCATTGGTCTAGACTTATTACATTACTGCTAAAGCTTACTTCACTTTGATTGGGGCAATTTGGATCATAGGTACTCGTACTCCAATTATCAGGAAACAGAATCACACCATAAACAATTCCATTGCCAGCACCTGTTATCTGTGCCTTCGCATAACGTTTGCCCGAGATTGTGCTACGAATATTGAGTACCCAATTCCATTCCTCTCGAGTCAAAATGCGCCATAGGTTAGGCTGGTTGCCACCGTTGCTGATGGGGTTGTAAATGCCCCAGTCATAATTCGCGGAACCGTCAGTTAGGTTAGGCGACGACATGTTCGTTGAAGGACCATAGCCATAATAATTGTAATCTGGGTTTATACCAGATCCTGAACCTGCACCTGGATCAGAAGTCGACCATGGCTGATAGTTCACGTTATAAGGGTCACTTGAATCATGCCATCCACTCGTACCCCAACCGAAGAGATCGCGGTCAACAGTTTGGCTTGGGCTGATTTGGTTTGTAGAGGCGCCAAAAAACTCCCACTGGTTCTCGGCAAATTTCCAGTAAGGTGTACTGGCACTGCCTATGTATTGCAGGTTACCCTGCGAGAAATACACTTGGTTACCAGCAGAATCAACGGTAAACAATCCGTCTATGGCACCCACTGGTATTTGGGGAGTCTCTGCAAAGTGGGCCACTAAAACTCGGCTATTAGTCACCTGAAAAGGATAGTTCGCATCGGTAGAGACCACATTTCCATTCTCTGTCCAATTGGTGAAGTTGTAGCCATTATTTGCGTTGGCGTGCACCGTACACCACTGGCCATAGGTGTAGGTCCCACCGCCGCTCACCGTCCCGCCATTGCTCGGGTTGGCCGAAACGCTTATGGTATAAGTCGGGGTGAAGTGCGCCTCCAAACTGCGGTTGCCGGTCACAGTGAAAGTGTAGTTCGCATTGGTGGAGACCACATTTCCATTCTCTGTCCAATTGGTGAAGTTGTAGCCATTATTTGCGTTGGCGTGCACCGTACACCACTGGCCATAGGTGTAGGTCCCACCGCCGCTCACCGTGCCGCCATTGCTCGGGTTGGCCGAAACGCTTATGGTGTAGGTCTGCTGCGTGAAGTGCGCCTCCAAATCACGGTTGCCTGTCACGGTGAAAGTATAGTTCGCATCTGTAGAAACCACACTCCCTTTTTCCATCCAGTAGGCGAACTCAAACCCTGCATTTGCATTGGCCGACACCATACACGTATCGCCTTCCTGGTAGACACCGCCACCGCCAACCGTCCCGCCATTGCTCGGAATGGCCGTAACCGTAATGTTATAGTCGGGAATCGGCAAGGTGGTAAAATCAACCTCATCGCCATAGCTTGTGCAAAGGAGGTTTGTGGCGTAGGCCCTCACATAATAGGTCGTTTCAACTGACAGGTCCAAGAGTTGACTGAGGAACTCACCCGTACCCATTCCGTTGGTGGTGTGGCTGTCGCTCATCGTTGGGTTTGGTGTAGTGCTCCAGCACACGCCACGCGCCGTCACCATAAGTCCACCCGCATCGATCACGTTGCCGCCACAGATGGCGGAGATATGGGTAATGACGGTCGCTTCACTGGTTGTCACCGTCGGACAGTCCAGAGCGAAACGAAGCGTGATGACTTCGTCACCGTTTTGGGGTTGAGTCACCGCAATGCTATACGCCGTCACGCCACCATCCACAAGTTGAGCCTCATAACGCATCACATCGCCCAGCTCAAACTCGCCCGTGGCATCCAATCGTGCAGGTTCGTCCTTGCCAAAACTTTTGGTCTCGCTTGACACATAGTCGACCTCTATGGCATCCGCTGCACCATCTCCAGCGTGAACCAGCTTGGTCACTTGGCGTCCATAGCCTGTCGTCACCGAAAGGAAGGCAAGCTGGGGAACGGATAGGCTTACCCTCAGCCGATAGGTGCCTGCATCCAGACAATGCGTCTGAGAGGCGACCTCGGAACCGTCGAGACGAACAACTTGCAGCAGTACATCGCACTTCTCAGACAATTCCAGTAAAGCTTGCGTCTCTCCCATGAAGGGATTGGGATAGGCATCACCCAGGCAAAAAGCCCTGCCGATGTGTTCTGCGACGTTTACCGTATTGGTCAGCACCAACACGGTGTCGGGGTAGACAAGGTTTTCGGTCCAACCTCGCGTCACATTGGTCACGCTTACCGAAGTGAAGGGGCAATATAGCCCACTTTCTGTACTTGCAGTGAAAGCCACATTCACGGTCTCTTGTGCTGATAACGGCAAAAAAGATGTCAGCAACAATAACAATAGTAATCTTGGTTTTTTCATAAAGTTTGTACTTTTTTCATTTGTAAGCTGGACTCCTTCACCTACCAAATTAACCTCTATTAAAACACAAAAGAAAAAGCGCGGGAGTCAAAACTATTGCTCATCCCGCATACTGAGGCTCTCGCATTGCCCATCGTCCGAGGATAAGCAATGCCGAAGCCCCCGCTATTCGATATACATAAAAAGGTGTATACGAACAAAGGGACGTCAAGCCTTGCTTTACCAAGCGGACGATTAGAATTTGCGAGATTCAGTATGCCGCAGATAAAACGTCAGTTCAACGTCTTTCCATTATGTTTGCCGCTTCCTTTCATGGATACAGCGTTGCAAAATTAGGAATAATTTGGTTGTTACAGCCGAAAAATCATCCAAAGGAAGAAAAAAGCCCAATTTTTTGCTACCTTTGCCGCCTAATCATTATGTAAACAACACTCAAATCATGAATAAGCATCTCATCTTTGCACTCATCATTTTGGTTTTTGGCCTTCAAATGAACCGCGCCTCCGCCCAAGAGCAGCAAGCCTACAAGGTGGGCCTTGTCGGGTTCTACAACCTCGAAAACCTCTTCGACACCATCAACGACCCCAACAAGAACGATGAAGAGTTCCTGCCCCAAGGCGCCAACCAATGGGACAGCGAGAAATACATGTCCAAGCTCCACAACATGGCCTACGCCATCTCCACCATCGGCACCGACTGGTCGCCCGACGGCGTGGCGGTTTTGGGCATGAGCGAGATGGAAAACCGCACCGTGCTCGAAGACCTCGTTGCCCAGCCGGAACTGAAGGACCGCAACTACCAGGTGGTGCACTACGACTCGCCCGACCGCCGTGGCGTGGACGTGGCACTCATCTATAACCCCAAATATTTCAAGATGACGAGCAGCAAGTCCTATCGTACCGTCGTCCCCAGCGACCCTGAGTTCATCACCCGCGACCAATTGGTCGTCAGTGGCCTCTTCGATGGCGAGCCGATGCACTTCATCGTCATGCACTGGCCGTCGCGCGCCGGCGGCGAGAAACGCTCGATGCCTGGCCGCGTGGCCGCCGCCGAGCTGTGCCGCCACATCGCCGACAGCATCATGCGCGACGACCCGAATGCCAAGATCATCATGATGGGCGACTTCAACGACTATCCCGACAACAGGACCGTCACCGAGCACCTGCGTGCCTCCGGCGACATGAAAGACCTGCGCGACGGCGAGTTCTACAACCCCATGTACGACCTCCACAAAAAAGGCATCGGCACCAACTACTACCGCGACGTGCCCGGCGTGCTCGACCAAATGATCCTCACCCCTGCCCTATTGCCTAATGGCTACGACAGCTACCAATTCAAGAACGCGAAGGTGCACAACAAGGAGTTCCTGAAACAGCATGGCGGAAAGTACAACGGCTACCCCTTCCGCACCTTCGGCAGCGGCGTGTGGATGGGCGGCTACAGCGACCATTTCCCTGTTTACGTCATTCTCCTTAAAAAGGCTTAAAAACCTTTCAAAACCTGATAGAGCCGTTGTGTAGGCAGGCCCATCACGTTATAGAACGAGCCTTCCAAGCCGCTGATGCCCACATAGCCAATCCATTCCTGGATGCCGTAGGCACCTGCTTTGTCGAAAGGCTGGCAATGCACTATGTAATAGTCGATTTCGTCTTTTTCCAAAGGTGCAAACGTCACTTGCGAAATGGCCGAAAACGACTCGGTTTTTTCCACTGTTCGCACAGTGACACCCGTCACCACATGATGCACCCTGTCCGAAAGCTGTTCCAACATCCTGAAGGCATCGGCAGCGTCTTTCGGCTTGCCGAGAATCTCGCCTTCGGAAATCACCACCGTGTCCGCCGTAACCAGAAGATAGCCTGTGGGAAGCTCGTCATCGCTGAAAGCCAGCGATTTTTGCAGACTCAGATGTTTCGGAACCTCATCCAAAGGCATGTCGGGAGGAAAGGTTTCTGGTGTTTCCTTGGTCAAGACCGTGAAATCCACACCCATGCCGTGCAAAAGTTCTTGTCGGCGCGGCGACTTGGACGCGAGGACGATTTGGTATTGTTTTAGGTTTTCAAGCATCGGTTTGTTGTTTTACCACGAATATGCCTCCGCCGACATCCACTTGCCGTGGGCGGTCAACACCTGTTTGATTAAGTCGCGCACGCAGCCCTTGCCGCCTTCTTTCGGGCTGACGTAGCCGCTGATTTCGCGCACCTCGTCGGCGGCATCGGCGGGACAGGCTGCCAAGCCCACCGACTGCATCACACGAATGTCGGGGATGTCGTCGCCCATGAAGACGATTTCCTCCTTTTTCAGGCCTTTTTGCTCCATGTATTCGTTGAGTTTCAGCACTTTGTGTGGAACACCAGTAAACACGTCGGTCACGCCGAGGCTGTTCATCCGCACCTCCATCGAGGGACAGACGGCACCCGAAATGACCGCCACGTTATAGCCGAGTTTGGTGGCCAGTTGCAGCGCATAGCCGTCTTTCACGTTGGTGGCGCGCCACGGGTGGCCTTCGTGGTCGGAATAGACCTTGCCGTCGGTCATCACGCCGTCATAGTCGAAAACAAAAGTGGTGATAGGTTGGAACAAGTTGCTCATTACATCGAAATTTTGGCCAAAGATAGGTATTTTTTGAGAAAAGAGGCTTGATAAAGTAAAAATGCTTAATTTTGCACTTCATTTTTTTGCATTATGAGAGTCAGACATCAGACAGATAACGTAGAAGAGATTGTGGCCGCAACGATTGAGGCCATGGAAGCCGTTAAAGGAAAAGACATCGTCACCTTGGACCTGAGGGAAATCACCACCGCCGTGACAGACTATTTCGTCATCTGCCACGCGCCGTCGAAGACGCAGGTGGACGCCATCGCCGACAAGGTGGAGGATCTGGTCTTTGAGAAAACCAACACCAAGCCTTACCATGTGGAAGGCCGCGAAAATACGGAATGGATTTTGATAGACTTCGTGGACGTTGTCGTCCATGTGTTCCTCGAATCGGCGAGAGGCTACTACAAATTGGAGGAACTTTGGGCCGATGCCGAAAGGATTGTCAAGCAAAACGAAGACTAACAAAATCAAAACCAACATTTTAGATGAAGAAAAAAGAGACTAACGACGCTGGCAACCAACCTAACCAGCCGCCTCAGCCCAACCAACCCAACAAGCGCCCAAATGACAAAAGGCGCTTCAGTTTCTATTGGATTTATGTCATTTTGTTCGCCATCCTGATTGGATTGCAGTTTTTTGGCAGAGACGCTGCCACGCCTCAGGAAAAAATCGACCAAGGCAAGCTCATCGAACTGCTGAAAAACGGGGAGGTGGAACGCATCGACTTGGTGAACAAGCAAGATGCCGAAGTTTACCTGAACCGAAAAGGCCTCTCAAGGCAATTCCCCGACGTGAAAGCCACCGCCGACGGCACCACCGAAACACCGAGCTACACCTACAAAATCGGCGACTTGGCACGCTTTGAGGAAACCGTTTCGGAAGCCCAGGCCGATTTGGACAAGCCCGTGTATATCACCAATGTAAGCCGCAACAACTGGGTGGCTGGCATCTTGGAGTGGATTATCCCGCTTGCCCTGCTCCTCGTGTTCTACATCATCCTGATGCGCGGCATGGGACGCAGCATGGGCGGCGCCGGCTCCATCTTCAACATCGGCAAGTCGAGGGCGCAGCTTTACGACAAGGAAAACGGCAACGTCAATGTCACCTTCAAGGATGTCGCCGGACTCGAAGAGGCCAAAGTGGAAATCATGGAAGTCGTTGATTTCCTAAAGAATCCGGAGAAATACACCAAACTCGGCGGCAAGATTCCAAAGGGCGTTTTGCTCGTCGGCCCTCCCGGAACGGGTAAGACCCTGTTGGCCAAGAGTGTGGCGGGCGAAGCCAACGTGCCGTTCTTCAGCCTGTCGGGGTCCGACTTCGTGGAGATGTTCGTTGGCGTGGGTGCTTCGCGCGTGCGCGACCTTTTTAATAATGCCAAGTCGAAGTCGCCGTGCATCATCTTCATCGACGAAATCGATGCCATCGGTCGCGCCCGTGGCCGCAACGCCATCACGGGCGGCAACGACGAGCGCGAAAGCACGCTGAACCAACTGCTTACGGAGATGGACGGCTTTGGCACCAACTCAGGCGTCATCGTGTTGGCCGCCACCAACCGCGCCGACATCCTCGACAAGGCCCTACTCCGTGCCGGCCGCTTCGACCGCCAAATCTACGTCGAGCTTCCCGACATCGTTGGCCGCAAGGAAATCTTCGAGGTTCACATGCGCAACT
The DNA here is from genome assembly GCA_017439405.1 of Bacteroidales bacterium. Taxonomy (GTDB): domain Bacteria; phylum Bacteroidota; class Bacteroidia; order Bacteroidales; family F082; genus Limimorpha. The sequence goes on from JAFSJF010000069.1 coordinate 75,090, forward strand.
TGAAGCTCAACGCCGACGTGGACAAGGAGTTTCTGGCCAAGCAAACGCCAGGCTTCTCAGGCGCCGACATCGCCAACGTGTGCAACGAGGCCGCGCTGATGGCCGCCCGCAAAGGAAAAGAGGAAATCAGCAAGCAAGACTTCCTCGATGCCGTGGACCGCATCATCGGCGGCTTGGAGAAGAAGAACAAGATCATCACCGCCGAGGAGAAGAAGGTCATCGCCTTCCACGAGGCGGGACACGCCACCACAAGCTGGCTGCTGCAATACGCCCACCCGTTGGTGAAAGTCACCATCGTGCCACGCGGCAAGTCGCTCGGCGCGGCATGGTATCTGCCCGAAGAACGCCAGATCACGACCAAGGAGCAGATGTACCACGAGATGATCGCCACCCTTGGCGGACGCGCCGCCGAGCAGGTGGTGTTCGGCCAGATCTCGACCGGAGCCTTGTCTGACCTCGAAAAGGTGACCAAACAAGCCTTCGCCATGGTGACCTATTACGGTTTGGACGAGGAAATCGGCAACCTAAGCTATTATGACTCAACAGGTCAGCAAGACTACAGCCTCACCAAGCCCTACAGCGAGAAGACCGCCGAGACCATCGACAAGCGCGTGAGCGTCATCGTCGAGAAAGCCTATCAGGAAGCCATCGCCATCCTCACCGAGCACCGCGACGGCCTTGGCCAATTGGCCCAAAAGCTCATCGAAGAAGAGGTCATCTTCGGCGAAGACCTGGAACGCATTTTCGGCAAACGGCCGTGGGGCAACTCGGAAGACGAGAAGCTGAAGAACGCCACCGTCAAAGCCGCTGAAAACCAACCCGAACAAGAACCTGAAAAAGCATAAGCCATGGCATGGGGTTACAAAGCCGACAACCGCGACACTACCTATAAGGAACAAATCCTGGCCAAAGTGCGCAACGCCCTCCTTGAAAAACAAGAGGCATTGTTCAAGGACATCGACCAGCACACCGAGACATGGGTTCCCATCAAGGAAGAAGACGGCACCGCAGTCACCTTCGCGCAGAACTTCACGGAAAACAGGGGCATCTTCATTTATCTGGAAAGCGAGCGTGAGTTCGCCGACTGCCTTAAGCAACTCGCCCCCGAAAATGGATGGGAGCCGCTGTGGTGCACCAGTCCCGCCATGCAAGCGTTGTTCGACAAATACGGCATTTCCTACACAACCTCGCCTGAGCGCGAACCCAAGCAAAAATTGGTCAGCCTGACGGACTGCGAATGCCTGTTGGCGCAAACCGGCAGCATCCTCATCTCCGATGCGCTGACGCTAACCCGCGAGGCCTACGCCATGCCCGACATCCTCTTGGTGTTTGCCACTACGGAACAAATCGTAGGCGGACTGAAAGACGCCTTACTGTCCGTGGAGAAGAAATACAAGGGAAACAAGCCCTCGCAACTGAGCATCATCACCGGCCCGAGCCGCTGCTCCGACATCGAGCAGACCTTGGTCATCGGGGCCAGTGGCCTCAGGCAGGTGGCCGTATTCCTTGTGGAAGATTGATTCCAAATGCGGAAGGAATGGAATACCATAGGATTATTACTGGTATTGGTGGTTTTGGCGACAGCCTGCCACAGCCCTCGGCGCGAGGCGATGGCCCTTTGAACCGATTCTTGAACCTGCCAAAGAGGCTGAAACGCAAGATTCAGCCCTGGCCACCATCGACAGCCTGATGAGGCAGCGGCCCGACAGCGCGTTGGCCCTGCTGCTACCCTAGTTCGACACCTGTAGAGACGCGATGCTTGCGTCTCCCACAAACAAGACAGGCGACACGGCATTGGAGACGCATTCAATGCGTCTCTGGAAAAATTCATATTTTTGCAGACCCATCTCCGTGCGCAAGTGGCCCGCCACGGACACTTTCCAAAACATACACTTACCGACGGAAACGGCACACTTACGGCCAAAACCGACACACTTACAAGATAAACCGACACACTTACAAGATAAACCGACACACCCGCATACCGAGAAGACTGAAAACTGTTTTTTTGCAGCGTCGTTAACAATACAAACCAACAAGTCATGAACAACAAACACCCATCGCCGACGACTACGTCATCACCTTCACCCTTCCTAAGGGGGACGAGTACTACAGCGAGTTCATGGTGACGGATTGAGCCTTAATTCCATGAACGCACTTTCGCTCATATCAGCCTTGCTGTTGGCCCTCGCCGCGCTGCTCCGTGGCAGTGCAGGGCGCGGGGCGGCTCGGCGCCTTATGGGGAAGCGCCATGCCGAACAGTACGATCATGCCGCCAACGAACTATGCCTTTTCGGGCGGAGGCTCGGGCAGAAGGCCGCCGTCCACCACCTTGCAAACGTTGGGGAAGAACCGCTTCACCTGTTGCCGCCCTCGCCGTCGTTCCTGTGCGCCGTCGGCGGGGCAAGGCCAAAGGCAGGCTGCGGGACATTGCCCCGCAAGGCACGACGATGGTTAGGTGGCTCGTTGTGCCGCATGGGAAAATCCACCATAAACTATAAAACAACATTTTAAATTGAACAACAATGAAAACCAACAACAGATTCATCGTGGCCATCGTTTTGGTGGTCGTGGCGACATTGGTCGCCGTGGTCTCATGCAAGAAGGACAACGCTAAACAAACCTCAAACAACACCGAACAGGGCCTACAGAATTCGGATAACATGGACGAATACCTTCTGGCATTCAAAGAAAAGATGCTTTCGGCCGAGAAGGGCGGCGTGACCATCACCCTCGAACAGGCCGAACGCGACCTTGGCAACCTGCTCAACTTCGACTTCGGAGACGCAAACTATGCAACTAATGTGTTACATTATGACACGGTTTATTCCAAGTTATCATCAACCAATGGCCAAGTAGATTATTCACACTTGGCTTGTACATATCAAGACTTGTTCAGTCAAGTCATAGACGCCTATCATCAAGTAAACCTTCCTGAAAAAAGCGTTTACGCAATATCATGTGACTTCGATGCTAATAAAAAAACGAAGCAATTAGTGTTATTGCTGTTTTGACGACAAGAGCCCATGATGAAACAACAAGTTACACTGACGATGATTGGCGTGCTGGGAACCTGGCGGGAAGGTGTGACGGTTCTATGGTTGGCTTTTGTGGTGCTCCAGAAAAAATTGTTAACATGCTCCATGCCAATATGGGTACTTGGGCTTGTGAAAACGGAGGCCGTGTTTACTTTTCGGATGAAGGACAAGTTTGGATAGAATCAATTGACCTTGGAATGCAAGATCCAAGCAGTCCAAGTACCCATAGACTGTTTTACAAACAAGACCCAAATGGTATTTTATATTTACCAAACACTTGTTTGTCGCACAGCGAAATCCAATACTACTATGATCAGGCTCGGAATCTTTACAACACCTGCCAAAACTATTTTTACCCTAATCATTTTCCAAATCACCATGTTGTTACAGATTGCTACATCCAATACAAAGAAGGTACTTGGGGAATCAAAAAAAACGCATGGTGGAAAATCTACCTTTGGCACGCAAAACTAAATTGCTCTGGAACACAGCCTAACATAGATTGATTCATCGGAAAGGATGCTCGCCGTATCCAGTTGATTACAGCGAGCATCTTTTCTTTTTGTCTATACAATTTGTTTTTTATTTTTGCAGGACAAACTTGTAAGTAGATGAGCAAATTTAGTTTACATATTGGACGCGAGACTGCAAGAAACGAGACGCGAGACAATAGTGGCTCGTCCCGTGTCCCGCAGTCCCGTGTCCCACGTCAAAAAACATGTAGTTTAGTTTTGAACAGTTACTTAAAAACAAAATCATGCAGAAACTGATTCTTTTTATCACGGCGTTTTCACTCCAAATCTCAATGTTCGCCCAACAAAAAGGGTTCTTTTTCACGGAAAGGGATCCTGAACATTGTTCAACCAATGGGAAGTTCTCGGTGGAGACTGCCGATGGATGTTACATCGTGTCCGAGGTGAGCGTTTTGTCTTCTCTCGATGAAACGCAACTTGACATTTTGAAGTTCTCATCCGAAGGAGAGCTGCTTAACAGGGCTGTGGTTGGGAAAAACCTCGAGGTTGCTGGGCTTTTCCGAATTCCAGACGAAGAAAACCATTATTGCCTCATCCTTGACAATGAAAACGTAGTATCAATTCCTCGAATCACACGTTTTGACGATGAATTTAACATCCTAAGCACTATTGATGTGGAATTGCCCCAAAACATCCCAAACGACTACGTTATTTCGGCAAGGGCATTGATCAACAAAGATAGCAAGGTGTATTACACCTTCTCCAATCTTGGAGAAGAAACATGTCGCATACATTTACTTTTCACTCTTGATGGAATGCTTGAGACTTTTACCATTGAGCAACAGTTTCATAATGCTGGCTCCTCTTTCTTACTTCCTGATGAAAGCTGCTGCTCCTACATTGATGGAAGCCTTTCACGCCTTGACGACAGCTTGTTTCTCGACCAAATCCTCTTGTTTGACAAAATCCTCGACGAGCCAGTGCCTGGTAATGTTTCGCGCCAAGTTTGGGTCAACGGTGCGTCGTATCCGACGGCAATTGCCCTTCCCGATACTTCTATCCTTATAGCGGAAGAATGCCACGAAGTTTGGTACCAAACAGATCAAGGCATAATCATAAATCAGGATTGGGAACAGATGGCGTTTTTCAAGAGCAGTCTCGAAAATGATGTGGGAAAGGTCATCACAGTGGGTAGCCATGACACATTGGAAAGACCGGCTTATTTTCAGGCTATAGATTATGGCAAGGTGTTCGCGGACAAAATAATAAAAGAATGATTTTCAGATGGAATGCGGGATGGCGTCGGTGATGCCATCCCGTATTTCGTATTATTTCAGCGCATCTATTATCGTCTCAATGCTGACTCCTTCCGCCTCGGCAGTATAGTTGCGGATGATGCGATGGCGCAAAATCGGGACGGCCACGCGCTGCACATCCTCGATGTCGGGCGAGTATTTCCCTGTCAGCAAGGCGTTGGCCTTGGCGCCGATGATGAGGTATTGCGAGGCTCGGGGCCCTGCACCCCAACTGAGGTAACGGTTGGCCCAGTCATGTGCCTTTGCACTGTTCGGGCGGGTCTTGGCCACTAAGTTGACTGCGTACTCATACACATTGTCGGACACGGGCACACGGCGCACAAGTTGTTGGAAATAAAGGATTTCATCTGGCGAGAGTACGGCCTTCACCGTGGCTTCCTTCCCTGCCGTGGTGTTCTTCACGATGTCGATTTCCTCCTCGTAAGTAGGGTAATCGAGCATGAGGTTGAACATGAAGCGATCCAATTGTGCCTCAGGCAGCGGATAGGTGCCTTCCTGCTCGATGGGGTTTTGCGTGGCGAGGACGAAGAAAGGTTCTTGAAGCTTGTAGGTCTTTCCCGAAACGGTGATGCACTTTTCCTGCATGGCTTCCAGCAGGGCGGCTTGCGTCTTGGGTGGAGTGCGGTTGATTTCGTCGGCGAGGACGATGTTGGCGAAAACCGGCCCCTTGATGAACTTGAACTGCCGCTGCTCGTCGAGAATCTCTGTTCCGACGATGTCGGAAGGCATCAGGTCGGGGGTGAACTGGATGCGGCTGAAGCTCAGGCCCAATGCCTTTCCTATCGTGTTCACCAACAAGGTTTTGGCCAAGCCAGGAACGCCAACAAGCAACACATGGCCTTGGCAGAAAACCGACAAAATGGTGTCGTGAATGATATCCTGCTGTCCGACGATGACCTTTCCGATTTCCTTGCGGAGGGCTTCGTACTTCTCGACCAAAGCCTTGGCACCGTCAATGTCTGAATTGTAGTTTGTCATTTGATGTTCCAATTGTAATAAAAGTCACAGCCTGCGAAGTTTTCATCGAGTCGGATGAAAGCCTTTGAGGCCTTGTCAGCCACCCATTTGCCGATGGCTTTCTGTTGTTTTGCGTTCAAGGCCCAGCCCTGAATCAGGTTGTAGTCGTCCTTGAGGTTGGCCCTATGTGGGGCTATTTTCTTCTTCACCATCACGAGCCGGAAAGCGTCCTTGTTTTCACTGGTCGTCATGGGAACCGGATCGCTGACCTCGCCAACTTCCAAACGGCTGATGACGAAGGAAAGGTTCTTGAACTCAGGGAAATACGATTCCAGTTCCTGCAAGTCTGACTGGCTGATGCGATTGCTGCCCGAGGTGGGGTTGGTGATGTAGCCGCCGTTGCTCTTCGAGTCTTCGTCGCTGAATTTCTTGCAGGCTTCCTCGAAGGCCATGTCGCCGTTGCGCACAAGGCCTGCTATCGAATCCAACTCGTTGCGCGCCTTTTCCAACGACTCGACAGGCACTTTGACTTGGAGGAGGATGTGGCGGCAATTGACCATGTTGTCGCGCCGCTCGATGAGCTGGATGATGTGGAAGCCGAACTCGGTCTCGATGACATCGGAGATTTCGCCGTCGCGGAGGTTGAAGGCGGCAGCCTCAAACTCGGAAGCCCACTCGCCTCGGCCTGTCAAGCCGAGCTCACCGCCCCTCGAGGCCGTGGGGTCTTCAGAATACAGGACTGCCATGGTGGAGAAGCTCTCGCCTTCGAGGATGCGCTTGCGGATTTGGTATAGCCGGTCTTTCACCTGCAGCTTTTCGTCGAGGCTGATGGGCGGACGCTTCACAATCTGGCAGATCTCATACTCGACGCCCACCATAGGCAAGCTGTCCTGAGGCAATTTGTTGTAAAAAGCCTTGACCTCGCTCGGGGTCACGACGACATGATCCATGATTTGGTTTTGCACCTGTTGCTGCAACAGGTTCTCCTTTGCGGCGCGACGAACTTCGTCCTTGATTTCTGAAATCGACTTGTTGAAATACTCCTCCAACTTTTCCTGAGACCCCATCCGGCTGACGAAATACTGTATCCTACGGTTCAACTCGACCTCCACTTGGTCATCGGTGACGCTGATACTGTCCATTTCCGCCTGGTTGAGCATCAGCTTCTGGAGCAGCAGGCTCTCAAGAATCTCACACCGCAAAGCGAGGGCCGTTCCCGAGGCGTCGCCAGCAAGGCGCTGCTGCAAGTATTGGGACTCTATGTCGGATTGCAGAATGATGTTCTTTCCCACCACGGCCACGATTTTGTCAACTACTTGGGGCTGACGGCTTTGCGAAAACGCTGGGGCAACCATCATCATCAAGGCAAATACTATCGATGTTCTTTTCATTGCATTCTGGTTTTATTCATTATGGGTTTGGATTGCCGAAGGAGGGGTTTCCCACATACACCTCGAAATCCCTGTTTTTCAATGCGGTGTTATAGACCGAGGCTTTCATCCTGTCCAACAGCTCCATTTTCCTGCGGGTGAGGATGACCTCGCAGATGTCATCGCGCACCATGTCAAGGGGCGAAAGGCTTTCCTCCAACAAGTAGTCTTCGAATCGCACCATGCAGATGTAGTCGTTCCAGTCGAAGCAGACGAACTTGTTCTTTTTCAGGAAACTCTCCACGTTGTATATCTCAATCGGAACGGCCTTGGTCAGCTCGTCAAGGCGAATCCAGTTGTCGATGTCGAGATAGCTTGTCACAGCGTAATAGTTGGCCATAACGTCGAGGTTTTGGATTAGAAGCGTGTCGCGGTCGCTCATCAGCTTTTGGAACATGTCCCTCTGCCTGCAGTCTGCGTCAAGGATGACATAAGCCGCCTTCACCATGGTGGTGTGAAGCTGGAAGTTGTCCTTGTTCTCCTCGTAATAGGCTTCAATTTCCGCATCGCTGACGAAAGTGTCGAGCTTCTGGTCGATCAGTTGGGTCTCGTACTTGTAGATAATCAACGAGTTGCGGTATTCCTCCAGTTCTTTCCCAAGGTCAAGATCCTCCTTGCTCAAGTTGATTTCCGCCTGATGGAGCAGCACCTGACGTCGAATCCAAGAGTCAATGAAGGCATTGACGCGATGGATGCTGTCCATGATGCTCGTGTTTTCAGGGACAATGCCTTGAAGGTCAGACTCAAAGATGTAGTTGCCGTAGCATTCAGCCACGACTGCCTCTTTGGGATGCCGATGGAAAAAGTCGCAGCCCTGAAGCAAGAAGATGCACAAAAGACCTATGACAACGCCTAACCTCTTCATTGATAGAGTTTCCTGACTTTGTCCAAGACTTTTCCGTCGATGGAGACGGGATATTTCTTGTGAAGGGATTCCATCCACTTCTGCTCCAATTCCACCTGATAGTCGGAGGTGACGAGGCCTTTGGCTTCCTTCAGGGTCTTCTGTTCGGGTTTGCGCACCTCGCGGATGCAGACGATGGTGGTGGTTTGGTCAACAGTGGAGGGTATTTCTTTCATCACGCCTTCCTTCCACTCGGTTTGGTCAACGTATTGGTTGTCGCCTTTTTGGTAGAATCCCTTGCGGACAAAGGCGTAGCTGATGGAGTCGCGCTGCATCACGCTGCGGAGGCTGTCCAACGGGGTTCCGCTTTCGATAAGGGCCTTCACCTTGGGCAGCGACTCGGGGCGCGTCACGGTGACGACGGTGGCCAGCACGCGGTCGTCCCACATATACTTGGAGGCGTTGCGGGCATGGAATTCCTGCAGACCGAGTGTGTCTTTCACAGCCTTGTCCCACACCTCGCGATCCATCAGGTCGAAGAGGAGGATGCCGTCGCGGTATTCCTGCACCATCGCCTTGAACTCGGGGTACTTGTCCTCAAGATGTGCGTCGGCGTAATCCATCATTTTCTCGTTGGAGAAGGTCTCATAAAGCTGGTAGGCGTAGGTGGCAGGGGTGACGTATTTTTGGCGGGTCTGCTTTTGCCTGATGTAGTCCACAAGCTCCTTCACTTTGGTGGGTTGTCCGTCGATGGTGAACAGGGCGGCTTCCATGTCAACGTTGGCAGCAGGCTCGTAGGCAGCATTCAAGATGGTGCTGTCGATGGTGGCCATGAACGTTTCAAGGTTCTTGTCGTTGGTCTTGAAGCCATACTCTTTCTTAACCTGATGGAGCACCACTTCCTCCGACTTCTTCGAGCGCATGTCCTTCTCGATGCGTTCGGTCAGGTTCTTGCTTTCTTTCTCAATCGACCCGACACCCGTCTTGCTGATCAGCTTGATGATATGGTAGCCGTACATGGTGCGAACGGGTTTCGCTATCTCATTCGGCTCAATCGACTTGCAGGCTTCGATAAACTCAGGCACGATGCGGCTCACGGTGAAGTTGCTCAAGGCGCCCCCGCGCGAAACGGTGCCACGGTCGTCGGAATACTGGTTGACTGCCTCGTTCCAGTTCTTGCCGTTTTGCTCCATCAGTTCCTTGTAGATGTTGTCGGCTTTCTGCTTCATGGCGGCCTCGTCTTCGGCCGAGGCATCGAAAGGCAGTTGCAGGAAGACGTGCGCAGCCTGGATGGTGCCCATGGCGTCGGTCACACTGTTCACCTTAATTATATGGTAGCCAAAATCGGTGCGCACGGGCATCGAGATGTCGCCCTCCTTGGTGTTGTAGGCTCCTGTCTCGAAAGGATACACCATGTCGAAGACGGTGAAATAGCCCAAGTCGCCGCGGTTGCCGGGGCGGGCGGGCGTTTGTTCGGTGGCTGCCATGTCTTTTGCAGAAGGGTCGTCGGAATAGCGTACTGCAAGGTCGCCGAAGTCCTCGCCCTTGAGGGCTTTCTTGCGGATCTCCATGGCCTTGTTATAGGCTTTCAGGGTGTCCGACGGCAGGGCGTGCTTGTCGCAACGGATGAGGATGTGCGAGGCACGGATATCCTTAAGCTTGCGTTGGTAAGCCTCTTGCAACAACTCGTCGCTGATGTCGTCGCTACTCATGAAAGGCTTGGCCAACTGCTTGCGATAGCCGGCCAGCTCGCGCTGGAACTTCTTGGAAGTGTCGAGCTGTTGGGCTTCGGCCTCCATCACCTTCATACGGAAGTTGACGAAAAGGTCTAGGTAGTCATCGACAGACTTCTTCTCGATGACCTCGCTCTTGAGGTTGTTCTTGTAATACACGTCCGTAAACTCCTTCACGGTCACTTTCTCGTTGCCGATGGTCATCAGGACTTCCTTGTCGAGTTTCGACTGGGCATTCATGCACAAGGTTGGCATCAACACTGATACCAACACAAAGGTTTTCAAAAAGTTAGGTTTTCTCATTTTAATTATTGTTACTTTTGTTATTCTCCAAAACCGTGCGAAACGGGCGGTAAAATTACACAAAAACCGCCAAATGACACGTTATAAATTGCATAACGTTGAAATTTGGCGGATATTGTTCGCGGAAGGCTGCCGCTCAAGGCTTCAGTGCGCCTTCCACTTCGAGGCCGTCGGCAAGGACGTGGAGGTCGCGCACATCGACCTTGTCGAACACCGACTTCACTTGCTCGATTTGCCCAAGATGCAGCAGCAGGTGGCTGTCGGGACGTTGTTCGAGCAGCCCTTCCGGAATTTTGCCTTTCAGGAGGTTGAAGACGGTGGTGAGGAGTGTCTCAGTGCCCATGCCCGCCGAGAGTTGAACAAGCAAGTCGCTTCCAATCAAATCCTTGATAATCAAGTTGGCGGAGATGTCCTTCTTGATGAAACCGAGGTTGAGCGGGTAGCTCACCCTGACCGTCCGCTCATCGACGAAGGCGAATGACAAGGCTTGGTTGGTTTTCTCCAAGAGGAGGTTTTGCAGTTCGGGGAATGATATGGATGCTTTCATTGTTTAACTTCTTTTACTATAGTTCGGGGCTTCCTGCGTGATGGTCACGTCGTGCGGATGGCTTTCGAGGATGCCTGAGTTGGTGATGCGGATGAACTTGGCCTTCTTCAGCTCGTCGATGGTGCGCGAGCCAGTGTAGCCCATGCCCGAGCGCAAGCCGCCCACCATTTGGTAAACCACCTCGGAGAGCGTGCCTTTGTAGGGCACGCGGCCCGCGATGCCTTCGGGGACGAGCTTCTTGGCGTCTTCCACGTTGTCCTGGAAATAGCGGTCCTTCGAGCCTTGCTGCATGGCTTCGAGCGAGCCCATGCCCCTGTAGGTCTTGAACTTGCGTCCTTCGTAGATGATGGTGTCGCCCGGCGACTCGTCCACGCCGGCGAAGAGCGAACCGGCCATGATGGATGATGCGCCTGCGGCCAAGGCCTTCACGATGTCGCCCGTGTAGCGGATGCCACCGTCGGCGATGACGGGGATGCCCGTGCCTTCGAGGGCCTTGCACACGTCCATGACGGCCGTCAGTTGCGGCACGCCGATGCCGGCCACCACGCGGGTGGTGCAGATTGAGCCTGGGCCGATGCCCACCTTGATGGCGTCGGCACCCGCCTCGGCCAAGGCTTTGGCGGCCTCGGCGGTGGCGATGTTGCCCGCCACGATGTCGATGTCGGGGTAGTTGTTCTTGAGGTTGCGCACCATGTCGATGACGCCTTGCGAATGGCCGTGGGCCGTATCGACCACGAGGGCATCCACGCCTGCGTCCACGAGGGCGGCGGCGCGTTCAAGCGTGTTGGCGGCGATGCCCACGGCGGCGGCCACACGCAGGCGGCCACGCGAGTCCTTGCAGGCATTGGGACGCGCCTTCACCTTGATGATGTCCTTGTAGGTAATCAGCCCGACGAGGCGGTTGTCCTTGTCGACCACGGGCAGCTTCTCGATCTTGTGCTCTTGCAGGATGTCGGCGGCCTTCTCGAAGGAGACTTCATTCGTGGTTATGAGGTTTTCCTTAGTCATCACCTCTACGATGGGACGTTCCAAGCCGCGCTCGAAGCGTAGGTCGCGGTTGGTGACGATGCCGACGAGCACGTTGCCGCTGTCCACGACGGGGATGCCCCCGATGTGGAACTCGCTCATGAGGTCGAGGGCGTCTTTGACAGTGGCGTCAACGTGGATGGTCACGGGGTCGCTGATCATGCCGTTTTCGGCGCGTTTCACCTTGCGCACCTCGGCGGCCTGCTTGCCGATGGTCATGTTCTTGTGGAGCACGCCGATGCCGCCCTCTTGCGCGATGGCGATGGCCATACGGCTCTCGGTGACGGTGTCCATGCCGGCGGAAACCACGGGAATGTTGAGGTCGATGTTGCGCGAGAACTTGGTTTTCAGGCTCGTTTCGCGCGGGAGCACGTTGCTATAAGCAGGCACAAGGAGAACGTCGTCGTAAGTGAGGCCTTCTCCAACAAATTTTTCGTTGTCAAGATTCATAGGGAATGGGATTTATTAATCGGCAAAGGTAGTGATTTTTCCGATTCCCCGTGTGAAAAATGTTTTGGGGCGCAAAAAAACTTGCGCCCCAAAACATTTTCGGTCATGGAATGACAATTTTCTGCGTCCTCACGTTCTCGCCGTCCATGAGGCGCAGGACGTAAACGCCATGTGCCATTCCGTTTGTAGAGACGGTGTGCACACCGTCTCTACAAACGATGACCCGGCCCATCATGTCGACGATTTGTAGAGACGCAAAATTTTGCGTCTCCGCCCCATCAATGATGATTTCGCCATTGCTAATGAACGCAAACGTTTGGCGCGCAGACGGGCCGTCTGCGGGCCGGGAGAATACCAAGCGGAACCGCGAGGCGTAGTCGGTGGTGCGGGCGGTGAAGGTGTAACTCACACCCTCGGTCGTCATCGCGGGCGCAGACCCGCGATCTCCTGCGCTCAGAAGGTCAACATCCGCGCCAGTCATATTATCAATCAAATGTAGATAATCCAAATCAAGGTTTTGCGTGTCGAAGGTCAAGGTGTAGGTGCCGTTTTTGGCGGCCTTGAAATTGACGGGGATTTCGTCTGTTGTAGAGACGTGCCATGGCGCGTCTCTACCAACGGTGGCCACGGCATAATCCTTCCCGCCGTGCGGGATATAGATTTTGCTTGTGCGGTCGCTGAGGCTGAATTTCTCCAAGGTGTTGCCCTCGCCGAAGCGGATGATGGCGCGGTCGGTGGCAGCGGGCGTTGAGCCGTCCCTGTTTGTGTTTGCGTTGCCTTCCACCAAGTCGATGCTGAGGAGGTTGCTTTGTGCGACTATGGGGTTTCTTGAAATTCTTATCTTTTCCCCGGTCGTGGTGGCTTGCGTGAAGAAGCCTTCCATCGGGTGGACGACCCCCGTAGCGGGAATGAGACCGTCGCCGTCGGTGTTCATCCTGTAGAAGCTGCGGTATGCGCCCGTGGCGTTGTCATAGACGTAGGCATCGCAAGGGAACGGATTGCCATGCAAATGCCAGCCCTTAAAGTCGTAGTTTCCAGTGTAAATAAGACTTATGACAACGTCGGCGGCGGAGGCGTTGAGGCTGTTGCTCAAAACGATGTCCATATCGGAGGCATTGGCGTAGAGATAGCCGTACCTAAGCATAGCCTGTATCGTAGTGATAGCCCCCGCCTTGTAGTTGCGCCATTCGAGGCCGTCGGGGAAATTATTTGCGAAAAAGTAAAAGTCGAAGTCGCTCTCGGTGGTGATGAGGCCCAAGGCCGTGGGTTCAGGACCGGGGAAGACACTCGTCGGGAAGCCTACCAGATACCAACCGCCGTCGGTGCTTTCGCCATAGCCCGTGATGTGCTTCTTGATGGTCGCATTGACATCGCTGTTGCTTTTCAGTTGCCCGCCGTCCTCGATGGTGAGGGTGTTGCCGCCTACGATGGTGATGCTGTTGGCTTCGGCCACGCAGCCCTGGGGCACGGTGGCGTTGGCAAAGAGGTAAATGTCGTCTTCCAAGGTGGGCACGCCGTTTGGCATCCAATTTGCGGCTTCGCACCAGTTGCCTTCGGCAGCGAATGACTTGACCTTGACCAAGTTGGCCGTAATGCTGACATCCTCCCCGGGCATCACGAGCGTATAGGCGCTTCCGCTTGGAGTGAGGGTGCCCGCCGACGCGGAATAGCCATCAGACGGAATGTAGCCAACCGGGGCACTGATGTTTAGGGCAACGCTTTGTTCGTTGCCAGCATAAACGATGCCCTCGTAGGCCAAGCCGATGCTGCCCACTAAACTGACAGTGATGCCTTCCTCGCCGCTGACCGCATAGCCATACATCGCCTGCCCGGGCACATTGGTGCCTTCGATGCCGCCGTAATAGGATTCACGGTGATAGTTGTTGGCGTAAGTGTTTTCGGTCCCGTCATTCCAGCCTACAATCCCACCAGCCTTGACATATCCTGATCCTGATCGTATACTACTCAAATTCAAGCAGTTGCTTACCGAGCTTGTTCTGGCATGTCCTACAATGCCGCCAACTCTTTCATACGCTGTTTCGACATAACCTAAGTTGAAGCAATGGCTGACGGTACATCCAACGGCGTATCCTATGATGCCGCCGCCAGTATAATATCCATGGATGCGACCAGTATTTTTGCAATGGCTGATGCTGCTGTTCTCGGCATCTCCAACAATGCCTCCAATGTCTTCAGACAGATACCCTCCTGAGCGGTTAACATACCCATGGTTTTGGCAACCGGAGATGAGGGTGTTGCTGCCGGCACCTCCCACAATGCCTCCAACAGAATAGCATCCGTCAACGTTTCCATAGTTTTGGCAATCAATGATGCTACTGCTGATGGCTACTCCGGCGACGCCGCCGATGTATTTTCCATCATATTGATAATCATTCGCTGTGATGCTGGCCTTATTGATGCAGTTTCTGAGGGTGGCACCTTCCACCACTCCGGCAATGCCGCCAAGATTATAGCCGCGATATCCGATGCTACTTTGGTCGAGCGTAAGGTTTTCCACGATGCCGCCCCAGCTCACAATGCCGAAAATGCCTGTGTCACTCACACCACTGAGGATTACATTGGTGATGGTGTGGCCTCCGCCGTCGTAGGAGCCTCGGAAAGGCATGGCGACGGGCGTGTAGCTTTTCCCCGAATAGTCGAGGTCGGCGGTCATCAGGAAGTAGGTGCCGCTGAAACTGTTGCCGCCGTTCACTTGCGAGGCCAACGCATCCATGTGGTCTGTGGTGGCGATAAGATAAGGGTCGGTTTCCGTTCCGCTGCCGCCGCCGAATTGCGCCTGCGCCACAGCAGGCGCGAGCAGGGCGAACATCAAGAGCGCGAGGGCGCGTTTCGTTTTGGTTTTCAGGTTTTTGTTGGCAGTGGCTGCCAGGCTTGGGTTGTTAAGTTTGGTAGTCATCTGTTCTGAGTTTTTTAATACGTTTATTTTATTCAATTTCAATGTTTTGTTCTTCGAAAAACTCTCGCGGGGTCATCACGGCACCATCACCGAAATCAAAGTCTTTCGTGTTTCGTGTCAAGATATAATCGGCATTGGCATCGACGGCTGAATGGTACTGCATTTCGTCTTCGAAATCGTCACTACGATGTTGCAGGCAACGGTCGACGACAGATGCTCCCATCGAAGTTATGGTTAGCAGCGGTCGAATCGCGTCAAGTGAATCATAAATATCGGACAAACCATAGTGCATTCGCCTCAAAATGTTGATGGTGTTGACGATGGAGAGGTCGGACACCATCAAATCTATCTCGTTGTTGTCTGCCAACTGGAACAATGCAATGGCATCCTCGGCAAAAGGCTGGCGTGCGGCCAAAAAATCAATCAAGATGTTTGTATCAATGAAAACTTTCATCATTGGTTGTATTCTTCCTCTAACATATCCGCTTTCAGAGCCTTGATATCAAGATCAGAAGGCACGGAGAACCGACCCGACATACGGCGAATGCGGCTCGAGATCTTCACTTTGCGTGGCGTGGCATAAAGTGCCTTTTGACGGCTTCGGGTACGCGAGGCCAAACGCCGCACATACCTTGATATGTATTCTAACGTTTCAACTCCCAGCAAGTCCAAATCCTCGTTGATGGATGTCCTCAATTCAATGGCTGTCATAGTGCTATGTATTATGATTCGGCTGCAAAGTTACACATTTTTTGCAAAACTCCAAACACATTGGCAGAAAAACCGCAACAGCAGTGGCTACCGCCGCTCATTGCACCACGAGCCTTCGCCGAAGCTCCACGCCGTCTTCGTCGACGCAACGGAGCGTGTAGGTGCCGCGCTCCACGTCGATGGGCATCTGGTGGTTGAGGCGCGTTTGGCCCATGAACGTGTCGTTCAAGCTCCAGAAGATGGTCTTTTGCGGGTTGCGATGCGCGACTTCGAACACCACCTGCTGGCGGTCGCCACGGATGCCGATGGGAATGGTCACCTTGGCGTCGGCCTTGGGGTAGACGAAGTCCATCACGTCGTCGGGATGGGCCGCGCCGCAGCCCGGATAGAACGCCGGCATGGGGCGGAACAGCGGCGAGTGCTTCTTGTAGAACCACTCCATGACGGGCGGCAGGACGTAGAACACGTCGTAGCACTTCTGGTCAACGGGATAGCAGTCGGGCAGCACGCGATATTGCCGCGACGCGTCCAAGAACACCTTTTTATGATAGGGACACACGCCCGTGTGGTTCTCCACGTTGCAGACGCGGATTCTCTTCGTGTTTTGGCAATACTCCGACTTGGGGTAGCCCGACTCGGCACAGACCTCAATCTCAACGCTTTCCGACGTGTTGGCGGGATAGCTGTAGCTGCTGTTGAGTTTCCCCATGACATCGAACAGCAGCGGTGCCGCTGCGCCCACGCCCGTCAGGCCCGGGCGGCCTTCGCCGTCGGCATTGCCCACCCAAACGCCCACCACAT
Source organism: Bacteroidales bacterium (assembly GCA_017439405.1). GTDB lineage: Bacteria > Bacteroidota > Bacteroidia > Bacteroidales > F082 > Limimorpha. The sequence continues at coordinate 91,636 of JAFSJF010000069.1, forward strand.
AGCGGTCGGTGAGGCCCACCGCCCAAGCGTCCTTGAAGCCAAAGCTGGTGCCCGTCTTCCAAGCCACCTGCCGCGACGAGGCGAAACCGCCCCACCCTACCTGGCTCACGGGGCGTGTCAGGCCGAGCATCACATGGAAGGTCTCGGCAATGGCCTCCGCCGAAAAGGGCGACTCGGATTCGTCAATCTTAACGTCGTAATCCTCATTGACATACGAAGCCAACTTGCGACCCATCTTGGCGTAGGCGTTGGTGATGTCGAACAGCGAGGCCTCCGCGCCACCCACGATGAGCGACAGGCCGTAATGCTCGGCACTGAACACAATGCCGCGCAGCTGCAAACGCTTCAGCAAGGCATGGAACTTGGGCTGGCCAAATTCGCGCAGCAGGTGCACAAACGGCGCGTTGAGCGAGTTCTGCAAGGCCTTGTCGGCAGGCACCGCGCCCCAATACTCGCCGCTGTAGTTCTTCGGCGTGAACCCCGAAAGGCTCATAGGCACGTCGGGCAACATCATTTGCGGGAGCAACGTCCCTTCGTCGAGCATGGCCGCGAAGAGAAAAGGCTTGAGGATGCTGCCCGTGGAGCGTTGCGCCCGCACCATATCGACCATGCGGGCATCGTCGGCATCCCAGTTGTTGCCGACGTAAGCGACCACTTCATCGTTCAGGAAGTCAACCACATACACGGCAGCGTTGTCGATGCTGTTCAGCACGCTCAGCTCGTGGTGGTGCTTCATGATGTCGATGACCGCCTGCTGCAAGTTGATGTCGATCGTCGAGGCGATTTGCTTCCCATGGTGGCGTTTTTCCTCCTCGGCGAGGTAGTGATAGGCCAACATCGGCATCTCGAAAGGCCGCGCGGGGATGTCCTCCATCATGGCCAATTCCGCGTCTTCTTCCGAAAGTTTAGGCATGCGGAAGCGTTTGGGAATGAAGGTCTTGGAGTTTGGCAAACGCTGTAGCAACTCATTTCTTTTTTGTTCCAGGCGGTCGCGCGAGCGTCCAGGGTGAATCAGCGCAGGCGAATTGGGCAGCACCGCGAGGGTGGCCGCCTCAGCCCAAGAGAGTTCTTCGGGAGTGGTGTGGAAATAGCGCCACGCCGCCGCGTCGATGCCCACCACATTGCCCCCGAAAGGCGCATTGGCGGCATACATGTTGAGGATGGACTTCTTGGAATAGCGCAGTTCGAGCCGCATGGCCAAGATGACCTCCCACAGTTTCTCGGCATAGGTTCGTGGTGGGTTGTCGCGCGACATGCGCACCACCTGCATCGAGAGCGTGCTGCCGCCGCGCACCACCTCCCCTGCCTTCACGTTGTCGACAAACGCCTTGACGAACGACACGGGGTTGAAGCCCGGATGAAAGAAGAACCAACGGTCCTCGTATTCAAGGAGGCAGGCGATGTACTTCGGGGAATAGCGGTCCGAGGCGGGGAAACGCCACTGCCCGTCGTCGGCGATCTTCGCGCCGAGCAGTTCGCCGTTCCTCGCTGTCAAGACGGTGGAATAAGGCTTGTCGAAACGTGGCGTGGGGATGCAGAGGAAGGCGAGGAAAAGGGCTATTACAGCCAGCAATACTATTTTGAGCTTTTTATGTTTTTTGGAAAATTGCATTGGAAAGGTTGGTTTACTCCCTCATTTACTCATTTATTTACCCACTTATTTACTCATTTATTTACTCAAAATGAGAACAGCTACTTCATAATTTGCTCATCAATATATAATCCACCTGATTTTCTGGATCCTTTATAACTAATAACACCAACCCGCTTCAACTCAGCCAAATAACGGTCAATACTTTTCTTGGGCATTCCTGTTGCATTACCAATCTCATTTGACTTAATCCCTGGTTGAGTTTCAATTTCCTTGAGAACGGACAACATTTTTTGTTTGACATTTAAAGAAATATCAGGGAAATAAGTATTCAGCAGCTTTTGGAGACGGGCACTATCATCATTCTTGCGCTGTAATTGAACTTGAAGGAATGATACTTTCACAATCTGACCGGTTATCGTAAACGAAGGTATCGCAAAACCATTAGATTTGCAATCAGCCAACATACGGGGAATACCTGTTCCTCTCATTTCTATCAGTCGGCGATAATAACAATGGAAGGCGATGTCGGGATTCCTTAGCAATGAATAGGGTGAATTACCAAACTCAATGAACGTAAGAATTGGCTCCGTTACGCCATAATTGGCAATATCCAGATGGTTGGGATATACAGAAATCTGCAAAAAACCTTGATAGGAATTATAATCCCGATGAACAATGGCATTCATAATGCCTTCCCTAACCGCTATTCTCGGATAATTCCAACGTTCCGTGCGCAGGAGACCGTCGATCTTGACAACTTTCGAATAGCAATTGTCAATGAATTGGAATATCGCGTCCACATTCTTGAACACGTTGCCTTCGTAATTCTGTGAATCAATCAAATCTGAGGCGGATTCAGAAGAAAAAACAGATAGTTTTATACCAGATTGAACAACAAACCGCATGGGGTTTTTGGCGTAAAGGACAATGCAGGCGTTGGTCAGATTGCCATTCTGAATAAGTCCTGTTTCTGTCAAGAAAGATTCTTCATCAGCACTGATTCTCGAAGTCGATTGCCGATACAATTCCATCGTCTTGCGCACCTCTTCCAAGTCCAAGTCGTCTATGCTGGCACTTAACACAGGCATTCTCTCCCAATTGGCATCAGCGGTTTTTCGGTCGGCAATCAATTGATTCATTCCCGAAGCCGAGCCCTGGCCTTCTCTTTGGTAAATTATGCCCTTATAGGAGTATGGTTTTTGGGTGCCTTCCCACACTCGTATCAATAACAGGTTTTTCTCTTGATACACAATACTCTGTATATCTATAGGAGCAGCAGGTTGGATGTCGAATGTCAAATCGTTCAGCAACCGATCTACATTTACTTGAGATTTCAATCCGACAACATTCTTGTTCGCATCAACACCAACCAAAATGTCTCCGCCATGGGTGTTCAACATGATGGTGACTGCCTTTGCAATGCTGTCTTTAGTCATGGATTTTCTGAACTCAAGGCTATCGCTCTTGTTTTGTCTCAGCAGATTATCTATGATGAAAGTATTATCCATTGTTTTCCTCCTTGTTCATTAAGTGATTGATAAAATCCTTGTCGCTGAATTGCGTATTCAGATAAATGGCTATATCCTCAAAAGTAAAGTATGGCTGAACCCAATTGCCGGTTCTCGCCTCAACGGGTGTACCCGATTGGATGACGAAGTCGTACATTTCCAAACATAACGGATCAAAGAACTTCTTATCCTTGAACCTAACATTTTCAGGATATTCCATTTTCTTGAACAATTCTCGGGAAAAAGTGACGTCCCTGTGCACCAAAAACCAATAGGGCTTTTTGAGTTCAATGGCTTTCTTCATCTCCTCGAAGGTGATGTTTTTGTTACCAATATATCCTGTTCCGCATTGTGTACGAATGATGCCCAAAAACAGGTCGCAATCTTCCACTGCCTTTAAGCAGTTTTCCAAATTCGAAAGTTTTGGGTTCACTTTGATGGTCCCCAAATGCGAGTTCCATACATTATAGCCCAACTCTTTCAACAGCGCGCAGATTTGAACAATGTCCCGCTCAAATCCGTACACTGAGGTGCTGAGCATTATGGTTGGCGTTAAAATCATATTATTTTTCTACTTAATGTCTTCTAAAATAGTACCATTGGGAAAAACGTGAACATGATCTTTATACTGTTCCCAAAAAGAAATAGGGATTAACTTAACTAATTCATTTCTAGTACATTTTCCAGCTTTTATAAAAGTATTAGCTTTGTTGTCATGCTCACCAGTCACGATTATGCTCCAACCTTCAGTTACTCCTTTATAATAAGAAGGATTTGTTTCTTTATATACCTCAAGTTCTTTAATCCTTTCGTCAGAGAGTTCTCTTGGCGCAATATATGCAGTTAATACTAATTTACATTGCTTATTGTCCATGTTATTTAACGCTTTTATGTCTGAGAAATAAAAGCCAGGGCGTTTATTATATAAAGAACGAATATGTTTCTGCCCTTTATATAAATCTTTTTCTTCATGATAAAGTCCAAGTTCTTCATCGACTTCAAAAGGGTTTTGATCATAAAAAGCAGCAATACCATTAGAGTAATTGTCGATTTTCTTGATCTGATTACTTATCACCCAGTTACGAGGATGTGGTTCAACTAAGTCAAAAAGAAAATCAGGAATGATAGGGTACAAATTAGAAATAATATCATAATTATCAAAGGTGTGACCATAATTATTCGTTCGCACAAGGAACTTTGTACCAACGAATTCATCTTCTAAGCTAAGACTTATAATAGAATCATTATGAGTGCAAACGCAGCAAACATCAACTTTGTTTTCTCTCACTTGTATATCTGTTGCGGTGAACAATTTGTTTAATACAATGTTTTTAGAAACACTATTGAGCTTGCAAAAATCATAATTCGGGAATTCTACCTTTTCTTTTTGGATAAACTCACCGACAGTTAGCTCGTCTCCAATAAACGAAGACAAATTATTCCAGCTAATGTCATTATAAATGCTTTTAGAAAGGGTTTCGATAAAAACGCTGGAGGAATAGCAAAAGTTATCGAAAATGCTTTTCCAAACCATATTATATAACGTGGTCCCTTGACATATTTTGTATTTGTCGATATGTTCGTGTGTTTTTTCAATAGCTTGTTCTATAACCATCCTTATAATCTCTTTCGAGATATCCTCATATTTTCCATCCTCTTCATTAATAATAGTTGTTCTGTCAAGGCTTAGCCGAGGACGATTCTCTCCACAGAAGTTGACAAGCCCATGGTGTGCAAGAATCTCTGAAAAAGAAAACACTCCAAGCCCACTTTGACTTAAGGAAATCCCATCTACGCAAACCCCACTAGAGTATTTAATCGGGATGTTGTTCATTACATTGTATCCGTATGATTCAATTCCAGGCTTAGGTAATTTCATTATTGTCTTGTATTGAATCCCTTTATGATGGATTTCAAAAACACTACAATCGACGAGATCAATATAATCTTGCAATTTGAAGTCACAAACATCCCCAAACATATTGATTCGTGCGTCTATTGCATTTAAATCAGCGATTTGTAGTGTTTTCGAGCTGTAAACAAAAGGTTTGCTTATAACTTTTTGCAAGTTTTTGCTGTCCCATTTGACATACAACTCAATTTGTTCAGGTATGATAGTTACATATTCATCTAAAATCTTGTACAAGCTGTTTTCCCAATTGTTGTAATCTTCTTTTAAATCTGGACGTAATCGTTGTATAAAGCCATGGTTATCATATGAAATAAAACCAATATTACTAATTTCCTTAGTGTTTATCTTTTCCCTATACTCCTCCTTCAAATAAACTTTTACCAATGTGCCAGAGCTACGAATAGAGTCTGTGTCATTTTTTGACGGGTTTTTATAATAAAAAAACTCGCGAGGACCATCTAGTGAACAAGCAAGGTAATCTCCACTTTCTTCTTTAGTGATGATTTCTATTTTATTGCCGATGATAAAGCATGATAGAATCCCAATTCCGAACTGTGATGTAGGAGTGAATTTAAACCCAGTCTCAGCCTGATTCTGATAAAAATCTGGCGATTGATAGTAAGAACTTCCTATTTTTAAAAGATAGTTTTCTATTATTGTCTTTGACATCCCTTTGCCGTTGTCCAAACAATACAGATATTTTTCCCCATTCTCCGTTTCTATTCCAAATTCAATAAACCCTTTAAAAAGTTTTCCTACAGCATCATCTTTTGCAATCTGGCATCTACACGCATCCAATGAATTTTGATACAATTCTCTTATGCAAGCAAAACTATTCTTATATAAGCCGACACCCATTAATAATTCTAGAATCTTTGTCTGATTCAAAGTGAATTTAAGTCCTGGAACAGGAGTAAATATCGAACTGTCGAATGTTATATTTGATCTGTCAACTTTATCTGTTATGGGAATATGATACTTATTGTCCCATGAGGTTTTTAATCGTTGGAACAATCTTAATTCATTATCAATCCAATTAATGTAATTGTTCAAATCATAATAATCCGCCGGAATAGTAAAAAAGGCTCTATACGCAATGGCTCCGTTTTTAATATTATAGTTTACACCATTAGACTTTATCTTCCATTGGCCAAAACTATAATCCGAATCAAACTGCTTTAAAGATCGTAGTTCTAACGGCGCTCGCTCATTGCTAAAATGGACAATATCGCCTATCCTCATTAACATGGCAATAAATTGCAAATTATTGGAATCACATCCATAATACTCAATGTGTGTTCCCAGATTGCCAAGAAACTTTGGAGCCTCTCCGTGTGCTTTACAAATAGAGGCTAAATCTGTCGCTATTCGTTGTCCCAATCCAGAAACAGGAAAGTCCGAAAACTTTGTATTTCCCCAATTCTTAATGTATTCGTAGATTCTCTTATGATGTGTTTGTCTAATATATTCAATACGTAACGACTGATTAGTCTTTGTAAAGTTATCGCATGATTTAATAACAGAAAAATTGCCGTTCCTGAACTCTTGGTATTCAATTAAAAGACCTGATAAATATTCAATAAGATCGTTTTCCGAATGCGGCACAAACAGCCAATTTTGTATTTCCTTATTAAAATCTTGGTAAATTGCATCTTTGTTCTTTGTTATAAATGCCTTTGCTTCCTTTTGGGTAAAGCATTTCTTCCCATCATTTTTGAGAGAATCCTTGTTAATAAACTTATCTTGTGTTCCCTCCGTTAGTTCCATCACTTTCATCTCATAATCTGAGATCGCCATACCACAATCATGAAGGTATGCAGACACTATTATGAAAAACAATTCAAATGAAGACAAGCTGTTTGCATTATCACCTAATAGATTTTCAATAATTCCTAATACGGCTTCGCTATGGGTTGAATCATGCAAATCAAATTCTGGCATAGTACTTGACACATGCTTAAGATGATTTGTAGCTCGTTTCATAATAGATTGAGCCTCTGTAAACAACCAAGAAGCAATGCCATCTGTTGCGTCAATTCGATTTTTGAGAATATCTATCAGTTTAGCCATCTATTTTTCAGTAGTTTTTATGTAAGTGATGTTCCTAAAATTATTCCTTCAACCTCTCTCTTTGCCTGCTCCAATATCGCCTTTCCTTCTTCTTGCAGTGCTTTTGCTTGTTGACGCATTTCTGTGATATGGAAAACTATTTCTTGCTGCTTAGACAAAGAAACTACAGGTATCCATAATTGTCCTAAATCATCCGGATAAACATGAGGTTGTCCTGCACCTTGTTGAAGTAAATAAATAAGTGATTGTTGTGCTTTTAAAACCTCAAACACATATTTCGTCAAGAATTGACCATTCTTTGAATGTATTACGCTACAATCTGACGCAAAAATAGGATTGTCATGATACCACACATAACCAGAATATGCACCAGATGCACTTACGGTAATCACATCGCCCTTGAAATTGTATTTATCATGATTATATGGGCTTGTTTGACCACCAGCAATAACAGGATATTGTCCGTTTTTGTTTACCTTGTCACTTGTAATAGAATCGCCTTTTTCTATTGTGGTAATTTGTTTCAATTGAACATTTTCGTATGTCTCACTTTTTGCATATTCTCCCAAAAACAGAACACTTTTAGGATCCATTCTGCCATCGCGAATCTCACTTATGTTTACAGTAAAAATTCTGTCCTGCAACGTTTGTAAATTTATTTCCGGAAGTTTAATGCCTAACTCGCCAAGCAAATAATCATCAACACTATTTAAAATATCTTCGGCTTGTTGCTCTTTTTGTTGTTTTTTTCGATATGCATCACTTAAAAAAACGACAATCTCTTTTTGCTTGGATAAATCAGGAAGAGGTATTTCTAGAGATTGATACTCTTCGGCATTGATGTTCGGCTGAGCGCTAGGACGTTGGATCGCATTTACCCATTCTTTATATGAGTTTAATTGGGTATAAGAAAAAAGATAGCCTGGTAGTATTTTTTTGGAATCGACGAGAAAGCGAATTAAATAACCTGCATACAGACAGGTGTATGGTAATTCCTTATGTAAATATGTCTTTCCTACTGTCGCTCCACTTCTTGCAATCAGGATGTCATTGTTATTAAGAATGTACTTTTCTTCAACATTAGCAACGGTCGCTCCGAGTTCATTTATAGAAATCAAACCATTTTCATCAATATCTGTAATCCTAATGTATCTTGGTTGTGTGTTGTTCAAACGATCAAGACCAGCTTCATTTGCTCCATATTGAGGTTTACTCAAAAGCAAGTTTTTGAGTTTCACCATAGGGAATAAAGCATTTTGCACTTTTTTATTGTAAAGCGTCATCTTAGGATCAAATCTTCCCTTTATCTCTGAGCGATTGACAAGGAAAATCTTGTTTGGGTCAATATTTTGTGGAACTTGATAATTCATAACTAATCTGAAACTAGACCATAATTATTCTTCAAAATCTCAATAATATTGTCCTTTGCTATTCTCCCAAGCGAAATACTACGGCAACTATCGTCGTATTCATGCCAAGTGTCATTCTGAATGTCTGATTTTGTTGGCTTACTATTCTTTCTTTTGACAATAACAACTTTCTTTTCCAAAGCCCTTGCCCACCCCAGTTCATAGAGAACATTGGCATTGTTATCTGTTATGTCTGCAAAGACTATTTTTGCTTCTTTTATCTTATTGATAATGTCTTGTATTTGATCCCCCGTTGCTCCTTTATTACACATAATTGGAAACAAAGAGATATTGAATCTCTTTTCTTCCGCAATACCAGTGATAACATCTGAGTATATCTTGTTGTATTCTTCTATTATTTCTGCGTTCCCTTCAAAATAGGGCATTGCCACAAATACTTTGATTTCTTGTGATATAAGTTTATCAAAGATTCTGATAATAGAACTTGCTTTTACTTCTTTAATTTCAAAGATATGATTATTAAAGATCCAATTCTTGAATGCATTGTATTTGTCAATACCATTAATATGATACCATAGGAAAGCGGTTAAGAGCCCAAAACTGTCATTTGCTTTTAGATTGGCATTGTCATTATATAACTGACTTACGGCCTGCAACGAATTTGATACTTTCTCAACCGCCGCATCTTCATCGATTCCTGCAATGAGTAGTCTGTGAAAAATATCATTAAAATATGTGCGGTAATTATTATTCAGGATATGGCTTATCCCAATAAATATATCTGGATTGACTCTGTTTATAAGTCTTCTCGTGAGTATCGAGTGCCTCCCTGCAAAAATGTCCTCTAATTCTTCATCTGGGAAATTATCTGTATCATCGATCATTACTTTCAAATTCTCTTCTGAAGTAAGGGGGATTGTTTTGGTGTTAATATTATGGAAGAAGACTTTGACTGCTTTATCAAAATTCTTAGACACGTCATTATTAATGCAACAATCTTTCGCATCATAATATTCAGTACCCAATAATAAACAAAAAGGAATAACCATTCTTCCAACTTTATCGCTGCTGGATTGTTCGGCAGCGTTGAGTCTGTGATTACCATCAATTCTGTGAAAGGGCTTTTCTATACCCTCATCTAATTTCAGCTCAGCAACTTTAACAGGAAGAGCATTATTGTCTTTTGGATTGACAACTTTTATAGATATTTCAGTATTATCACCTCTGACATTTGACTTATAACTTCTTCCTTCCTGGATGAGTTTTAGAGGTTCTCCTTTTTTCTCGTCAAATTTATACCTGAATTTGTAACTCAAGATAACTTCGGGAAAAAACAAATAGGTTTGAGTTTCCAAAAAATCACTTATATCGGACCTGTCAAGCAACCCCCTTTGATATGAGTAATCTGCTTCAGATAAACGAGCCAACTCTTTTATATTTGCAAAACCACGAATACAAAGTTGTCCATTAAGAGAATTATCTAAAATACCTTGAATAATCATAACTTATCGGATTCTATAGTTTTTATAAACTTCTTTAATTCTTCACCAATAACATCCAACTCATTATTAGCCGTTTTCTTTCCAGTGGCATCATAACCTATTTCATCAGCAATAGCCATGAAAATAGGATAATCAGGAAGTTTTCTCTGTTTGGTTTGTTGGTATTCCTCTATCAATTGAGTTTTAAGCTCCTCTACTTTGCTGGCATATTCGGCAAGCAGTTCCGAATTCCAAGTTTTATACTCCTCGGTTTGCTTTGCAGCCGTAGTTGTTATTCTTTGCCTTGTCTTTATGTCATTTGCTTTGTCTCTCTGCTTTTCCCTAATTTCCAAATCCCAAGTCTGACGATGCAAAAGATAATTGCTGTTTTTCAACAATTTGGATTCAATGTCCTTCTTTGCATCAACAAGTTCCTTGGTCTGTTCTTTTTTCCACTTCTTAAGGAATAATACTGAACTCTTCACGCCAGCACCATTAGCCGTGAATGCGGTTTGAGGCATACTAACCACTGCAACGATGCGGAACCAGTCTTCGATTTGGGTCCTCACATATTGCATACTGCTATTGGTCAAAATGCCGTCGGGCAGGACTATCGCCAAGTATCCTCCTTCTCTCAAGTACCTGTAGTTTTGCTCAATGAAAAGCACTTCGGTGTTTTGCCCATCACGAGTGTTTTCTGGCAGTGCTTTCACAGCCAGCCAATCTTCTTCTTTCTTGCCCAATTGATAGGTTTTCAGATAAGCCTGCTCGCTCTGGCGGATTGAACTGCCAAAAGGCGGATTGGTTATGATGAAATCAAAAGTGCCATACTTGAAACCGTGATTATTCGTCTTTGCCTGCAATGCTTCGTCCGAAACCAAACCATCGGAAGTGATGACATTGGTGTGGCCATCGTCATGGATGATCATATTCATCTTGGCGGATCGTGAAATTTGTTCGCTTATTTCTATCCCATATAGATTGTTTTGTGCAAAATCATGCCAATATGGGAACCACTTGGCATATTGCTTGGTATCATTCTTCCAGTTCGGATAATATTCCGTAGCTTGATTGCGTACTTTGTTGAGCGCATACAACAAGAAACCACCACTTCCACAAGATGTGTCTAGCACTTTTGAATCATGTTTGATCGGAAGCACATCAACAATAAAATCCACTATCTCGCGAGGTGTAAAATACTGTCCAAAATTGCCTCTGAAGAACGAACCCATGAAAGTTTCAAAAGCACGGCCCTTGCTATCAAGGTCTGTATCACCCAAATTTACGCTTTCAAGATAACTCACGACCGTTCTAATCTTCTCGGGTGTTAATCTGATATTGTCACGGAAAACCTCGGCATCACGTTTCCTACCCTCCTCATAAAGTGCTTTCACACGATTATATAGATTATCATTCTCAATCAATCGGCGTTTGCGCTCATCCTTTTCCTCTGTCTTGGGCACTGTGATGATTTGGAAATCATACGGATCGCCAACATTTCTCGCTTTTCTTTCGTCCCATATCTTACAGAAAATCAGTTTATCCAATTCGTCAAATGCTTCCGAAGGGTTCAGTTGTCCACCTGCCCACAGTGCTTCATGCGCCTGCTTGAATCTACGAGTCAATTCTGATTGGTCTATGACAGAAAGATCAAAGAACTTTTGTTTGCCTTTTTCTTCAGGAAGGTACTGTGCACCATAAACATATTTATATGTTGCAATGCTATCCACTCCAAACTGAGGAATATCAGGCAATTGATTCCTTGTGTTTTGGCTTTTATCGACTTCAAAATAATCAGATTTGATGCCAGATGTTACCCAAACATATTTCACATCGGAAGGCAAAGCAAAGGCATAACTATAGGCTTGCTCTATCGCTTGCTGGTATTCTGCCTCACTGACTTCTTGCCGCTTACATTCAACCAAAATGTGCGGACTTAAACACATTTCATCGGCATAAACAACAATATCAGCCTCTTTGACTTCTCGACCCATTGTTACTGGAACAAATTGCCTAATTCTACTGACAGGATAATTGTAATCCAAAATCAACTTGAGGAAGGTCTCAGCCTGTACCTTTTCTTCTGGATTATTATAATTCCGTTCCTTGTTTTGGAACAAATATGTAATTCTGGACTTGTCTTCATTGAAAGAAATCAGTCCTTTTTCTATTCCTAATTGTATGTAATCCTTCATGTCGTATGTTGTTCAAAGAATCAAATAATAAGCCTGCAATATTAAGCATTTTTCCCTTTCACTCTACCACTTCCCCCAATTTCTCCTCAATCTCCCTGATGGTCGGTATGGTGCCTTCCACTTTCTCTGGATAAAATTTCTAACCTTTCGCCAATTCCAACTCACATTTTCTGCAACAGCGCGTCAGTTCCAAGCTCCATCCGCCCAAAAGCGAACCACTTTTTCCCCAAGTCCTTCAGCGATGCGCCAATATGATAAACCGTATCGTCTATGCAAAGAAAACGGTCGTGGACTTCTTGAACTTGTAAGAAATCCTTACAAGCTGCCTCTTTTTCAAGTTCGCGTTCCTTGTAAACATTATTGATGTGAATCGTAATGTTTTGTGATGTCGTATCAAACAGCCACGACATTTGCCTTTGGGTAAGCCAAACCGTTTCTTCCGACAGCTGGACTTCCAATTGCACGGCATCGTCATCGCTGTGATAAACAACAACAGAACTACTTTCAGGTTGATATATTGCCAATTCTTTGTCCATAAATGAGTTAATTCAACCCTGCAAAAATAACGAATAAAACCAAACCTTCCTTCATCACCCATGAAATTCCCCCAACCTTTTCCCGCCAACACAAAAAATAGTGGCAAGCACAAGGCCTGCCACTACTTTCCAAATCAGAGTCACGACGCTTACTTCACCACACACCCACGGGCCGGAATCTGGTAATAGATCTCGGCGTTGTACATGTCCTCGCAGCGCACGGCGGGAATCATGTAGTTGCCCTCGTAGGTGGCGTTGGCCTTCAGGGTGAAGGTCTTCTTCGCGCCCGGCATCAGGTCGAAGTAGAAGTAGGCTCGGTCGTCGCGGAGGTCGATGTGCTTGGCGCCGGTGTTGGTCTCGCCACCGGTCATGCGATCGTTCACCAACTCCCAGCCCGAAGGCAGGTAATACGACAGGGCCAACTCCGTCACCCGATACTCGCTCGGGTTCTGCACCGTCATCTGGATACGGAGGTCGGTGCCAACGTTCAAGTTGGTCAAATTCACGGGATTGCCGTTCTTGTCGGTGTAGTTCACCGCCATGCGAATGGTGTTGCCACCTTCTTCCATATCGTATTCGGCCACTGCGGTCTTGGTGAACACGTTTGCGACCAACTTCTGGCTGCCGTTGTTCTTGATTTCCACGGTGTTGCTGCCCACCTTCGGCACAAAGCCGAAGCCTGCTGCACTCATGTTGGTGTTCAGCGTGTGTTCCTCTCCATTGGCTTTCACCACGGCGGAGAGGTTTTCGCCCGAAACGCCTTGCTGCTCGGCGTATTTGCCCAGTACAAAGAGCGCGAAGGCCGTCGACTGGGTGTCCAACCAGCGACCGCTGTTCAAGATTCCGCACAGCGCGTTGATGTTGCTCCTGACGGTTTGCGCGTCGGTGCCGCACAGCATCTGGGCGTAGGTCAGGAAGGCGAGGTCGCGGGTGGTGGAGCCAAACGAAGTGTAGTAGTCCGACATCTGCTCACCCTCGCTAACGTAAGGCATCAGGTTTTGCGCCACGGTGGTCTTGCCGGTCTGCGCGAAGGCCGCTGCGGTGATGGCTTGCGTGAGCGTGTAGTTCATCTCCATTTCCTTGAAGCGGTTCATCGCGCCCATCTCAGGAGCGCCAGCCAAGGCCAACACGAAGAGGCGGTAGGCCTGGATGGTCTCGCCCTGCTTGTAGTCGGGGTTGTTCTTCCACTGCTTGGCCTTGCTTGACTGATAGCTCTTGAGGCCGTCGATGAAGTATTGCGGCACGTCGAAGCCTTGTTTTTGGGCCTCAACGAGGAAATGCAAGGCGTAGATTTCGGTCCACGGGTCACTATAGGTGCCTCCGGCCCAGTTGGTCAAGGAGTTGTCCGACTTCTGGTAGGAGCGCAGGTTGGCGATGGCGGCCTCGATGTTGCTCCGCGTGTTGGCTTGGCCGTTTTCGTCCTGCTGCATGAAATAGCCGAGATACAGTTGCGGGAAGGCCTTCGAGGTAGTTTGCTCAAGGCAGCCGTGCGGATAGAAGGTCAGGAAGTCGAGACGGCTGAACAGGTCGACAGGCAGCAGCGACGACACCGTCACCTTGCCTTGTTGCGTGCCGGCCATGCCCGCGAGGTTGAACGGGATGCTCAGCGACTGTCCGCCCTCGATTTCCTTCATGATGGTGTTGCGACGCTCGGCGTAAGGCATTCGGATGGGCATCGTCGTCGACGACTCGGCGGTGTAGCTGCCGTCGCTCACGCTCACCTTCATCACGGCGTTGCCGGAGGTTTGCGGGACGTTGGTCTGCACGGCTATCAAGCCCTCGCCGTTCTGGTCGATGCTGACCGAGGTGGGCAGCGTGCCCACGGCGTTGAGGTTCTGGTTGTCGAACTTCACCGACAGCGTCTTGCCCTTGAGCGTGGGCGACAGCACCTGCACCTTCATCGTCAGTCCGTCGCCAGGGGCCACCACACGCGGCGCAGAAGCGTAGAGCGTGATTGGATCGACGACGGTCATCTTCTTCTCCGCGCTGCCGAAGGCTTTCTTGTCGCCTTTGGCAATCACCATGAAGCGCAGCGCGCCTGAGCATTGCGGCACCTCAAACTCGTGCGTGTTGCTCGCGCCGGCCTTCAGCTCGAAGGGGCCGAGGGTGACGGCGTAGGCCTTGAAGCGGTTGTCCAAAGTGATTTCCTGGTTGAGGATGCCGTCGCCACCGATGGCATAGACGGAACCCAACTCGCCGCTGAAGGCATCGATGACGTTGCTGTAGTTGTCCCAAGTGCGCACCTTCAGCGACTGCTTGCTGTTGAAGTAGCCGTAAGGATTCGGCGTGCTGAAGTTGGTCAGGCCAAGGATGCCCTCGTCGACCACAGCCAAGGTGTAGGTCATGGCTTGCTTGTTGGCCTCGCTCACCTTCACTTCGATTTTCTTCTTCGTGTTGGCCGTTTCGGGCATGGTGAGGGCGGGTTGCAGTTGCATCTTCTTGTCTTCCACCTTCACGGGCACCACGCCGTAGAGCCTGATGGGCAGGTCGTTGGCGGCATCATGGGGCTGAATCAGGGCGACATAGACATACACATTCGGGACCATGTCGGCGGTGGCGGTGAGTTCCACCCTACCCTCTTCGCCGAGGTTTTCGAGGAACAGGGTCTGCATCACCTTGTCGTTGGCCTCGACGGTGACGAGGGCCTTGGCCTTGTCGTTGGCGGGGAAGGTCACCACAATCTTGTCGCCCACTTGGTAGCCGTCGGCGGTGGTCTTCATCGAGAGCTGTGCCGGTGCACCCGAGGCCGACGCGCTGTGGCCATAGCCCCAGTCGAAACTGATGACCTTGGCGAAGGTGTGGCCTCCCTGCGTGTCGTTGACGACGAGAAGATAGCTGCCCCAGTTCTCGTTGCTGATGTTGAACGTCACGGAGGTGGTGCCGTTGCAGGTCAGCTTGCCGTTCTTGACGGGTTTCTTGTAAGTGCCTGAGGCATAGCGTTGCAGACTGTATTCATCCTCACTCGACCACCACCAGTAGGAATCCAACTTGTAGAGCGCGTAGTCAAGCGAAACCACCGAATTGTTGAGCTTCCCGTCCTCGTTGACGACGGCCACGTTGAACTTCCAGTCCTTGCCGGTGTCGTAGTAGCTGCCGTATTTGGCGGTGCTTTCGGGCAGTTCGACGCCGACATAGCGCGAATAGGGCGACAGCATGGCCTTGAATGACGCAATGCTGAAGTCGCCGCCTTGCTCAAAGACCTTGGTGGTGAACACGGCGTTCATCATCTGCTGCGAGGAGATTTCGGCCAAAGGCCCGAAGCCCACGTTGGCCATGCCCTCGCTGCCCAAGGCGCCGCTGAACACCGAAAGCTCGGTCGGCTCGAAACGCTCGGTTTCGTTCTCAAAGCTGTATTTCTCGAAGCCCTTGAAGCTGGTCTTTCCGCTACGCACCTTCACATCCACTTCAGCTTTCAATCCATTGGCTTTCAATCCATTGAGCCACTTCGACACCAAGGCCACGCGCTCTGGCTTGCTCAAGCTGATGACTTCGGGAAGCTCAAACCTGATTTCCAGTCGGTTGGGCTTCACGGTTTCCACGCGGAGGCTCTTGGTGATGGTGGTGGTGCCCACCTTAAAGCGTGCCGTCCACAGGCCGGTTTCGTCGCTCACGTTGGTCGGCACGGTGTAGCAATAGATGCCGTTCACGGGCTTGGTGTTCACCTGCTTGGCGTAGAGGCGGCCTGAAGCGTCCACCACTTCGAGGACGACGGGGTAGTTTTCGGGCAATTGGTTGTCGGCGTCGGCGAGCATGAGGTTGAGTTGGAGCTCGTCGCCGGGACGCCACACGCCACGGTTGGTGTAGGCGAAACCAATCACGCCTTTCTCGACGGGTTCGCCGTCCACATTGAAGCGGCTGTACGACAGCGCATTGCCGTCGCTCAGTTTGATTACCGACTTGCTGCCTTTGCGGTCGGTGGCCACGATGAAGGCGGGCTTGTTGGCGCACTGCATCTGCACATGGCCCTTGCCGTCGGTGCTGCCCTTGCCGATTTGCTGTTTCTGGAAGTTGTAGGCCGTCACCTCGGCACCCGATGCGGGCGTGGCGTCGGAGATTTGATAGACGTAAACGTCCACCACGTCGCTGCGGCCCATCTTGGCGGTCACGGCCAAGTCGCTGACGATGATGTTCTTCTTCTGCTCCACATAGTTATAATAGTAGTAGCCGTTGGGGTCGCCCCACTCGCCTTCGTAGCGGTATTCCTTGTAGTCGTAGCCGTCGCCGTCCCAGTATTCGGCCTCGCGCTGGGCGTTGTCGGCCACGTCTTTCCGCATTTCTTCGGAGGCAAAGATGTAGTCGGCTGGACCGAAGTTGAGGCTCAGCTGGTACATCGCGCCGGGTTCCACGTTGATATAGTCGGAAAGCACGATGGGGAAGGTTTTCCATTGCGTGGGGAACGGGTTGTCCAATTGCAGGCGCACCTTCTTCTCGAGACGGCCGGCCTTATGCACGCCGTTGGTCTCGCTCAGGTCGTTCTCCTGAATGAAGGAGAGGATGTTGTCGTCGAAAATGCGGACGATCCTCAACGTCACCCCGTCTAAGCAAACGGCGTCGAAATACACTGTCGTTTCCTTGATGTCGGGCACGATGTTGCCTTCGTCGGTCCAGCGCACTTGCGGCTCATAGTCGGTGAGCGAGAAGGGGAACTCGGCCTCGTCTTGCAGCACTTGGTTGTCGGCGCTGCGGATGCCGCTCACGGTCATGGTGATGTCTTCCATCTGGTAGCGATAGAGGCTCGACTTGTCGAAATAGAACTTAATGCTATTTCCTTGTATGTCAGACTTGTAGCCAAGTTTACTCTCGTCGAATGCGACCAAGCCGTTCAGGTTCTGTCCGGCCTTCAGCGGCTGGCTGAAAAACAGGGTGGCTTGCCCCGAAGCATTCTCGACCTCGAAACTGACAGGCACGAACTTGTCTTTGGCATACACAGTCAGGCTGCGCTTGATTTGCGATTCGGAACCGACATTCTTGCCGTTGAGCAACACTTCAACCTGATAGTCAGCGTCTTTGCGGGGCATCGACTGCAACATGAAATCGTACATGTTGTTGCCCAAATAGTTGGTCTCGATTTGATACTGGCTGCGGGTGGTCTCGTCGAAGATCTTTACGGCATCCTCAGCCTCGATGGGCGTGGCGAAGGCCACAAACAGTTGGTAGCCCATCACGTCATTGGCTTCGCACACCGGATCGACGACGGCTAAGCTGAAGGTCTGACGGCGCACGCCGAAGCCGAACTCCAAGCTCTCGGACGTAGCGACATCAAGCATTTCGGCCACCTTGAAATGGCAGACGTACTGCTTCGTGTTGTCGATCTTGTCGTACTCAAAGGCCACCGTGTTCTCGTCGACCCACACGGCCTTGCCCTTCAGTTCGGGCGTAAAGTTGAAGAGTTTGGAGGGCAGTGCCTCGCCCTGGTGCACTTTCATTGCCTGCGGGTCCTTGAAGCGCACCACGATGGGTTCGCCCTCGGTGATGACCCCCGAAGTGTAGCTGTCCAACAAGGGTAGCAATGCCTCGCTCATGGGCTTGATTTGTTCCACGATCACCTTTGGGGAGGTGGTAGTGGTTCCCTTCTTGCCGCAAGAGGGCATGAAGGACAGCAGCAACACGCCGACAATCAGGCTGATGCCGCCGATTCTTCTGAAATGATGGATCGTTTTCATATTGAAAAAATTTGATTGTTTCGCAATAACGCCCACAAAGATAGGAAACCTAAATGGAAAAAATGGCGTATTTGGGAAATTTTTCTTATTTTTGCGCCATGACAACGAGAGAAAAATATATAGCCGACCATGCCGCCTTGTTTTGGTACACGCCAGAAGCCAAGAAAAAAGACATCAGCGACAGCCTCTTGGTGGAGACGATACTGAACTATGGCACAATGGATGACGTTAAGGCTTTGTTCAACATGATGGGTATGGACAAGGTGGCCGAAGTCTTCTTTGCGGCCAAAGGCAGGCAAAAACTGAATTATTTCCCGCAAATCTACAACTATTTTACATTGGTCTTCAACCGTTATGTTCCACAAAGAAATCCTAGACAGCAAGCAAATTGAGCTCTTGCCTCTCGTTGGCGAATTCAGTCGCGAGTATTACCTTGTAGGCGGCACTGCCATTGCCTTATATCTTGGTCATCGGCGTTCCATCGATTTCGATTTGTTCAAGTTCGCTTCGCTCAATCGGAAAAAGATCGTCGAAAAAGTGCAATCCACGGGCTTTCCTTTCGTTGTGACTTGGAACGTTGCCGACCAGATGAACTTGGTGGTCAATGAGGTGAAAGTCACATTTTTCCAATACCCGTTCCATATCAAGGCTACCAATGATTTCGATGGTGTCTTGAAATTGCCTGAATTGTTGGACCTTGCGGCCATGAAAGCCTACGCTTTGGGAAGAAGGTCGAAATGGAAGGATTATGTTGACTTGTATTTCTTGTTGAAGGAAAAGTATTCGCTCGTCGAAATCAGCCTAAGGGCAATGGAGATTTTCGGCGACCTGTTCTCGGACAAGCTGTTTCGGTCGCAATTGTCCTATTTTGTGGATGTCGATTACTCGGAGGAAGTGGATTATATCATTCCCAATCCTCCGTCAGAAGGAGAAATCAAAAGCTATTTGGTTGAAGTCTCAACAACAATCAGATGACTGTCACACCGTGGCAGCCGCACACCGTGGCAGTCGCCCCACGCCCCAAAACCCACCAAAAAAAGGCGGCCCTCAAATAATGAAGGCGCCTTCCATATCATCTTTCCTCCCCGAAAATCCCAGAGGATTAGGTTTTATTCGGGTTAGTTCACGTCGTGCACCAGGCGGACGGAGTATCCGTAATAGCGGCTCATGTCCGAAACTGAGAGGTTGTTTTGGTTGAAGTAGAGGTAGTAGGCTGCTCTGCCAAGGTCACCGGAGGCTGTAGAAGACCAGTATCCATGAGCTGAAGACATGAATGTGCTGCCGCCATATCGGGAGCCGGCAGCGGGCAGGAACACTGCACCGGCAGCTTCCATCTTGGCCCATTGCTCAGCAGTGTATTGATTGTTGTCATAACTGGTATTGTCCGTAGCATTGATACCCGTGGGCGCAGTCACGTCGGAGGGATGGGTATAATTGTCGGGGAAGAGGATAATGCCGTGGATGTTTTCAAAGAGATAGGCTTTGGCAAAGCGGGCATCGGAGGTCCCGTTGACGGTTGATGCTGTACGGGTGTTGAACAGATAATTCCACTCGTCTTGGGTCAGCGTGCGCCACTGGTTGGCTGTGTTGCCACCGTTGGAGATGGCATTGGTGCCCCAGTCAACGAAATCACCAGAATAGTCATCAAGACCCGTGTTGCTGTGGATGCCGAAATATGTTGCGGAGGTACTCCAGCCGAAGAGGTCCACTGTGCCGTTGTCGGAAACTGTTCCGTTGCCGTTGATGCGGGTATTGGCTGTGGCATTGCCGATTTTGTCGTACTGGTTTGTTGCAAAGGCCCAACTCCAGCTGCTGCCATTGTCGGTCGTGGTGGCCTGCAGGTTGCCCTGCGAGAACCACACTTTGTCGCCACTGGAATTGATGGTGAACTGGCCGTTGATGGCACCGGTAGGGACGGAAGGTGTAGCGGTCAATGAGATACTGACACCCGTGGTGTAGAACATGTTGTTCGTTATCGCAGGGACATCGCATGTGCCGTCTTCATAACCAGTGGCTGTAACGGCTGCATCATCCACTGCATTTTGTTCGAGGAGGATAGTCCATCCTTCGCCGCTGCCGTCAGTGGCGAAACTTACGGTGCCGATGGTGCCAGGGGTGATTTCATTTGTCCCAAAATTAACAGTAGCCACTGTGTTCATGCCCCCGACGCTAACCGTGCCAGATATGACGTTCGTCGCGAACTTCACCAAGGCGCAATAGTTGAGCAGCGTGGTGGTGTAGGCTCCAGCCCCGGTATAGTTGGCGGTGGAAGTGCCACTGGAAATCACGGGATAGTTCGAGGTTTGGTCGCTGATGTCAACCGTGTAATGCGTGGCATCAACCTCAGTCGCTGTCAGGCCACCCATGTAGTAGAAATACAAGGGTTTGTCGTCGCCGTCTTGGGCGATGGTGAGGTCGCCGCTGAAGCTGCTGGCGGAAGTGCTGTAAGTCAGCTCTCCACCCACTTTTGCGCCGTTGTAGCCGACATAAAGTATGTCGCCATCCTTGAAAGTGATGTGTCCCGTTGAGGGATCGACATCGGCCCTTGAACCGTTGTTGCCCACCTTCACGCTGATGTGAACCTTTTCGCCTTCAGGGGTTTGGGCATTGGGTTGTTCCTTCTTGCATTGCGCAAGACCGAGGGTCAGCACGAAGGCCGCCACGAAAATGGCCAACTTTTTCATTGCTGTTCCTCCTTTCTCTTGAGGACTGCATAGCCTGCGCCGGCAGCCAAAAGGATGACGATGCCACTGCCCAAGGGAGCGTCTTGCCCGAAGTCTTGGGTGTTCACGGTGAAAGAGGTCTCGCCGTCGCGGTTGCCGTTAGCGATTTCTCCCTCCCGTCCGAACAGACTGCGATTGGCGTAGTCCTGTGCATTGAGGTTGTTGGCTGTCAGCGTCATGGCTACCAGCCCGAGCGAAAACACGATGGTTTTCAGTTTGTTGTTGGTATTGGACATTTGTTTGAAGATTTAGTTAGGTTTGATTTAAAAGGTTATTAATTTAAAGATTTCAGATTTCAAATTTCAGATTTCAATGATTGGGGGCGTTTTTTACCCCCCTGTGCCCCGCTATGCAAAAAAAATCCAAGACAAAGCCCATGCCTTGCCTTGGATAAGGTGTAAACAAATGTAAGGATTAGAGTTTTACCCCCCCCCACCCTCGTTAATCTTATTGATTATCAATGACTTACAATGGTTTATCATATTTCGTTTGTCTTTTTGAGCGTGCAAAGGTACTGATAATTAGGACATAAAAACAAAAAAATGTGTTTTTTTCAATATTTCCCCTCAAACGTCAGCCCGAGCCAGAACCGGTCCACAGGTTCCTTCACCTGCAAATCGTTGTCCATGCGGGCAAAAAGGGAAAGATAGTGCCTTCGTGTGAGGCGATATTCCACTGAGGCCACCGTGCGCAGGTTGTCGACGATGCGGCCTTTCGGGTCGTTGGTGAGCCAGAAAAGCTCGGCGCTGAGGCTGTACTTGAAGCGGCTGTTGGGCTGTTGGTAGCTCGCTTGCAGGCGGTTGCGCCAATACAGCTTGGGGTTCACGCGGTGCTCGCCCGTACGCTCGTCGTAGAAGGTGAAAAGCAATTTGCTGCGGATGCCGAACTTGAAGTGGCGGAACGTTTCGGAATAAGTCACATACAGACCTGTGCGCCAACGGTTTTCGTAATAGCCCTCGTCGTTGTGACGGCGGATGTAGTCGGCGTTGAGGCCCACCTTCATCCGATTGGCCATGAGGCTGTGCTCGACGCCTACCGAAGTGAGCCAGCGGTTGAATTGCGTGCAGTTTTGGTAGAACCGCAGTTCCTCTTCCACCGTCAGGGCGAACCGTGAGGGCAAGCCCACCTCAAGCTCGGCCGAGGCAATGCCGCCGAAGTCGGTCGTGCGCCCGCTCTGCGCGAAACCTGTGGCCGCAACGAGCAGCAGTATCGCTATGGTTAATGACCTTTTCATTGTTTCTTTTGTGACTATGACTTGTGACTATGACTATGACCGCTTTAACGAGACTTCGGGTGAACAGCTTTTCCTTTGGCTCTGATTCGTTTGACGAAAAGTTGCCAACCTCAAGCATCGGTAAAACCAGTCATAGTCATGGTTAGTGTTAGTGGTCATGGTCATGGTCATGGTTAGTGGTCATGGTTAGTGGTCATGGTCATGGTTAGTGGTCATGGTCATCATTCAGTGAAATCCTTCAGCTTCGTAATTGTGTCGATGGTGTTCACCTCGCCGTCGATGGGCTTGTAATACACCTTGACGTAGGCCACGTCGCGGAGGTAGTCGATATGTCCCACCTCTACCTTGCTGATATCCAATCCCGTGCGCTCGATGAGGTCGGCCTTCAGGTCGGCTTCCTTGCCGTGCTTGGTGTTCTCGATGCGGTCGTAAAGCACGATCTTCATGCCCGTGTGGTTGAGGATCTTGGTGCCGTCGAGAACCCAGATGATCAGCACGATAAGCAAGTTGACGAGAATCAGTTCGAGGTAGCTCGTCGAGAGTGCCATGCCGTTGACGATGCTGAGGCCCATCACCACGAAGAGGTACGTCATCTCGCGAATCTTGATGGTCTCCGTCCGATACCTGATCATGCCGAAGATGGCAAACAGGCCGAGGGCGTAGGCGATGTTCATCTTCATGTTCTCCATGAGCGAAATGATAAGGAAGATGACCACGGCGAACATGATGAAGGTGAAGTAATAGTCCTTGCGGTTGGCCTTCTTGTAGTAGAAGCAATGGATGATGACCCAGCACACCAAGAAGTTGAAAACGAAGCGGATGAGCGTCGTCCAAAGGCTTTGCGGGTCGATGAAGGGCACGCCGAGGAAGTCCATCCCCGTGGCGCCACCGCCAAATTCGCGGGCAATCTCGTCGTCGTATTCCTGCCCTGCGAGCAATGCTTGTAGTAATTTCATATTATTCAGTTGTTTAGTTGTTCAGTTGTTTGGCTATTAGCTCTTGGCCGTTGGCTATTAGCATCGTCAGACCAAGCTTACGGCTTATAGCTTATAGCTTAAAGCTCTCATTTTCTCTATCATACGCAGTTTCTTCTTAAAGCGGTTCTGTTTCACGTCGGGGCGGGTCAGGCAGGTGCCGATGCAGTATTTGCTGACCTTGAAGGGCCTGATTCTCAAGTCGAAAAGCACGTCCTTGAGCAGCGAGTGGGCGCGACCGTCCTGCTTGAGTTCCATCACCACCAAGGGCGACATCGAGGCCGTCGCGCCGTTGCGCAGGTTCTCGAAACGCAGGTTGCAGTCGATGGTGAGGCGCTCGGTCTTGCCGTAGTTCACTAAGGTGATTCGGTCGAAGATGGTCGTGAGGTGCGGGCTGAGCGAACCGACCTCGTAAGGCTGCTTCTCGGCCAAGAACGCCGCCGCTTCGGGGTTGTCGATGATGTTGGGGATGGGTTCCACGGCGATGCGTTTCTTCTTCGTGCGGCCCTTGTTGCTCTTGTGCTTCACCTCGCAGAAGGTCAGGCGCGAATCGACGTAGGTGCGCACGCGCACCTTGTCGCGCACCAAGTGGCGGTTGTGGTGGATGAGGTACATCGTCAGGTCGGGCGTGTCGTAATACACGGTGCTGTAGGGCGACAGGCGTTTGCCTTCCACCTCTTGGGCATAGTAGCCCTCGCGGATGCGCAGCAAGATGTCCACCAACTGCGCCTCCGTGACGAGATACTTCGTGTCGATGCGGTTCATCAGCTTCACGCCGCTCATCTCGTCCAAAGTAATCGGCTTCATGCCGCGCACTATGTCGAGGATCGCGTCCATCATTCCTTGAACACGACCTCGAAGGTCTTCACCGACTCCAATTTGCCGTTGGGATAGTAGTTCAGCTGGCGTTTCTTCGAGCCGTCTTCGTTGTACTCGAACTTGCGGATGCGCACCACCTTGTCGCGGTCATTGTACTCGATTTCGCGCACCACCTTGGCTTCCACGCCGCTGCCTTCGGGGTATTCGCTCACCACGCGCGACTTCTGCCCGTAGCTGGCGTATTCGATTTCCTCAATCTTGCGGCCCAGCTCGTCGTAAGTCGTCACATGGTCGAGGAAGGCGCGTTTGCTGCCCGCCTGCGTGTTCCATTCCTTGACAGTCATGCCCTTGCGGTTCTCGCGCTTGATGACCGTGGCCTCGCTCACCGTTTGGGCCGTAGCCCAACCACCGATGGCAAGCAAAAACATCACCATTGCTAAACGTTTCATAATCAATTGTATATTTAAGATTCAAAATTCAAAATTCCGCATTCTTAATTCTGCATTCTGCATTCTGCATTCTTAATTCCGCATTTCCTACCTCCTACCTATACATTAATGACAACCTCAAACTGTTCGTCGAGTTCAAGGATTTGTCCGGCTTCGCCGACGGTGATGGACTGGAACAGCAGTTCGGGCATTTCGGTCGTGATGTCTTCCGTAACGGTAAACACCTCGTATTCACCTGGTTGCAGTTTTTGGAAGGCGAACCAGCCGTCAGCGCCTACACGCACGTCGTCGAAGTGCATCTCCTCGCCCACTCGGCGGATGTAGACGCGATGTTCGTAGGCCCAGCCTTCGCCTTGCCAGCTGCCGTTGTGGTAGAACGAGGCATGCACGCGCCCTTTCACGATGGATGTACCGTAGGCCTTGCCGTCGTGGATGTAGAGGGTGGGCACTTGCGCCACCGCGCCACGAGCCAGTTCAACGTCTTCACTCACAGCGATTTTCTCGCCCGAAGGCAAGGTGGAATAGGCATACACGGTGTAACACCCCGGCGTGAGGTACTCGAACTGGTACATTCCGTCTTGCCCGGTCTCCACATCGTCGCCGAAGTAGCCGTTGTCGCCATACACGAGGAACACGTCGGTCTTGGCGGCGGCCATCGTGTCGGGGGTCAGTGTGTAGTCGTCGTCGGGATGGTGGACGAGTTTCACGAAGCCTTGAATGGTGGCCGTGCCGCCCTTGCCTTCGCCTTTGTTGCACGAACTCATCATCACGGCCAATACCAATACCGACATCAAAAATTTCATATTTCTATTCATTTCACTGAAAATTGTGTTGCAAAAATATACATTTATAAACTATATTCGAAGTGTCAAATCCAATTATCATACCAAATGCCATAAAAAACAAGAAAAGCGTCATATATTGCTGCAAATCTTCTTCAAAACGTCCACGAATACCAAAACATCCTCTTCAGGAATACCTGCCAACGCCTTGTTCATCGTGTCGATGGCCAACTGTTTGGTGGAATCTTTGAGCGCCATTCCCTCGGCGGTCACAACGATGTTGTTCACACGACGGTCTTCCTTGGCTACGGAACGCGTCACCAAGCCCTTTTTCTCCAGATTGTCAATGAATTGCGTCACCGAATTCTTGTCCTTCTGGATGATGAAGGCGATGGCCTGCTGGGTGAGCGTGCCTTCGTTCCAAAGGGTGTCCATCACCAAATACTGCTCCGCCGTCAGGTTGACGCCGTTTTTCTTGAAGACCTCGGCCAAGTACTTCTTGAGCCTGCAATTCAGGATGTTGACGTAAACGCCAACTTGTTTTACGAGTATCATATTATCATATCTTTGGGATTATCTCATTTATTGAAAGTGCAAAGATATGACAATATTTCAAAGGCGCAAAAAAGAGAGCGATTTTTTTCGCTCTCTAATCCGTACACTTGAAGATCTCACTCGATACGCATATTCGGCACCTCAGTGCCGTCATAATAGCCCGTGGCGAGCTTTTCCTTCACCTCCTTGAAGGCGTTCAAGGTGTAGTTGACGTCGTCCATCGTGTGCGCCGCCGTCGGGATGATGCGGAAGATAATCATGCCCTTGGGGATGACGGGATAGGTGACCACCGAGCAGAAGATCTTGTAGTTCTCGCGCAAGTCCATGGCGATATTGGTGGCCTGCACCACGTCGCCCTGCACATGCACGGGCGTCACGCAAGCCTCGGCCGGACCGATGTCGAAGCCCAAGTCGCGGAAGCCGCTCTGCAAGGCGCGGGTCACCGTCCACAGCTGCTTGCGGAGTGCGTCGCCCTCGGCGCTGCGGATGATTTCGAGGCGCTTCTCGCAGCCTTCCACGATGGCCAACGGCAACGACTTGGCGTACATCTGCGATCGCATGTTATAACGCAGATACTCAATGACATACTTCGGCCCGGCCACGAAGCCACCGATGATGGCCATGGCCTTGGCGTAGGCCCCGATGTAGATGTCGATGTCGTCCATCACGCCGAAGTGCTCCGAGGTGCCGCGCCCGTTGGGCCCCATCACGCCGAAGCCATGAGCGTCGTCGATGAGGATGCGGAAGCTGTATTTCTTCTTCAGGGCCACGATGCCGGCAAGGTCGCCAAGCGCGCCCGTCATGCCATACACGCCCTCGGTGATGACGAGGATGCCGCCACCCGTCTTGGCCACGACCTCGGTAGCCACTTTCAGCTTCTTCTCGAGGTCTTCCATGTTGTTGTGGCGGTATTTGTACTTGTTGCCAATGTGCAGGCGGATGCCGTCCAAGAGGCAGGCGTGGGCTTCGTTGTCATAGACGATCACGTCGTGCGGCGAAGTCAGCGTGTCGATGGTGGACACGATGCCTTGGTAGCCGAAGTTGAAGAGGTAGGCGGCTTCCTTTTTCTCGAAGTCGGCAAGCTCGTGCTCGAAATGCTCGTGCATTCGCGTGTGGCCCGTCATCATGCGTGCGCCCATCGGGGCGGCGAGGCCGTATTTGGCGGCGGCTTCGGCGTCCACGCGGCGGATTTCAGGGTGGTTGGCCAAGCCCAAATAGTTGTTCAAGCTCCAGCAGAGCACTTCCCTGCCGTTGAAGGTCATGCGCGGACCCATCTCGCCTTCCAAGCGGGGAAAAGCGAAATAGCCGTCGGCACGCTCGCGGTACTGCCCAATCGGGCCGCCGGAATCCTTTGATATTCTTTCGAAAATGTCCATCTTTATTAGTTTGTAGTTTGCAGTTGTCCAGTTGTTCAGTTATTCAGTTGTTCGGTTGTAGGGCTGTCACACTGTGGCAGCCGAACCAATTGTAGGGCTGTCACACCGTGGCAGCCGCATTTTGGGGCAACAAAATTAGTAAATATATTGATTATCCCAACCGTGAAGGATTTATTTTTAATTTTGCAGGCGGAAAGCTGGGCTTCTTGACTGCCCGGCAGGCCACGTCCCGAAGGGACGACACCTTATTAACCCCACACAAGCCCAGCGCAGTGTGGGGCAGCAACCCAACAGAAAAAGTACAAAATGCTAAACCTCAAAGACAAAACGGCACTCGTCACCGGCGCAGGCACAGGCATCGGACGCAGCATCGCCCTGCACTTAGCCAAGGAAGGCTGCCACCTCGTGCTGACCGGACTCGGCATCGACGACCTCAACGCCGTGAAATCCGAATGCGAGCAACTCGGCGTGAACGCCTACGCCACCGAGACCCAACTCGACGACTACACCTCCATCGACCGCCTCCACGACTTCGTGATTTCCAACCACTTGACCATCGACCTCTTCGTCCTCAACGCGGGCATCTCGCAACGCGAAAAGGCACTCGACACCGACATCAGCGTCGATGAGAAAATCCTGAAAATAGACTTCCTCAGCGGGGTGTATCTCGTCAAGAAGTTCAAGGAGATGATTCTCGCCAAGGAGCATGTCCAGTTCAGTGTCACCACTTCCCTATCGGGACTCTTCGGCTTCCCGCTGCGCTCGGCGTATTGCGCGGCCAAACACGCCTTGTTCGGCTTCTATGAGTCTTTGGAATTGGAATACGACAACATCAGCGTGACCTTCCTCATCCCGGGACGCATCAACACGCAAATCAGCAAGAGCGCCCTCCACGGCGACGGCACAGCCCACTCCAAGATGGACGCCGGCCAAGCCAACGGCCTCGATGTAGACAAATGCGGCCAAATCGCCGTGTGTGCCATCAAGCGGCAGCGGCACCGCAAACTCATCGGAAAAACTGAATTACTGATGGCGCATATCCATAAGTATTGCTTACCTTTGTATTACAAACTATCAAGAAAAATATCAGCAACATGATTAGCTTTAAGCCGTAAGCAGTAAGCCATAAGCAACGCAATCTCTTGGCTTACAGCTTACTACTTATAGCTTACAGCTAAAATACACACACCATGAACGAAAAAATCATCTGCGGCATACAGCAAGTGGGCATCGGCGTGAGCGACTTCGTCGAAGCCTGGAAATGGTACTACGACAACTTCGGTTTCGAAATCAAAATCGTTGACGACGAAGGCGTGGCCGAGCGAATGCTGCCCTACACGGGCGGCAAGCCCCAGCCACGTCGTTCTGGCATCGCGGTAAACATTCGCGGCGGTGGCGGCTTCGAAATCTGGCAACCCAAAGGCCGCCCGCTGAACTACTTGAAAGAGCCTGTCAGACTCGGCGACTTGGGTATCTTCGTCGCCAAAGTCAAGACGGCGGACATCGAAGCAGCTTACAACACCTTTATTAATAAGGACCTCGACGTCGTCAGCGAAATCCTCACCGCGCCAACAGGCCAGAAGCATTTCTTCTTGAAAGACCCCTACGACAACCTGTTCCAGCTCGAACAGGACGACTACGTCTTCATCGACGAGAAAAAACTGACGGGCGGTGCCAACGGCGCCGTCATCGGCGTGAGCGACATCGACCGTTCACTGCCCTTCTATATGCAACTGCTCGAATACGATAAGATCGTCTTCGACCAGACTGGCGTTTTTGAGGATTTGCAAGCCCTTGAAGGCGGCAAAAGCACCCTGCGCCGCGTCGTTTTGGAACGCTCCAAGCCCATCGAAGGGCCTTTGAGCCGCATCATGGGCACCTCACATTTAGAGCTCATCCAAGCCGTTGATGTGCCAGGCAAGAAGCTCTACGAAAACCGCTTCTGGGGCGACCCGGGCTTCATCCACCTCTGCTTTGACGTGCGCCACATGGAGGCCGTCAAAATGCAGGCCGAAGCGATGGGGCATCCCTTCGTGTGCGACAGCGGCGCCGACTTCGGCATGGGCGATGCCAACGGCCACTTCACCTACGTCGAAGACCCCGACGGTACTTTGATCGAGTTTGTGGAAACATTCAAAATCCCAATTGCCAAGAAATTCGGGCTTTACCTCAACCTCGCCAACAAAGACGACCGCAAGCCGTTGGGCATTTTAAAGTTGCTTCGATTCGCAAAGGTCAAGCGGGAGAGCATCAAATAATAGAACAGCCGACCCCATAGGGTCGGCTGTTCCGCTACATTGTAGCTATCCTTGATACAAATTCCACTTTGTCAATCACTTTACGCCCAACTTGGCCTTGACGTCATTGGTGGCATCGATGGCATCGGTACCCACATAGACGGCGGCTCCCGTGGCAAGATCGAGGACATAGGTGTAACCCTTTTCCTTACCCACCGTGTTGATGGCGTTCTGGATCTTGTCGAGGATGGGTTTCAGCAGTTCGGCGCGCTTGGCCTCGAATTCCTGCTCGGCGTTGGCTTGGAACTGCTGGATACGGTTCTGGATGTCTATGATTTCCTTCTCCTTAGACTGCTTGACCAGATTCGACATCGTGGCTTGGTTGGCTTCGTAGTCCTGCATCTTGGTCTGATACTCGTTGGCCATGGTCTGAAGCTGCGACTGAAGCTCATTGTAATACTTTTCCATTGCCTTCTCTGCCGTAGTCTTGTCAGGCATGGCATCCAAAATCTCAGCCGTGTTAACATGGGCAATCTTAACTTGGGCATGAGCCATCCCGCTCATCACAAAAAGGGCGACACCCAAAAACAATACTTTGAATAACTTGTTCATTTTATTGACTTTTAATAAATTAACTCTCTAATTTCAGATTTTCAGGCTGCAAAGATACAGAATTATTCCATTTCCTCCCCAAAAACGGCATTATTTCTTCGGTTTCACGCTGCCACCCGCCGAACCAGCACCCGCATTGCCTGCCTTACGACGGTCTTCGCGGCGAACGGTCTGCATGACGTTGCCAAGCTGGTCGAGAACGTCATCGCTGATGTCGTTCTTGTCACTCGCGTAAAGAATTGAGGTACCCGAAGCGAGGTCAAGGACGAAGGCATAGTTTTTCTGTTGTGCGATTTCCTGCATGGCGGTGTAGATCTTCTCTTGGATGGGTTGCACCAATTCGGTACGTTTCTGGAAAAGTTGGCCGTCGGAGCCGAAATACCGCATCTGCAAGTTTTTGGCTTCCTGCTCCTTTGCAATGATGGCTTGCTCTCGGGCCTGTTTTTGGTCTTCCGAGAGAAGCAGTTTCTCCGTTTGATACTTGGAATACATCTCTTCCACCTTATCGAAGGCTGCCTTCACTTCCTTTTGCCATTTGGTTGACAAGGATTCCAATTCCGATTGTGCGTCACCATACTCGGGAATGTTGCTCATAATGTACTCGGAATCAACGTAAACGATTTTCTGGCCTCCGCCAACTATTTGGGCGTGAGCGCACATGACACCGCCCCAAACCAAGGCGGCTGTCAAAACTAAGTTTCCAATTGCTTTCATTTTTCTGTTATTTGTTTGCTTTGTTTTCTCTATCAATAATCGTTCCAAAAACTCTTTCCGTCATTACTTGAGGGGTTTCGCTGCGCTTCACCACCTGCCTATTATCCATCGTCCCTACGGGACTATCCTCCTTCTGACAATTCCCAACCCAAAACTATCAACTGTCAACTATCAACTAATCAATCGATCCTCCGATGGAGAAGTGGAATTGGCTGTGGTTGTTGCCCGTGGTACCTGGAATATCGTCGAAGCCATAGCCCCAGTCGAGGCCGAGCAAGCCGAACATGGGCAGATAGATACGCACACCCACACCCGCTGAGCGCTTCACGTCGAAGGGGTTGAAGTTCTCGAAACCGAACCAGCAGTTGCCCGCCTCGAGGAAAGTCAGCGCATAGATGGTGGCCTGCGGGTTGAGCGACAGCGGATAGCGCATTTCCAAAGTATATCTCGTCAAGATGTCGCCTCCCCTGCCTCCTGTACTGTTGGTGTTGTAGCCTGGCGTTAGCGTGTTGTCGGCATAGCCACGCATACCGACAAACTCACGGCTATCCAAGGCATAGTTGTTCAAGCCTGAACCGCCGAGATAATATCTGTGGAATGGGGTGGCACCGATTTGCTTGTTGAAATGGCCCAAATAACCGAAGCGCACTCTCGACATCAACACGAGTTTATCATAAAGCTCTGTGTACCAAGTGGCTTTGAATGTCCAACGATGCATCTCCACCCACTTGTATTTCTCGTTTTCATTCATGGAAGCATAGTCCTTGTCGGGCGAGAACAGCGAATAGGGCGGCGTGATTTCAAGTCCCAACTGGAACTCAGACCCGCTGCGCGGATAGAGCGGCTGGCTCACCGAGTTTCGGCTCAAGACGATGTTGTAGCTAATCAGGTTGAATACGCCGTTGCCGTCACCTACGTTCAAATATTGGGTCGAGTAGTTGTCTAATTTGTAGCGCATCAGGTTAAGGCCTTGATACAAGGAAAAATAGTCGTCGGGCCACGTCAGGCGACGCCCCAATCCTGCCGTCACACCCGTGCGCATGAACCAACCATAGTTATCGGAAGTCTTGTCGCGCAAGTTGGCCTGGAACGACTGGAACACCGACACTGTCAGGGAGTTGGGCTTGCGGCCGCCCAACCAAGGTTCGGTGAACGAGAAGCCGTAATAGATGTATTGGGTGCCGATGGTGCTTATGTTCAGCGAAAGCTTCTGCCCGTCGCCGGCGGGAATCGGGCGCCATGCGTCTTTCTTGAACATGTTGCGAAATGAGAAGTTGGAGAACGAGAGCCCGGCCTGAAGCATCAGATAGCCACCGGCATAGCCTCCTGAAAAGCTGATTTGGTCGGCGGCGGCTTCCTCGACGGAATACTCGATGTCAACGGTGTTGTCCGAAAAGTTGGGCTTGATGTCGGGGGTGATGCTCTCCTGGTTGAAGAAGCCCAAGGTGGCTAGTTCGCGGACGGAGCGCACCACGTCACTGCGGCTGTAGAGCTGCCCGGGACGCGAATAGAGTTCACGCAGGACCACATGGTCATAGGTCTTCGTGTTGCCCTTGAGCGTCACATTGCTGATGCGAGCTTGCTTGCCTTCGGTGAGGCGTATTTCAAGGTCGATGGAGTCGTTGTCGACCGCCACCTCCACGGGGTCGGCACGAAAGAAAAGGTAGCCGTCGTCCATATACAGCGAGCTGATGTCAAGCGAGGTCTCGCTGTAGGTCAGGTTCTTGTCGAGCAACTCCTTGTTATAAACATCACCAGGCTTGATGCCGAGCACGTTGCTGAGCGTTTCGCTGCTGTATTTCGTGTTACCCGTCCAGTTGATGCTGCGGTAGTAGTATTTGTCGCCTTCCTCGACAACAAGGTCTATGCCCAAGTTGCGGTCGTCGATGCGATAAACGGAATCGCGGACGATGATGGCGTCTCTATATCCTTTGGAGTTGTATTTCTCGATTACTTTCTGCTTGTCGTCCTTGAAGTCGCTTTCCTTGTAGCGCGAAGCCTTGAAGATACGCGGGCGGTAGTTCTCATAGAAGTATTCCTCGATGCCCGTGATGGCTTTCAAAGGTTTCAGTGTCACGAGGTCGGCCACGGTGTTCACCACGAGCGGTCCCAACGGGTCGAGTGGGTCGAAATGGCCGCGTTGCTTTGTCTCTTTCATGGCGGCAAGTATCTGGCCGTCAGAGAGGTTATCGTTTCCAATGACGTTGATTTTCCCGATTTTCACCTTCGGTCCCTTGTCGATGTTGATGATCATGTCAACATAATTCTCGCGGGCGGTGTCGGCCACCTGCTCGATGTCGATGGCCACGTTGAGGAAGCCCTTGTCGTAATAATAGTTTTCGATGATGCGCTGCGTCTTGGTCAGAAGGTGGTCGGTGGCAATGTCGCCGCGCGACAGGTTGATCTTGTTGCGTATTTCGTCGGCTTCGCTTTTCTTGATGCCCGTGAAGGAGAACCTCGACACCCTTGCGCGTTCCTTGATGACGATTTGGAGAAACACCTTGCCGCCCACGAAGTCGGTGGCGTTGATGGCCACGTCCTCAAACATGCCTTGTTCCCAGATCTTCCGGATGGCCGAAGCGATGTCGTCGCTCGGAATGGTCACCGTTTCACCCACGCGCAGGCCCGAAAGCAGGCTCAGCATGGAAGCGTCCACATACTTGGCTCCCTCCACGACGATGCCGCCGATTTCGTACTCCTTGGGCCGCGAATAGTCCACCTCCGAAAGGTCGTCGCCAATCTGGATTTGGGCTATCAGGCCATGGCTCGAAGAAAGAAAGGCCAAAAAAAGCAAAAATAATCGTATATATTTGGTTTTCATACTATTATGTTATTCTGTCATTATTTTGCGACTTGTTCGCTGGTCTTGCCAAATCGGCGTTCGCGGTGCTGGTAGTTCAAGATGGCTTCGTAAAGGTCGGCCTTGCGGAAATCGGGCCAATACTTGGGCGTGAAATACAGTTCCGAATAGGCCAACTGCCATAGCAGGAAGTTGCTGATGCGCTCTTCGCCGCTGGTGCGGACAAGCAGCTCGGGGTCGGGTATTCCAGCGGTGGAGAGATAACCTGAGATGGTGCTGTCGTTGATTTCCTCCGGACTCAACCTGCCCTCAGCGACGTCCTTTGCCATGCGGCGCGAGGCCTGGGTCAGGTCCCAGCGGCCAGAATAGCTCAGGGCGAGGGTGAGCGTCATACGCGTGTTGTGGCTCGTGTCTTCGATGGCCCGCATCAGTTGGTCGTAGTTCGCCTTGGGCAAGCTCTTAAGGTCGCCGATGGCATTCAGCTTGATGCTGTTCTTGTTCATCGTAGAAACCTCATTCTTAATGGTTTGCGCCAATAACGACATTAGCCCGCTAACCTCAGCGAGAGGTCGGTTCCAGTTTTCGGTGGAGAAGGCATAGAGCGTCAGGTATTCCACGCCAATTTCCGCCGAGGCTTCGCTCACCTCACGCACCGACTGGATGGCGCTCTGATGCCCGAAGAGGCGTTGCTTGCCACGTTCCTTGGCCCAGCGTCCGTTGCCGTCCATGATGATGGCAATATGCCTCGGAAGCCGTTCTATATCAATCTGTTGCTTAAGTTGGTCTTTCAGTTCCATAGTCAGAATTTGCTTAGGTTGCAGCCCCTTCCGTCGGGCAGGTTGAATTTCCAAGTGAGCGACACGCGTGCCATGCCGAACCAGTCGTTGAAGGATGCATTGCCGCGCTGCTGGCCCGCATGATAGTTGCCTGTCGGGTCGGTCAGGTCGTATCCGTTCACCACAGCATGTTGATCTTCAGATGGATAAACACCTTTCACATCGTCCAGATAGTCGGTGAAAGTCTTTTGCATCCGCCATTCCACCGTGCCTGCCATGTGGCGCGAGATCGAGAATTTCACGCCCACGCCGAACGGGATGGAAAGTGACACCGGAACCGACTTGTAGGTCAGGTTCTCATACCACTTGGCATCGCTGCCCAACGGGGCCTCCGTATTGTATTCGCGCAGATTCACCAATTCGCCATTCACCTCCGCAAAAGGCGTGTATTGGAACACCGAAATGCCGCCGAAGATGTATGGCGACACGTTCCTTTTGGGGTTGCCGGTGTAGTATTCGATGAAATTGAACTCAGCCACAAGGCTGAAGTCGTTGATTTTGGTGGTGAAGCTCAAGCCACGCTCGGGCCGCCATTTGACGACCTCGTCGGAAGCCGTCACCGTGGCACGGCTGTAGTCGAAGCGAAATGTCCAGCGGTTGTCCCAATTCAGTCTAACCACGCCGCCATATTGCAACTTCGCCTGAGCGAAGGGCAGCATCGGGTTGAGGTCGCCCATGTAATAGCTCAAGCCCACATGCGGCCCAACCTCGATGGTTTTAGGGTCGTCAAACTGGGCCTTGGCTTGGCGCGAAACGGCCAAACAGCACAATATCAACAAGAAACAGAATCTTCTATCCATATTTTGAGTTTGCAAATTTAGGAATTTTTTCAATGAAAACGGCAGAAATCAGTTTCTATTGTCTTTTCCCCACATCAATTTGTTGCGAATGGTGCCGAAAAAGTCCTCGCCAGGCATCCTGACAAGATTGAGGCAGAAGCTTGCCTTTCGCACTTTCAGCTGAACGGAAGTGTCTAAGGCACAGGTTCTTGAATCCATGCTAAAGACAAATTTCTTCTCCCTTCCTTCCACTTGGATGCGGATTTCGCTGTCGTCGGGGATGACAACGGGACGCACTGTCAAATTGTGCGTGGCAATCGGCGTGATGACGAAATTCTTTGCATTGGGTGCAATGATGGGACCGCCAGCACTGAGCGAATAGGCCGTCGAGCCAGTGGGCGTGGCCAAAAGGATACCATCTCCCCAATAGGTGTTAAGGTAAACATCATCGACAAACACCTTGATAGCCAACAGACTATGTTCTGGATTTCGGATGACGTTCAGTTCGTTGAGGGCATAGCGTACGTCGCCGAAGACATTTTCGGGGACGACCAATTCGAGCAAGGTACGTTGTTCCACGTCATATTCGCCCGAAAGCATGCTCTCCGCCGCCTTGCCGATTTCGTTTTTCGAAATGCTGGAAAGGAATCCCAAGCGCCCCATGTTGATGCCTGCCACGGGCATTCCCGAATCGAGGACAAGAGGCACCGCATCGAGGATGGTGCCGTCGCCGCCAATGGAGAACAGCAGGTCGGCCTTCAGGTCGGCATGGGAGTGGAAAATGCCGAACTTGACTCCTACGGGGATGAAGTCGGCAACAAGGTCGGCAAAAGGTTTATATATGGTGATTTCAGCTTGGTTTCCAGCCAATTCAAGCAAGAGTTGGCGAAGACAGGCTGCGTTTTCGGGCGAGAAGCTTTTTCCGAATAGGGCGATGGTCATTGGGGAGTTGAAAGTTTATAGTTGATAGTTGAAAGTTTATAGTATGGAGTGTAATGAAAGGGGTATTAGAGGTGTTTGGCTTTTTGCTTCTCGACAATAGCCTTGTCCAAATCCAAGAGGAAACTGCGGGTCTTGTCAAGCGTTTCCAAGAGGATGATGCGTTCCTCATAATCGCTGAAACGTTCCTTTAGGGCTTGTTTGGCGCCGGCAAGCGTGTAGCCTTTCACCTTGAGCAACTGGTAGATGACGTGGACATAGCGCACGTCGCGCTCGGTGAAGAGGCGGTTCCCCTTCTTGTTCTTTCGCGGGCGCAGCACGTCGAACTCCTTCTCCCAGTATCGGATCATCGAGGTGTTGACGCCGAACATGTCGGCCACTTCGCCGATGCTGTAGTAGTATTTTCCTGGGGTTTTGGTCTCTTCCATTTCTAATCCATTGTTTGTGTCGGCAACATTGACTGTTCCAGAATCTGGTTGTATTCGTTGGGCGTAAGGTCGTTGTAGAGGAAGTTGATTGGGTCGATGGCTTGGTTGTTTTTCAGCACTTCGTAATGCAAGTGGACGCCCGTCGTCTTGCCCGTGTTGCCGATGTAGCCTATTAGTTGCCCACGCTTCACTTTCTGGCCCTTGCGGACTGCCGCCTTCTGCAAATGCGCATAGCGTGTCTTGTAACCGAAGCCGTGGTCGATGGTAACCATATTACCATAGCCCCAATGCCCTTTCTCCACCTCAGAAACCGTACCATCGCCCGTAGCGTAGGCCTCGGTACCCATTTGCGCCGAAAAGTCCATGCCACTGTGGAATTTCTCCACTTTGTATATCGGGTCGGGGCGATAGCCAAAATAAGACGATATATACTTGATTTCCACTTCCTTAAGCGGAAATATAGCTGGAATGCAGGCCAGCATCTGCTCTTTGTTGCGAGCCAACTCGAACAGTTCGTCGTAAGAAAGCGACTGATGGTAGAGCTGGCTGGCAAGGATGTCCAATTTCATCGCCACGTCCACCACCTGGTCCGAGTTGTGGTATCCATAAAGCCCGACATAACGGTTCATGTTCAAGAGTCCCGACCTGCGCGTGCTGCTCGGAATCGGGTCGGCCTCAAACATGACACGATAAAGGTCGTTGTCGCGCTGTTCCATATCGGCCATCAACACCTCCATGTTGTCCAAGCGGTCGCTCAAGATCTCAAATTGCAATTTCATGTACTCCAACTCGCGAGCTTGCATCTTTTCCTTTGGCGACTGGAAAAACGTGTACAACAAAAGCGCAAAAAGAAACGATCCGCCTGCCACGGCAAGCATGAGCAACACCGCCCTCCCAATGCGTTTGGGAACCGACAGCTTGAACTTTTCGAACTTCAAAGTCTTATGGTTGAAAATATACTTCTGCTTCGCCATGAAAAGACAATTTCAAACGTTAAGAACGTTTCGCTTCGATTTCTATTGCGCAAAATTAGGGATTTTGTGTAACTTTGCACGTTTTTTTGAAGCATTTTTTGAAGTAGAAACAATTAACCTTTTGATAATGAACGCATACGAAATCAGAAACAGCTTTTTGGACTTCTTTCGCTCCAAAGGCCATGAGATAGTGCCCTCGGCACCCATCGTCGTCAAGAACGACCCGACCCTGATGTTCACCAACGCAGGCATGAACCAGTTCAAGGACATTTTCCTCGGCAACCAACCCTCGAAATGGCGTCGCGCCGCCGACACGCAGAAATGCCTCCGCGTTTCGGGCAAGCACAATGACCTTGAGGAAGTTGGCCACGACACCTACCACCACACCATGTTCGAGATGCTCGGCACCTGGAGCTTCGGCGACTACTTCAAGAAGGAAGCCATCGCCTACGGGTGGGAATACCTCACAGAGGTCGTGAAAATCGACAAGGACCGCCTGTATGTCACCGTTTTCGGCGGCGACGAGAAGGATGGACAACCCGCTGATATGGAAGCCTATAACTATTGGAAAGAACACGTCAGCGTAGACCGCATCATCTACGGCAGCAAGAAGGACAACTTCTGGGAGATGGGCGAGACCGGCCCCTGCGGCCCCTGCTCCGAGATCCACATCGACCTGCGCGACGACGAAGCCCGCAAGCAAATCCCAGGCCGCGACCTTGTGAACAAGGACGACCCACAAGTGATTGAAATCTGGAACCTTGTGTTCATGCAATACAACCGCATGGCCGACGGCCACTTGGTGGAACTCCCCGCCAAGCACGTCGATACGGGCATGGGCTTCGAGCGCTTGGTGCGCGTGCTGCAAGGCAAGACCTCGAACTACGACACCGACGTGTTCCAGCCTATCATCCAAGCCATCGCCAAGATGTCGGGCATCGAATACGGCAAGGCCGAGAAGACCGACGTGGCCATGCGCGTCATCGCGGACCACCTGAGGGCGGTCAGCTTCGCCATTGCCGACGGTCAGCTGCCGTCGAACAACGGCGCGGGCTACGTCATCCGCCGCGTGTTGCGCCGCGCCGTGCGCTACGGCTTCACCTTCCTCGGCTTCGAGGAGCCTTTCGTCTGCAACCTGCTGCCCATTTTGGTGCAGCAGATGGAGCACAACTTCCCCGAAATCAAGGCCCAACAGGAGTTGGTCGGCAAGGTCATCCGCGAAGAAGAGGCTTCCTTCCTGCGCACCTTGGCCCAAGGCATCAAGCGCTTCGAGGGCTATGTGGAACAGCACAAAGGCCAGGACATCGACGGCAACTTCGCCTTCGAACTGTTCGACACCTACGGCTTCCCCATCGACCTCACCCAACTGATGGCGACTGAGAAAGGCATCAACGTGGATATGGACGGCTTCAAGGCCAACCTCGAGGAGCAGAAAAACCGCTCGCGCAAGGCCGCCGAGAAAGCCAACGGCGACTGGGTGATAGTGAACGAATCGGAGCAACCGACTGATTTCGTGGGCTATACCGACTTGACTTGCGAGAGCCACATCCTGCGTTTCCGCGAAGTGGTGGCCAAGAAACAGAAGCATTTCGAGATCGTCCTCGACCGCACCCCGTTCTACGCCGAAATGGGCGGCGAGGTGGGCGACACCGGCACCTTGACCTCCGAAAACGAAGTCATACCTATTATTAATACCGTAAAGGAGAACAACCTCGTCATCCACATCACGGAGCAGTTGCCGCAAAGCCCCGAGGCCGTGTTCGCCGCCACCGTGGATGCCGAGCGTCGTCAGCGCATCGCCAACAACCACAGCGCAACCCACTTGATGCACGCCGCCTTGAGGCAAGTGCTGGGCAGCCACGTCGAGCAAAAAGGCTCGTTGGTCGATGACCAACGCCTGCGCTTCGACTTCAGCCACTTCGCCAAGATGACCAACGAGGAAATCCGCCAAGTTGAAAAGCTCGTCAACCAGAAGATTCGTGAGAACATCCCCAACGTGACCTACGCCGAAATCCCGATTGACGAGGCCAAAGCCATGGGCGCCACCGCTTTGTTCGGCGAGAAATACGGCGACACGGTGCGCGTGGTCGTCTTCGACAAGGACTATTCGATGGAACTCTGTGGCGGCTGCCACACCTCTGCCACGGGCAACATCGGAATGTTCAAGATTGTGAGCGAAGGCGCCATCGCTGCCGGCATCCGCCGCATCGAGGCCATCACGGGCGAGGCTGTGGAACAATACTTGGACGACCAACTCGACCTCATCGGTCGCCTGCGCGAGAGCGTGAAGTCGCCCGACCTGGTGAAGGCCGTCACCTCGCTCAACGAGCAGAACTCCGCCCTGAAGAAAGAGGTGGAACACCTGATGCAAGAGAAGGCCCAAGGCATGGCCGAGAAACTTTTGTCAAAGGCCACCGAACACGAAGGCTACAGACTCATCGTGGAGACCCTTTCTTGCGGCGGCGACCAACTTCGCAACATCGCCCTGATGCTCAAGCAGATGGACGAGAGCACGATTGCCATTTTGGGTTCGGTCGTCGAGGGCAAGCCCGCGCTCTGCCTCTTGCTGCCCGAAGCCTTCGCCGAAGCCAAGAGCATGGATGCCACCAAGCTCATCCGCGAGGTGGCCAAGGAAATCCAAGGCGGTGGCGGCGGACAGAAGACCCTCTGCGTGGCCGGTGGGCGTAATGCCGCTGGGCTGCCGAAGGCGATGCAGATGCTGAGGGAAAGGATTTAAGCACAAATCATCGACTCAAAACCGTTTTAGCCAACGAATCGTGTTTTGTTGGCCAAAACGGTCACTTTTTCATCGATTTAGCACTTGTATTTTGCCCTTCTGCAATTGTCAAGAACAAGCAAACCACCGAAATTGCCTGTAGTCGGTAGGTGAACCACCAATGCTGGTAGCTATGGTTCGACAAAAGGAAATACCATGCATAGGGCGCAAGGGCGACAAACAGGAGAAGGATGGCTTTCTTGTAATTAAACGAATTGTGCTTCAACAGATTAATAATGACAAACGCAGCGGCAATGATGCCTACAATCCCCCAATTGAGCATCTCGAAATTTTTCCCGACGGCATCCCATCGGGTGAACTCATCGGCTTCCATGCGATAAAGTCCCACCTCGAAAGCGTCGGCAAAGATGTTTTGGCCCAAGATAAAGGTCGCCAAAGCCCATTTCATAAAGAAAGCCAAGGCGAAACCGAGTCCCCAAAGCAATGTGATTTTGCTGATTTCGATGAGGTTATCCTTAAGTTGAAGCC
This sequence comes from Bacteroidales bacterium, assembly GCA_017439405.1. Taxonomy (GTDB): domain Bacteria; phylum Bacteroidota; class Bacteroidia; order Bacteroidales; family F082; genus Limimorpha. The sequence continues at coordinate 132,461 of JAFSJF010000069.1, forward strand.
CATCGTCGCACTTCAGCGAGACCATGACGGCCAGCGGAATGCCCAGAGTCAACAAGGGGGTGGTAAGCAAGTCGAAATAACAGGCAAGAGAGCCGACGATGAAAAACAACATCCCCGCATCTATTGGTTTAAAGCGATTTACAACAAAAAGGCTTGCAACCGCAGTGAGAGCCAAAATGGGAAAAAACTGCAAGGAGAATTGGGTCACGAAACCGTATGTCAAAAGGAAACCTAAGCTCAGGGCGAGAGTCTTGGCCCAGCCTGCTTTCTGGTAATAAGTTAAAACCAATGCCAAGAGCAGTATCGAACTGACAATGAACAAGATAAGTTTCATCGTGGTGTAATCCATCATGAGGAAAAGCAACCTATAGAGAAAGGTGCTTCCATGCCAATACCGGGCGTAATGCTGCTCTTCCAGCGGCTCTCCGTTCACAATGCGAAGCAGAAGCCCCGTTTGATCCCAATCGTTGCCTTTCTCGCTCATGCGAACCATCCGCATGGCAGATTTGACGGGTTGCTTGCGGTCGATGCTGTAAATCTGGTTCATAATCAGCGCGTCGGTGAAGTTGTCCATCTGGCATTGCTCCTTATTGATGATGGCCTTGGGATAAAGTCCCTCGTCGGAGATGACGGGCGCCGACTCGGCGATGTGGCGCTTGATGCTCTTGTCGGGCAAAAGGCATGAAAGGACGCCAAAGGCAAAACAAAGGCCGACAAGCAGGGCAAAGGCCTTACAATATCTCACTATGTTCTTCATTTTCAAAGGAAACAAGGCGGAGTTCGAAATTCTTTCTATCGTTGCTGCCTATGGTATCCAAGCAAAGGCCGGTAAAGAACGACAGCAGTGCGGCAATGGCGAGGAATCCCGAGGTAATCAAGGTGGGGAAACGGGGCACGAGGCCAGTTCGGAAAAACTCGGCCAAGATAGGGATTAACAGGACGAGCGAAATGCCGAACAAGACTGCGGCAACGATACCGAAGAACAGCAGCGGACGATAATCCTTGAACAACGAGAATATGATTTTCAGTATTTTGAAACCGTCTTTCACGGTGTTGAGCTTGGAAGCGCCGTCCTTTCGGTCGCTGTATTCGATGGGCCTCTCTTCGATGTTGAAGCGTTTGTCCAAGGCATGGATGGTCATCTCGGTCTCGATTTCGAAGCCTTCGGACATGACGGGAAACAGCTTGACATACCTGGGGCTGAAGGCGCGGTAGCCCGTCATAATGTCGTGAATTTCAACGTTCCAAAGGTGGTTGATGAGACTTCTAACAAGCTTGTTGCCCGAGTTGTGCAACGGGCGTTTGTTCTCACTGAAGTAGGTAGTTGAAAGCCGGTCGCCAATGACCATGTCGGCTTGGCCTTCCAGAACGGGTTTCACCATCTCCGGTGCGGCCTTGGCGGGATAGGTGCCATCGCCATCAGCCATGAGAAAGCAGTCGGCATCGATTTCGCGGAACATCCGCCTGACCACGTTGCCCTTGCCTTGCTTAGGTTCGTGCCTGACTACAGCTCCAGCATCGGCAGCGACTTGCGCCGTGCCGTCGGTCGAGTTGTTGTCATACACATAAACCGTGGCATCGGGGAGGGCCGCCTTGAAGTCGGCCACCACCATGCCGATGGCAGCGGCCTCGTTGTAACAAGGTATCAGTACGGCAATGCGCTTGGGTCTGTTCGGTTCGGTCATTTCATAGGGTTTGCGAGGGCAAAAATAGGGCATTTGGCTGAACAAACCAAATTTTCGTCATTTCTTGTAGAGGCTTCTCACCTTCCGTTCAAGGTTGCCGTCGGGTGCTGGGGCGGGTGCCGCTCCGATTTTGGTTCCGGGCGCGATGAGGATGTACTCGGGGAAAGTGCGCACATTGTAGGTCTCCAATAGCAGGATGTTGTTGCCGAGGTTGAGCAACGGCCAGTCATAGTGCTTCTCGTCAAACAATTTCTTGTAGAATTCCATCTTATCGCGCATGGCGACGGTAAGGATTTGCACGCTGTCTTGCCATTGCCGGTGCAAATCGCCCAAAAGGCTGAATTGCCGCTCACTGATGGCCGACTGGCCGTCAACAAATTGCAAAAGCACGAGGTCTTTCTTGAAATCAGAGAGGCTAATATCCTGGTTTTTGGCGTCTTTTAGCGTAAAATCGGTGGCATCGGCTCCAGCGGCGAGGCGGTTGAATCTCTCGAAAAAGTGGCTAATTATGTCCTTGTGTTCGGCATATTGGGTATGCGCCTTGATGTGATTCAGATGCTCCTTGGCCAATCGACTCATCGTGCGGTCTCCATAACAGCGCTTTTGCAGGTCGCATATAGTGACGAGTTCGGCCAATCGAGGGTTGCTGGCCATAAGCGGGTCGGTGGCCAGGTATTTCTTGAATGACGACGGACCTTCCAAGAAAGCATCGTTCAGCAGATGGTTATCGTATGAAGCGCTGTTGAAATAACCGTCAAACAGTTCTTTGAACAAGTCCATATAAGCCGACAACGTGTAGAGCACGGGCTGTCCCCCGAAGTGTTCAGCAATCACCTTCTTTCCGCCATCAGTACTGATTCCCAAGCGGATAGCAGCGATTTTGTATCGGATGTGGCTTTTCACGTAGTCCGACTTGATGTCGGGCAAGGCTTTGTTGATGGCCGCCTGAATCGAGTCCAAATAGCGAACCTGCCTGCTGCGGTAAATCTGGTTGAAATGCTCGATAAGATAGCCGTTGATGATTTCCTCCGAGACGATGATTTGGCGATAAAGGCCCTTGTCGGTGGCTCGTTTCACGCGCAGGGTGGGCAGTTCCTTCTCGAAATATGAGACATCCCCTTTCTGCTCAGGCACAATGACTTCGATGTCGTATGTGGCGTTGGGCGTGAGCACCAAATCCACGGACTCAAGACCAACGAAAATGCGTGCAGGAAGGATTTGCTTCACATTGCCTTCGAGAATAAAGTTTCCTCTATCATCAGTCTGACATTCAGCGACTTGAACACCTTTTTCATTGACAAGGTCCTCATAGACGAAAAGCCGGATCAATGTCTCGGTCTTGTTGCTGCGGCCTGTAATGGTCACGTTTTGGGCGTTCAAACACAAAACCAGCAAAACAAAAAAGATTGTTATATTCCAACGTTTCATGTCTCGAAAACGCAAATCCGCATGAAATATTGTTTGTCCTTTTCACTCGAGATTAACCGATTTTCACTATTTTTGCCGCATGGAAAAAGAAATACTTTTAGGAAAGGCCCCTGCCGAGATCCAGGAAGTGGTTGAAAAACTGGAACTGCCCCGCTTCACTGGCAAGCAGCTCGTGGATTGGATCTACAACAAGCGTTGCGCCTCGTTTGACGAGATGACCAACCTCAGCAAGAGCGCAAGGGCTTTGCTGTCGGAGCAATATGTAGTCGGGCTGACGGCCCCGCTGAAGGAACAATTTTCGACAGACGGGACGAAGAAATACCTCTTTGCCGCTGGCGAGCGTTTCGTCGAGGCGGCCTACATCCCCGACCGCGAACGCGCCACGCTCTGCGTCAGCACGCAGGTGGGCTGCCAGATGGACTGCCTCTTTTGCGCCACGGGCAAGCAAGGCTTCGAGAAAAACCTCAGCGTGGCCGAAATCGTGAACCAAATCCTCAGCCTGCCCGAATTCGACACGCTGACCAACATCGTCTTCATGGGCATGGGCGAGCCTTTGGCCAATTACGACAACCTGATGCGCACGCTCGGCATCCTCACCGAGGATTGGGGCTTGGGCTGGAGTCCGACGCGCATCACCGTCTCTACTTGCGGCTTGATTCCCAACTTGAAACGTTTCCTCGAGGAGTCGAAGTGCAACTTGGCCATCTCCATGCACAGCCCCTTCCACGACGAGCGCCTCAAGCTGATGCCCGTGGAGAAGACCTATCCCATCAAGGAGGTCATCCACGCCGTCAGGCAGCACGACTGGCACGGACAACGCCGCCTGTCGTTCGAGTATATCGTCTTCAAGGACCTGAACGCCAGCAAGGAACACATCAAGGAGATTGCGCGGCTTTTGGGCAGCTTGCGGTGCCGCATTAATTTAATAAGGTATCACGCCGTTCCGAACATCCCGCTGAAGAGTCCCGACATGGGCACGATGACCTGGTTCCGCGACGCGCTCAACGACAAGGGCATCATCGCCACCATCCGTGCCTCGCGCGGGCAGGACATCGACGCGGCCTGCGGCTTGCTTTCGACGAAAGGTCTGTAAAACTATTGCGAGCAATTGGAAAAGTGTGTATTTTTGCGCAAAATTTGAATTATATCAGAGAATAAGGAAGGAGATTTGATTATGGCAAAACCCATCAAGGAAACCCCCATACTTTTCGGCGAAGACGCTCGCCGCTTTGAAGCTCGCATGAAAGAAAAACGCACCGAATCAGAGGAAGCCAGAAAAAGAAGGTTGATGATTTATGAAATGTTAAGAGCAACGGCTAATTTCTAAGCGTATGGAAAAGGAAGGGGCTATTGACCACTATCGTATTTACAAATTGGCAGAAGACGAAAGAATTGTCTCGTTCGATTGTGGCGATGATGATTTGAATGATTTCGCATTGAACGAAGCACAACCTTACAGAAAAGAAAAACTGGCTGTTACTTATACACTTATTAATAAGGAGGACAGCAGCGATGTTGGAGCTTATTTTTGCTTGTTGAACGACCGTATTTCCATGACGGATTTCGATAATAAGACAGAGTATAATCGTTTTAGAAAGAGATTTGTCAACGCGAAGCGGACCAAGAGCTATCCAGCGGAAAAGATTGGCCGTTTTGCAGTAGCCAAGTCTATGAAAGGAAAAAACATTGGGTCTTTCTTGCTCGATTTTATCAAGTCTTTCTTTGTCATCGACAACAAGACTGGTTGCAGATTCCTTACCGTTGATGCCTATGCGGATGCTGTGCCATTTTACCTAAAAAACGGTTTTGTTCCCTTAAACGATGAAGACAAAGACGACGACACCAGACTGCTTTATTTCGATTTGAACGATGTGAGCGGTCAATAATCACCATTGTAATCAATCAAAATACAATAAATTAATTAAAAACAAACTCAATTCAAATGAAAAAAGTATTAGGAATCATCGCGATGGCCATCATGGTTTCGGTGGGTCGCGTGTATGCCGATGAAGGCATGTGGCTCCCGATGTTCGTCGAGCGCCTGAACTATGTTGACATGCAGAAGATGGGGCTGCAACTGAC
>JAFSJF010000070.1 GCA_017439405.1 Bacteroidales bacterium
GGGCGACCTGTTCCAGAAGTTCGTCGACTACCTGAACGGCAAGGGCTTGATATTCAACGAAGGTCGCGTGGTTGACGCGAGCTTCGTGAGCGTCCCGAAGCAGCGGAACACACCCGAAGAGAACAAGCGCATCAAGGCGGGGGAGGGTGACGGCGGTGATTGGGCTGATCAACCTGACCTACAACATGTCGCGATACGAGCAAATCGTCAGGCTTAACCTGCTGAAAGACTAACAAAAAAAACAACTCTCTGATACATACATACGAACAAACCCTCAAAAAAATGAACAAAAGGCTTGTCATATAAAACTCAAATGCATACCTTTGCATCGGGTTGAAAGGATTGCCCCAACGGGACTTCGGCATCCTGACAACCCGAAAACAAGTAAATCAAGTATAATTAGAAGTCCCCACAATCAAAATCTATTGCATATGAACAGATTAAATCGTATCGCCCTTTTCGTTTTGATGACTTTCACAGCATCCTTCACCCAAGCCCAGGAAATCGTGACCGACTTCCATCACGAAAACGGCAACTACTTCAACATCCACAATATTGTGGAGGCCTGTGACAACACGCTCATCGTGGAATGCCCGATGTTTGATCCACCACCTTATGTGAACGACCTCGGCGACATGTTCTATAAGGTATCGTTGGAAGGCGAACTGCTGGATTCCTTGTTCATCGAATCCAACAACGTCCCGCTGCGGACTTTGTTCGAACCTGTCCACGACGGGAACGGGGATTATTTCTATGCCCGTTTCGAGCAGGAAGAAAGCGACAGCACCACTTATCTCAGGCTTACTTTCATCAATGCGGACTTGAACATCACAGGGAATATTGATGTGCCCATCGAGGATTTCCTTTATGACTACATCATTTCCTCGTCGGACCTTTTCACGGACACCCACGGCGACATTATCGCTTCCTATTGGTGTCGACAGAAGTTCTATATGGTTCGTGTCGGAATTGATGGGACGATAAAGTACCGTAAAATGGTGGAAGAATTATCTTCATCTGGCTTATGGCTACAGCCCAACCACACCAATGTGTTCTGCAATTCACCATTGACATATTACTATTTGGGGGCTAAAATTGATGATGCTACAGGACTACAGGCTTATTTTATCGACTCCTTGTTTCAAGTGACGGGTGAGCATCAGTATTACCAAATGGACGATTCGGGATGGTTTAGTGGAGGGATGCAGGAGCACATCGTTCCCTTTGAAACGTCGACCTATCTACTGTCCTCGCGATTCAAAAAGGGCTATACCCAAGACGGAACAGCCTTGGCCATGTTTGACAGCCAGTTCAATCTACTGAAAATGAAATGGTTTGAGGAGGAAGACCCCTATAATAGCATAGCCCCTATTCAAACCATTGTCGCTGCTCCCGATACGATTTATTACGGTTTCATGACAGGCTCGGGAAGTCCCAATCGGTTGGTGCTTGCCTGCCTTGACACCAATTTGAACGTCCGTTGGATGCGTTATTTCCTTGAGCCTGACATGATACATTGGGCCACTTGCATGACGTTACTCCGTGACGGCAAAGTGGCCGTCGGCTCTTATCGGTATGGACAAAACCCAGGAAGCATTTCCGTTGTGGTCATCGAGGACAAGCTATGGGATGTTCCTGAAAACCAAGACTGGGTCCGCCCCTACGCCTACTACCCCAATCCCGCCCAAGACCAGCTCCGCCTGCAATTCTCCCCCGACGTGACGCCAACGCGGATAGAACTCTACGACCTGCAAGGGCGCATGGTGAGAAGCCAAAGGAACGACCTCGAGAACCTTAATCTGCAAGGCTTGTCTTCGGGTACCTACACGATGCATGTCACGTTGGAAAACGGGAAAGTGTTTTCGGACAAGGTGGTGAAAAACTGAACGTAGGGTCTTGTAGGGCTGTCACACCGTGGCAGCCGCCGGAAAACGGAACGCGGCTTGTTACCAAGCTCTTCTTGAGAGACTTACTACTATCGCATCAAATAATACAACCCAACACAAGCCCCGATGCCGAGCAGTATGGCCAAGATGACGCGGAAGGCCGACACCGGCGCCCTGCCGCCCACCTTGCCCGTCTGCCCGTTGACGGCAAACTGATAGGTCTTGTCCTTGAACTTGAAGGATGAGATCCATGCGGGGACGAGGATGTATTTATAGGTGATGTTGCTGTATATCGTCGAGAACCTTACCCTGTCAACACGGTCGCAGCGCCATTTCGACTTGATGTAGCTATTGATGTTTGAACGCAGCTTTGAACGGATGGAATCCTGGGCTGTTTCCCATCCTTCCTTCAGCCCGATGGAATAGCGTTCGGCGGCAAACCCGGCCAGCACCTGTGGGGAATAAGGCACAAGTCGGCTCAACTTGAAAGGCTCGCAGTCTTTCACGCCCGAGTCTTCCTGCCGCTTGGAGGCCATCACGGTCTCGTCGTCGATGAACTCTTGATAGACGCCGCTCACGTGCCGCCATTCGGTCTCGGTTTCGTAGTTCCCGTCTTTGTTCTTGACCTTACGGTCGTAGCCAGCCCGTGCAGTGAAGTTCGACGTGGTTTGCGCGTCGTAGGTCCAGTAGGGCAGATACATCCCATTGAAGGCATCCGGGCGGGCGCTCTTCTTGGCTTTTTTCGGCGCAAACCACTTCTTCTTCAGCCATTTGGCGAAGCTTTCGCCAGCAGTTTCCTTCGTCACCTCGAAGGGGCAAACGCCGCCTGGGACGATTGTGTTGTTGGCCGCAGGCATCACGCTGGTGGAGCCGCAGAAGGGGCACACGGCGGCGGTTTCGAGCGCATCGTAGATGGTGACTGCGCCGCATTGCTTGCATTCCACAGACTTCTTCTCCTCGCCCCAGTTGAGGCTCTCCTTGTGCAGCGCCGATTCAAAGTCCATCTCACAGATTTCGCTGTCGGTGTCGGGCTTGGGCAGATTTCGGCTGTAGCCGCAATACTCGCAGTGCAGCTTTCCCATGGCTGGGTTGAAAGTCACGGTGGCGCCGCAGTTGGGGCATTTCTTGTTGGTGATTTCTTCCGTATTCTCGGTGAAGAGCTGTTCTTCTTGGTTTTCGATGGGGTCTGACATGATTTCAAGTTTAGATGATTTGGCGGGGGCAAAAATAGGGTTTATCGAACGAAGTGCCAAGTAAATCACAAATTATTTATCTGACCTAAAGGATTATTTTCTATTTTTGCCCCAAAAGTTAAAAACCTATTGTTTATGAACAGAAAACCGCTACTTTTTCTCATTGCCGTCGCCTTGCTGATGCCCTTCGCCGCCTTCGCGCAAAGCATCATGGTGAGCGGTAAGGTCGTCTCAAGCGACGACGGCCTCGGACTGCCAGGTGTCACCATTCAGGTGAAAGGCACTGCGACTGGCACCGTGACCGACATGGACGGCAACTATTCCTTGAAGGCCGACAGCCAAGACGTGCTGGTTTTCAGCTATGTGGGCTACAAGACCAAGGAGGTGGCCGTCAAAGGCAAGAACAAGATCAACGTGACCCTCGAGACGGATGCGCAAATGCTCGACGACGTGGTGGTCACGGCTCTCGGCATCAAACGACAAAAACGCGAGTTGGGCTATGCCACCGAAGAAATCGGCGGCGAGATGATTGCCAAGTCTGGCTCGGGAAGCGTCATCAGCGCGTTGAGCGGACGCTCGGCGGGCGTGCAGATCATCAACCCGAATGGCGTTGACGGCGGCTCGTCGCGCATCACCATCCGTGGAAACAACAGCATCTTCGGCGACAACCAACCGCTCATCGTCGTCGATGGCGTTCCGATGACCAACGAGGGCGGCGTGACCGACTGGAGCGGTGGTCGCGACTGGGGTACGGCCCTCAACAACATCAACCAAGAGGACATCGAGAGCCTCGACATCCTGAAAGGCCCCACGGCGGCGGCGCTTTACGGCTCGCGTGGCGGCAACGGTGTGGTGCTCATCACGACCAAGAAAGGGTCGAAACAACGGGGCTTAGGCATCAGCTATTCTGGTGGTTTCAAGATCACTACGCCCTATTTGTACCGCTCCGTGCAGAACAAATACGGCGGTTGCGGCCCCGTCTCTTTCGACACCCCGACATTGACGCCCATCGAAGGCATGGTGGACGAGAACGGCAACCAAGTGTATGAATTCCCGTATGTTTACAACGTCGACAACGGTCCGGCGGGCGAACCCACCAACACCACCTTCGGCTACTACGGCGGCGCCCAAAGCTGGGGCCCTGCGATGAACGGCGAAAGCGTCCTTTGGTGGGACGGCAAAATCCGCTCCTATTCGCCCCAGCCCGACAATTTGAAGATGCTCTTCAAGAACGGCCTCACAATGAACCACAACGTGGCCTTCCAGAATGCCGGCGACTTCGGCAGCGTACGCGTGTCGTTCACCGACTCGCGCACCGACGCCATCATCGACAACTGCAATTTGAGGCAAACCACGGTCAACGTGGGTACCTTAATTAATGTGTCGGAGAAAATCAAGGTTGACGTGGCGTTCAACTATTTGGACTACTACCGCTTGAACTCGCCTGAAATCGGTGAGTCGAACAGCAATTTCAACAAGGGCTTGCTCTACAGCTGGCCTCGCAGCTGGCAAGGCATCGAGACCACGACCTACGAGAACGAGGACGGCACGATGAACCAGTTTGACGGCTATCCCTATCCCTACATCTACAGCAGCACGTTCTGGACGTTCTACAACAACAACACGACCTTAGACCGCGACAAGATGTACGGCTCGGTGAGGTTGCTCTACGACGTGACGCCTTGGCTCACCGCCACCGCCAAGGTCGCCTTGGACTGGACTGCCGACAATTACATCACCAAGCACAAGCCCACCACCTTAGACGGCATGGCGGGAGGCTACTACTCGAAGAGCAAGTCGACCTCGCTCACCCGCGACATGGACTTCCTGCTGACCGCCTATAAGGACAAGATCTTTGGCTCGAAGTTCAACGTGCGCTTCTCGGCGGGCGGCGAGCAATACTACGGCTATCGCGACGGCATGAACGGCACATCGGGCACTTGGGCCTACGCCAACCTATACACGATTTACAACTATTCATCGGCCACCGAGCGTGTGTTTGGCGAGTCGAAATGGGAGAAACAGGTCAACTCGTTGTATGCCTTCTTCAACTTGAGCTACAGCGACTTCCTCTTCTTGGACGTGACGGGCCGCAACGACTGGTCGTCAACCCTGCCCATCAGCAACAACAGCTACTTCTATCCCTCAGCCACTTTGAGCTTTGTGCCTACTTCGGCTTTCAAGAACTGGAACTGGGGGCCTGTCAACTACCTGAAACTGAGAGGGTCGTGGGCACAAACCGCCAGCGATACCGATCCTTACCAGCTGACTTACACCTACAACACCGGCTCCTTCGGGCATCAGTTGTCGGCTTCCTTGCCTTCCGTGGTTCCGCCTTTGGAGCTGAAGCCCCAGCGCCAGCGCAGCTATGAACTCGGCTTCGACCTCGGCTTGGGCGCCCGATTCAACATGGACTTCACCTATTATGACATCTACAGTTGGGACCAGATTCTCTCGTCGCCCGTTTCGCCTTCGTCAGGATCCAACCATGTGACCATCAACACGGGTATCGTGACCAACAAGGGCATCGAGGCCATCATGACCTACGACATCGCCCAAGGCAAGGACTATGGCGTTCAGGTGGGTTTGAACTTGGCGCGCAACAAAAACAAGATCGTCGATTTGGCCGGAGCCAACATGTACATGCTTTCCGAGATATGGGGATCGAACGGTCCGGCTGTGGCCGTGGAAGAAGGGGAGGAATACGGCACCATCTACGGCTGGGACTATGTCTATGAATACACCATGCCCGACGGTAGCACCGTGGGGCCTTTCTACGACGCCAACGGCAAGCCGCTGCCTTTGCTCAATGAGACGGGTACGACCTATTTGATGACCGACAATCGTGTGCCGGTGGGCAACTGCGCTCCTTTGGTGACGGGCGGCGTCAACCTGCGAGCTTCCTACAAGAACTGGTCGCTCTATGCCTTGGTTGACGCGAAGTTGGGAGGCCAGATCTATTGCGCCTCATACGTGGTGGGCATGCAGACCGGCCAAAGCTTGGCGACCCTTTATGAACGCGACGGCAACGGCTTGCCCTACTACGATGCCGAAGGCAACTTCGTCGGCAACTACGGCATCATCCTGCCAGGCTACTGCATCAACACCGAGACGGGCGAAGCCCATGAGAACGAGAACGTGGTGCACTACCTTTACAAGTATCTGCCCAACTTTGGCGGCTGGGGTCCCGTCATCACCACGCCGGGCATTGTCAACAACACATGGGTCAAGATGCGCGAGCTTTCATTGACCTATGACTTCCCGCGCAAGTGGCTCGACAAGCAGAACCTCTTCAAGCAGGCTTCCATCTCCCTTGTGGGTCGCGACTTGTTCTATTTCTACAAGACCCTTCCCGACAACATCAACCCCGAAGGCACCCAAGGTTCGGGCAACGCCCAAGGCCTTGAATATGCCTCCTATCCCGGAACGCGGTCGTTTATGCTAACCCTAAAAGTCAGTTTATAATCATCACACAATATGGAAAACAAAAAGACACGAGACTTCGAGACACGAGACGCGAGACTTTTGGATAACTCGCGTCACGCAGTCTCGCGTCACGCGTCAAAAAAACGAGCTATATGAAACACAATATTTTGATCATCATCGGTGTAGCATTGGCTTTGGCCTCCTGCACCAAGAATTTCGAAGAGATGAACCAAGACCCGTTCTCGCCGACGGGAACGACCATCGAAGCCTTGTTTAACGGCGTGGTCAGTTCGTTGCAGCAGAGCATGAACGAGCAGTTCTACCTGCAAAACGAGATTTGGTATCCCGAAACGGAACTCGGCGCCTTGACCTCCGAGTCGTGGGGCAACTCCCAAATCGGGACCTCGAATGTGTGGTCGGACTACTACCTCATGTTGGCCAACATCCGCGAGTTGGAAAAACGCTTCGATGCCTACGGCGAAGAACAGGCCGACCCGGCCGTTTGCGACAAGGTGCGCGCCCAACTCAACGTTTTGAAGGCCTACCAGACTTTCAAGGTCACGGACATCTTCGGCGACATGCCATACTCTCAGGCAGGCCGAATCTGGGAAAACGCCTCCTCGCAGGCCACCATGAAACCCGAATGGGACACCCAGGAGAGCATCTACAAGTCGCTGTTGGAAGAGTTGGTGTGGTCGCGCGACGTGCTTCACGCCGACTCCATCACCACTTCGAGCGGCAACGACTATTACAAGCTGCCCTACGACGTGCTGCTCAACAACAACTATGCACTCTGGGCCGAGTTTGCCAACTCGCTCATCCTGCGGCACGGCTTGCGCATGTACGACAAAGACCAGGAATTCGCCACACCGTTGTTGGTGGAAGCCTACAACTATTCCTACTCGGTCATCAGTTCGACGGGCGGTATGGCCACGGGAGGAGCCGTTGCCTTGTGGCCCAGTGTGTTGGGTACGAACTGGGACACCAATTGGTCGTTCCGCGAGCACAAGCACCTCCGCATGGGCGAGACGGTTTGGAGTTGTATTTCCTCGACCGACGACTTGGACGGAAGCGGCATCTTCGACTACCGCGCCTTCCTTTTCTTCGACACGAGCCACAAGAACGACAGCTTGCCCGAAGGCGCTTGGCGGCCCTATCCGCAAATCCGCACCCTCGACACGCCCACCGAGGGCGGTTCGCCCTACGCCCAAAGCCGCGACGGAAGCTATACCTTCAAAGGCCCGTCGTGTCTCTTTGCGCCGTTCAACTACTACCTGACCCGCGATGAAAGGTATGTGCCGCAAATCCTCGTGACCTACGCCGACGTGCTTTTCATGAAGGCCGAAATCGGGGCGCGTGGCATCGGAGGTATCACCCTATCGGGCATGGAACTCGACCAGATGCTCTTCCAAGGCATCTACCAGTCGTGCCTCTTCTGGGCGCACCTGCCGCAAAACACCAGCCGCTGGACCTACCTCTATCCGCAATACACCAACTTTGCCGGCAACCTCGACATCTGGGCCTTGGCCAACAACATGGCTTCCAACGTGATGAACTATGCCGTCTATATGAATCCCGACTTCGACGGCAGCAACGAGTCCTACCTTACCCTTATCTACCAACAGCGTTGGATCAACCTGTTCCGCCAGCCTTGGGAAGCCTGGGCCTTGACGCGCCGCACCATGGCCACGCCCACCACCACCAACCACGCCAAGCTGACCTCCTTCCGCATGGAATACCCCCAAAACGAGATAGAATACAATTACGAGAACTACACCGCACAGTTGGCAAGGATGCCGCACGGCGACACGAGGCAGACCAAGGTTTGGTGGATGGACTTTTGATAGTAGATAGTTTTAAGTTTTAAACAAATAGTTAACATTATGAAAAAGACATTTTTATCCCTTGTGATGATGCTTTTGAGCATCGGGCTGATGGCCCAAGTCGAAAAGATCTTCGATTTCAACGATTATCAGGTTGGAAGTGGCCAACCCTATCCTCCGCTGAACGGACAAGACGGTTGGTATGTCCGTGCACATAGTGCCGGCAACGGCGGAAGCACCATGGGCCCCATGTACACCGACTACATGGGCCACTACTGGGGCAACACCCCCGTGACACCCACTGCCGACGAAACCTTGGGCGTGTTCTCGCACGCCTCGGGCACGGGCTTCGGCGACATCGCCACCCACGACATCACCCAATACGGCTTCGACTTCTCCGATGGCGGCATCATCGAGATCGAATGCGACGTGCTGCGCCAATGGTGGGGCACCCTCTTCGGCATCGGCTACGACGGCAATGGCGACGGCTCGGTGCTTCCCCCAGTCCGCAAGGCGCCCAACCACAGCGCACTCTACGAGCCCATCTGGCCCGACGCAACCAGCACCTTGCCCGACGGAGGTATCTACATGCTGACCACCGGCAACACCGACGACACCGATTTCTTCTGTGGCGTGGTCCTGCCCGACAACACCCCTACCTGCGACATCAACCCTGCTGTGCCCGACAACACCTGGATCCGCTGGAAGGTCTCCATCGACCTTGATGCCAACAACGGTGCAGGCGCCGTCACGCTCTACGTGAAATACGACATCCTCCACGGCGAATGGGAAGCCGTGCCCGAATGCCAAGGCGTCAACGCGGGCCTGACTCCCGGCAGTGGCGACAAGAAAGACCCCGCCATGTGGACTTACATCTTTATGCTCAACAGCGGCTGGTGCGGCTTCGACAACTTGACGATACGTCATACTCCTGGCGGCCTTGCTGCGCAGTTCATCGACTTTGCCGAAATCCCCGACCAGTTGGTCTACAACGGACCTATCACCCTGCAAGCCACAGCCACCTCGGGTCTGCCCGTGACCTTTGAGGTCGCCGAAGGCCCTGTCACCTTGGACGGCAACATCCTCACCCTCACTGGCGAGGAAGGCACCGTCAGGGTTCGCGCCATCCAAGCCGGCGACGGCACGCAATGGCAACCCGCCCCTGTCGTGACCCGTACTTTCTATGTGGTTGACCCCGAGAATTACGCTCCCGAAATCACCATCCGTCGTCCCTACGAAGGCACCAAAGTGTTCATGCCCGACTTCGAGAACCCCGTGATGATTGTGCTGAGCGCCTACATCGACCATGCCAACGCCATCAAGTTCGAGCAAGTGAAATGCAACGTCGACGGACAGGAGCTGACCCTCAAGACCGACTATCCCGACAACCCCGACAACGGCTATTGGTACACCACATGGACCCCTTCGGGCGAAGGCACCTACAACATGACCGTCAGCATCACCCAAACGGGCGGCAAGGTCACATCGGCGTCAAACACTTTCGAGGTGACCACCAACTATGACGACATGGTGGTTTCCGCCCTCAACGGCGAAGTGGTAGCCACCACACAGAACTTCACCGCCTACGGCGAGTTCCCCTTCCCGACCCACGTCAACGCCTTCAACGCCATCAACTTGCATTATCTCCACAACTGCGTGAACGGCGACTGCAACACCTACGACCACATTAGCTACGTCCGCGTGAAGAACTACCGTGGCGAATGGGTGGAGCTTTGCCGCTACATCACCCCGTTTGGCGTGGAATGCAACGACGACCTCGACGTGAGCGACTTCACCTCCGTGCTGCAAGGGCTCGTCGAATTCGAGTATTATAGCGAACAATATGCTACGGGTCAGGGCTACAACCCCACCGCCATCTTCGAATACACCAAAGGCACGCCTGAGTATCCCTACGTGGACATGCAGGAACTATGGTACGGAAACTATGCCTTCGGCGATTACGAAAACCCATGCCCCATCCCGACCCGTGAGGTCGTTTTCGATCCCTGTGTCGAAAAGGCCAACTTGAAGATTGTCACAACAGGCCACAACTGGAGCGACGTCAGCAACGGTGCCTACAACACGGGCAATGCCGCCGAGTTCTACGAAGCCACGCACAACATCAAAATCAACGGTGGCACGACCTACACGCAGCATCTGTGGCGCAACTGCACGCCCAACCCCGCAGGCTGCCAGCCTCAAAACGGCACATGGACCTATGCTCGCAGCGGCTGGTGCCCAGGCAGCATGGCTTTGGTGTGGGACTATAGCCTCGACGACTACCTGCCAGCAGGCAGCGCCAATCTCCTCTATGAGTTCGACCCGACCTACATCGACCAATGCCACCCCAACTACCCCGACTGCGTGAGCGGCCAGAACAGTTGCCCGGACTGCAACAATTCCAGCAACCCGATTTTGAGGGTTTCTGCCAAGTTGGTGACCTACAGCCACAACACTGACATTCTGACGGATGTTCCTGAGCAGCCCGACGTGGACGCGGAGCCCTTCCAAGTGACCATCACCCCCAATCCCGCGAGAGGCCAAATGACCATCACCACGGACTACGAGAAGGGTGCAGCCAGCGTCGTCCTCATCAACCCGCAAGGAATCAAGGTGCGCGGCTTCAGCGTGAGAGGCTCGGCCACTGTCGATGTCAGCGACCTGCCGTCGGGCATCTACTTTGTCCATGTCATCGGAGGTAAGGTGGTGACGAGGAAAGTGGTGATTCAGAATTAATTATCATTAAAGTCCACGTGTAGACAAGATCTTGTCTACACGTGGAAAATTTATATCTTTGCGGATGAAAACGAAAATGGCATGAGAAAAAGATTCAACGTTACGGGTAGCTGCAACCCCGACAGGCATTATATGGTGAACACGGAAAAACGTTTCGAGGCCGTGAAGGAGTTGATAGATACGGGAGAATATTTCACCATCAACCGTGCGCGGCAGTATGGGAAAACGACCATGTTGCAAATGATTCGACGTAGGCTCTCCGACAAGTATTTGGTTATCAAGACGAGTTTTGAGGGCCTTGGCGACGAGTCGTTCAATGGCATTCCTGAATTTGTCAACACCTTTTGCAGCCTTATGACTCGTTTTCTGCAAAACATTGGTGCGGAAGAGAGTGTCTGGAGCGTTTTTGATCGCAAAGACTTGGTTTCTTTTGATGAATTGTCGAGGTTGATCACCAAGTTTTGTGAGTCAAGTGCAAAACCGACAGTGCTGTTGATTGACGAAGTGGATAAAAGCTCTGATAATCAGCTGTTCCTGGATTTTATCGGGATGCTCAGGAACAAGTATCTTGAACGTAACGAAGGCTTGGGTAGCACTTTCCACAGTGTTATCCTTGCCGGCGTTTACGACATAAAGAACCTCAAGCTGAAAATTCGTCTTGACGCAGAGAAAAAATACAACTCGCCTTGGAACATCGCCGCCGACTTCAACGTTGACATGACCTTCCATCCCGAGGAAATCGCCCAAATGCTCGACGACTACGAGAACGACGTGCATACGGGCATGGACATCGAGGCCGTCAGCGAGGAGATTTACAAGTACACTTCAGGCTATCCTTATATGGTGAGTGCCATCTGCAAGATTATCGATGAACGCTTGGAAGCGGAATGGACACTCGACAATGTGCAGAAAGCCGTGAAAATCATTTCGAAGGGCGAGAATGTCACCTTGCTTGACGACCTTTCCAAGAACTTGGAGAACATTCCCGAGCTGCGCGACTTCCTTTATTCCATCGTCGTCAACGGGCAAGAATACACCTACACGATGGTTGACCCGATGGTGAAGTTGGCGAACATGTTCTCCTATATCAAGGAAAACCAGCGCGGCAAGACGATGATACACAACCTCATCTTCGAGGAGGCGCTGTTTGTCTATTTCGGCAACAAGACTATGCGCGAACAAGGAACGAGAATCTCGCCTTATGTGTTGAACTACGTGCAAAACGGAAAACTCAATATGGAGCATGTCGTCACCCGTTTCCGTGACCTCCTGCACGAGGAGTACCGCGAAAGCACCGTGCCTTTTCTCGAAAAGGAAGGCCGTCTGCTGTTCCTTACCTTCTTGAAACCCATCATCAACGGCATCGGGTTCTACTATGTGGAGCCGCAGACCCGCGACAACCGCCGCATGGACTTGGTGGTGACCTACGACAAGCAGGAATACGTCGTCGAGCTGAAGATTTGGCACGGCGACAAGTACGAGGAAAAGGGCCGCGACCAGCTTTCAGGCTACCTTGCCACTCGTGGCATGGACGAAGGTTATCTCGTCACTTTCGATTTCTCGAAAGACAAGCAGGACACTGAGCCGCAGTGGATTGAATGGAACGGTAAACGGATTTTTGAGGTGGTGGTTTGAGGAAAAAACTTTTTCCAAAACCAAACCTTATTTTCCGTACTTTTGCGCCCTTGAAAAACGACAACAAACAAAAGACAATCAAATATGAAAGTTGCAACCCTTTTAGGAGAAAGATTCAAGAAAGCCCCCGCCGACTGCGTGTTCGACAGTCAGGCACTGATGGTGCGCGGCGGCTATATCAAGTCGGTGGGAACGGGCCTGTTCTCGTTCTTCATGCCGGCCAAACGCATCGCGAAGAAGATAGAGAACATCATCCGCGAGGAAATGGACCGCATCGACGGCCAGGAAGTCATGTTCCCCGTCGTGATGCCTGGAACGCTCTGGCAAGAGTCGGGGCGCTATTCGAGCATCGGATCGGAACTGCTGCGCTTCAAGGACCGCAACGGCATCGACATGGTGCTTGGCATGACCCACGAGGAGGCTGCCGTGCAGCTGGCCCGTGACGCCGCGAAGAGCTACACGCAGTATCCCTTCATGATCTACCAAATCCAGACCAAGTTCCGCGACGAGCCCCGCTCGCGTGGCGGCCTCATCCGCACCCGCGAGTTCACGATGAAGGACGCCTACAGCTTCCACACCTCGCAAGAGGACTTGGAGCAATACTACGCCGAGGCTTACCATGCCTACGACCGCATCTTTGCCCGTGCCGGCGTGCCGCAAGTCGTGGCCGTCAAGTCCGACTCGGGCATGATGGGTGGCCGCGTGTCGCATGAGTTCATGCTGCTCACCGACATTGGCGAGGACACTATCGTCATCTGCCCAGAATGTGGCTACCGCTCCAACAGCGAAGCCGCCGACTGCATCGTGCACAACGAGGAATACCCCATTGAGCCGCTGGAGGAGGTCTTCACCCCCGACCAAAAGACCATCGAGGATGTGTGTAACTTCCTGCACAAGTCGCCGCTGCAGTCGTGCAAAGCCGTGCTTTATCAGCGTAATATGGACGACTCGCTGGTCATCGTCTTCCTGCGTGGCGACCTTGAGGTGAACGAGACCAAGCTTCGCAACCTGCTGGGTGCCGAGGTTCATGCCGCCACTGTCACCCCCGACATGGGCATCTGCCCCGGCTTCATCGGGCCTAAGGGCTTGCCTGAAGGCATCACCGTGGTCTATGACGAGTCCCTGAAGACCTTGAACAGCTTCGTGGCAGGTGCCAACAAGGTGAACTACCACTACAAGGGAATGAACATGGCCCGCGACCTGGGCGAGGTGAAGTACGACAGCGTGGCCAAGGCCACCGCTGGAGGCATCTGCCCAGTTTGCGGCAAGCACAGCATCACCATCAGCCGTGGCATCGAGGTGGGCAATATCTTCCAGCTTGGCACGAAATACACCGAGTCGATGAACATGCAATACTTAGACAGCGACAACACGCTGAAATACCCCATCATGGGCTGCTACGGCATTGGCGTGGGTCGTTTGATTGCCTCGGTCTGCGAGGTGAGCCACGATGACTACGGCCCCATTTGGCCCATCACCATCGCCCCGTGGCAGGTGCAGGTGTGCGCCTTGCGCGTGGCCGACGAGAACGTGCGCCGCGTGGCCGACAAGGTCTACGAAGACCTGAAGAAGGCGGGTGTGGAGGTCATCTACGACGACCGCAACATCAGCGCGGGCGTGATGTTCTCCGATGCCGACCTGCTCGGTGTGCCGCTACGCATCGTGGTCAGCCCGAAGACGCTGGAACGCAACGCCATCGAGTTCGCCAGCCGCGACAAGAGCTTCAAGGCTGACCTCAGTCCAGACAGCTTCGTCGATGAGGTGAAGGCCAAGATCAATGCGATGATTGCGGCTTTGACGCCTGAGGATTAATTTGTGTAGAGACGGTGTGCACACCGTCTCTACACTATTACAAAACGGGAATCATCTCATTTTTACCAAAAATCGGCTCAAATTTTCATGGGTTTGAGCCGGTTTTTGTATTTTTGTGTGCTGATTTTGATTTTGAAATGAAAAACGACATCCTTTTGGAATGAGTGAACAGATAGTACATATTGAAGACTCCGATTACAATTCCATGTTGCTTCAAGCCGTGACGTTCATAGATGAAGCACGTGCTTCAACCGCCAAAAGCGTTAGTGTCATTGTCAATGCTGCCTATTGGAATATAGGGAAACTTCTTTATGAAAGGAAGCTGGAAAGTGTGCATGGTAATCGTGTTGTGGAAAGACTCTCCATGGATTTGAAGCAAATTTTCCCGAAAATGGGATTGTCGCCCCGCAACTTGTGGGACATGAAAAGGTTTTATGAGCGTTTTTGTGGCGGAAACGAAAAACTGCGACAGCCTGTCGCAGTTTTGCCTTGGTCTCATAATTTATTGATGCTCAATAAGAAACTTGACGACAAACAAGTCTTGTATTATGCTCATGAGGTAATCGCCAAGGGTTGGAGTCTTAATGAGAATGGGCAGCGAAAGTTCCCGCGTTAGCGTGGATTTTTTGTGCTTTTTTTGTGAGTTGGTACAATCCGCTTTCACGATTTTTGGTCAGAATTTTCGGTGATATTACACATTTCATGATTTTATGCCGTTTTTTTCACCATAACCCAAAATTTTCCTATTTTTGTCCCACCAAAACAAAAAGTACTGCATAGAATAGAAATTTGTATCTGACATAGTAAATTAACGGGCTTTACGCTCTTGTTCTCACTTGGAAAAATCTGGTAAATTTTTGGCAACGAGAATAAGCAAGCGGAAAGTTTGCGTTTTATGGCGCAAACTTATTCGTGCTTATTAGTTGCAACGGTTTACCAGAGCCATCCAAGTTAATAGGCAATCAAACGAAAGGTGAGCGCCTTTTCTGTTGCTTTTCGAGACAAGGCGACGGCCTCCAAAAACACGAAAAGCACCATGGAAAGAGAAAAACGATACCCAACAAAGGATTTCCACATCGGGAAACTCATCAAGGCCGAACTGACGCGGCAGGGTCGAAGCATCACTTGGTTGGCCTCGCAGGTGGACTGTTCGCGCGAGAACCTTTATAAGGTATTCCGCCACAAGTGGATTTACACCGACCTGCTTTTCCAGATTTGCGAAGCCTTGGACTACGACTTTTTCCAAGTGTGCTCCGAGCGTTTCCAATCCAAAAAACGTGAACGAAACGGCCAATCCGTTGACAGTAATTTTCCAAAAGATTGGGATGAATAGCACCGCTTAATTTGTTGATAATAAATCTGATTGGTGTATTTTTGCGTGACAATATCAACAATTCATGTTTTTCCAATAAAAGGGATAAGAAGAATGAGAAAGCTAATCCTATTAGTGCTACCTGCCATCTTTGCGTTGATGAAAGCCTCATACGGGCAAACGGTAACTACGAGTTTCAATTTAAGATACGAGTATCACCCTATTCGTTATAGTGTTTACGATAAAGAAATCGAGTTTCAAAATGCTCATATAGGTAAAATTGGTTTTGTTGGCAGACGTTATAAATTTGGAGTAATCTACTTTGAATGGCATCCTATAACCCTTACTTTATCATCGTTTAGAGAAGAACCTTGGGGCATTTCTTTTACGGATTTCGTCTTCAGGACAGGAAGAGGTAGATGCAAAGTCTGTTTGTATTTGGATCTTTTGGAAATTACAAGAAATCAATATATCTCCAAAACAATGGTATTACACCATAGCATTGCTGGAGGTATTGACTTATACCTCTCCAATCGACTGATGCTAACACTCAATGCAGGAGTCACTTATGAAAGAAACAAGGTATTTGGTGAACACTACCTTTCTCCATGCGCGGGAATAGGTTTAAAATGCGATGTCAAAAAAGAGAAAACACAAAGAATCAACTGGGATCATGTCATTTATTAATTCAACCAATTTCAAACAAATGAGAAAACTCGTAAAACAACTATTAATCTCAACAATTTGCCTGATATTTCCCATATCGGGAATCTGTCAGAATCAAACACGCCAAATAGTGGAAGGCAAGATAAAAAGCGGCAAATATGAGTTGAGAACAGTGAGGAACTCATACAAAACTTCAGACCACTTCGATCCACACAAGGAATGTTGGTTTTCTGTATCCAATTGTGACATTGACATCTGGGATTTTCGGACGTTTTTCGCTAAAAACAGACAATATAAAGCAGAAGATGTCGTAATTCATTCGTGGCTCAAGTATGGGGATGAAGTTACTTTCGTTAAGAGTTTCAGCTTTCACAACAAACCTGATTTACTGAGTGCCTTCTTGCTTTGTGTCCGTTGTGAATGCAAGGATCCCAACCTCACAATGCCTCCCATCACTAATCTGAATGAATCAAACCTCTTTTATCAGAAATACGTCAAAAAGAATTCCAAATTGGCAACAGAATACAAAGCAACGTTCAAGGCTGAGTTCAGCAAATACCTCAAGGAAAACCCCGAAGGCATGAAAACATTCTGTCAAGGTTCGCCTTACACGAACAATGAGTTGGTAAAAGAGCTTGATGTATGGCAGATCCTCGGGGACTGTAACAGAAAATACGACTATGTGTATTACTTGACCCAGAGTAACGGATACTATTTTGACAAACAAAAGAAATACGCTTACCAAGGAGACCTTAAATACGGGAAGCCCAACGGGAAAGGCAAGACCTTAGGATGGGAAGGTACTTTCAAAGACGGGAAAAAGGACGGGCGATTTACTTGGTCTAATACCGACAGGACATACAGCAAGTCTAACTTGGGCATAGGTGGATTTAGTCTTTATGAGTTTAATTTCAAAAAAACAGGAAAATGTGTGAATGACCAATGGGACGGCGAGGTGGTGTATGAGATTTTATGTCCCAACCGTAGCACACGCAAGGATGTAGTGAAAGAATACTATTCAAAAGGCAAATGCACCAAAACTATGCTGGTATCTAAAGCTTTGTCAGATGACCTTAGAGAGCAAGAACGGCTTGCAATAGTGCGAGGCAAAGAAAGACAACGACAAGAAGCCGAAAGGCAACGGCAAAGAGAAGCAGAGAGACGGCAGTCGTCATCCGTCAATGAAAACAATATTATGGATTATGTGAAATCCGAGAAGAGCGAAAAGTATTATAATGACATGTATTATTATATTACTTTTACAGACGGCATTAAAGGCACCATAAGATACGCATCTTACGGAAGATGGGAGTTTATCAACTCTGAGGGTCATGAGGTATATGGTTTATTCAACAGTTTTCATTATGCTCGTCCCAATACAAAATTAGGGGCATTGGTTGAGCTTTATAGACAACTACATAGATATGAATAATAATTGATAACATTTTATAGAAGGTGTGTCAAAACTAAAAAACCTTCTTTGAGAATCGAATATTTGAGATTGCTTTCATTCTGTACGAATAAATCATCCTCAAAAAAGTTGACTTTCGAGTTTTGACATATCACCTTTTTTACACCGAATTATCCCCTCTCTGCCAACCAACGTTTGAGCAAGAAAGCGCAGAAATACGGGAAACAAGATGTTTTATTCGCTTCATCATACTATTTTACACATTTTATGAACAAAATTTTTGGCAAATTTACACATTTTCTGGACAAAATTTTCGATAGTTTTACACATTTCATGTTTCTGACGGGAACGCCTTGAAGAAAGCCAGCGAAGGTTGATCCAAAATTCCGTTGGCAAAATCGAGATGGTTTTGCGCTTTTTGTTTATTTTTGCAGCCCATACTTCAACCCTATGAAACACCTATTTGCATTGATAACATTGGCCGCTGCCCTCACAATGGCCTCTTGCGGCGGCAAGCAACCCAAAGGCAACGACACCCCGTCGGAAAAGCCCAAGAAAACGGTTGACGTGCCTGACTTCAACGCCGATTCTGCCTACCGTTATGTGGCCCGGCAAACGGAGTTCGGGCCGCGTGTGCCCGAAACACAGGCTCATGCCCAATGCGCCGAATGGCTCGTCACAAAGCTGGGCGCTTGGGCCGACACCGTCATCGTGCAGGAGTTCCGGACACGGCTCTACAACGGCAAGGGCATCGACGGGAAGAACATCGTGGCGGTGTTCAACCCCGAGGCCAAGAAGCGCGTCGTGCTGTGCGCACATTGGGACTCGCGCCCCTTTGCCGACCACGACCCCGACAAGGCCAACACGCACAAACCCATCGACGGCGCCAACGACGGCGCCAGTGGCGTGGGCGTGCTGATGGAATGCGCCCGACAGTTCGGCGTGCAGCCATTGCCGGAAAAACTCGGCATCGACATCGTATTGTTCGACCTCGAGGACTACGGCCCGCACCAAGACCAAGCAGAGGCGTACTACGAAAACAACGAAAACTATTGGGCCTTGGGTTCGCAGTATTGGTCGAAACAGCCGCATGTGTATGGCTACAAGGCCTACTACGGCATCCTCTTGGACATGGTGGGCGGCCCTAACCCTAATTTCCAGAAGGAATACTTCTCTCAGGGCTATGCCGCTTGGGTGGTCAACAAGGTGTGGCGCAAAGCCGCCGACTTGGGCTACCGCCAGCAGTTCAGCAACGAACAAGGCACCGTCATCAGCGACGACCATGTGCCGATGAACCAAATCGCGGACATCCCTACCATCGACATCATCGACCTGCACCCCGAAAGCAGCAACGGCTGTTTCCCCGAAACATGGCATACCGTGAACGACAACCTTGAACACATTGACAAAGAGACACTTGGAATAGTTGGGCAGGTGCTGCTCCATGTGATTTATGAAGAATAATGGATGTCGGTTTGATTTTTTTGTTACCTTTGCCGCTCGGAATAGAACACAGAACAGAATTCACATAGTTATTAATCAAATACTTACAAAAATGAAAAAAGTCTTGCTTATCATGGTTGCAGTCCTTGGCTTAGGCTTTGCTGCGAATGCACAGAATCTCGGCGTACGACTTGGGGGCAGCAATCATGGCGGTGGTGCCGAAATCTCGTGGCAACAAGGGATGGGCAGCAACAACCGCCTTGAACTTGATTTGGGATTCACGGGATTGTTCAGCAATTCCAACACCTACAGTTTCATTAACCTTACGGGTGTCTATCAATGGCATTGGTTCATTGTTGACAAGTTAGGCTGGTATGTCGGACCGGGCGCCACCGTTGGCCTTTATCCTAATGCGGACAGCAAGTTCGGTATTGCCGTTGGCGGCCAGATTGGTCTCGACTACGAGCTTCCTATCCCGTTGCAGATTTCGCTGGACGCCCGCCCGATGTGGAATTTCTTGGGAGCCTACACCGGATTCGGCTGGGGGGCTTGCTTGGGCATCCGCTACATGTTCTGACATCGACACCTAAGGTCGAAAAACGAATAAACCGCACTCGTTGCGGTTTTTTTGTTGCCAATAAAGCGTTTTGTGAAACAAAACCAGTGTTTTGTGTAAGCGCGAATCGTTTTTTTCCCTATTTTTGCACCGACTAACCATAAATACAACGGATTATGCAATTACTTTTTCTTTCGACGACAGAAATCATCATCATCGTTGCCGTTGTCTTGCTGCTTTTCGGCGGCAAGAAGATCCCCGAGCTGATGAAGGGCTTGGGCAAGGGCGTGAAAAGCTTCAAGGACGGCGTGAACGGCGTGGAGGAGCCTGAAATCAAGGCGGACAAGGAAACCAAGGAATGAGCGCGACGGAGGCGAGGTCGTTTTGGGATCACCTTGAGGAATTCCGGAAAGTGCTGTTCCGTTGCCTCATAGCTTGGTTTGTTGGCGCGGTGTTGGCTTTTTGTTTCAAGAGCCATCTGTTTCGGGTACTTTTCGCACCCTCAACGGCAGATTTCGTTTCCTACCGTGGCTTGTGCCGTTTGGCGCAGGCGACGGGATGGACTTCGCTTTGTCCAGGCTCGTTTGAGGCACGGTTCATCAACACGGAATTGGCGGCGCAGTTCATGACGCACATCAAGGTCTCGCTTTGGACCGGGCTGGTGCTTGCCTTCCCGTTTCTGCTTGCGCAACTCTACGGCTTCGTGGCACCTGCCTTGTACGAAAAAGAGAAACGCTACACCGTGCCGCTGCTCTTGGCTGGGGCGCTGCTGTTCCTCGCGGGCGTGCTGCTCAACTATTTCGTCATCTTCCCGTTCTCGTTCCGCTTCTTGGCCAACTACCAAGTCTATGGCGCGGTGGTGAACCAAATCTCGCTCTCGTCCTACATCTCGGCTTTCGTCATGCTGAGCCTCCTGATGGGCCTGATGTTCGAGATTCCCATCGTCAACTATTTCTTGGCGAAGATGGGCCTCTTGACCGCCGAGACCTTGAAGAAATACCGCCGCCACGCCATCGTGGGCATCGCGATTGTGGCGGCTGTCATCACTCCGACGGGCGACGCGGTGACGCTGATGCTCGTTACTTTGCCGATTTATTTACTTTATGAAGCCAGCATACTCATTGTCAAAAGACACGAGACTTCGAGACGCGAGACGCGAGACGGGTGATAGTCCCGCGTCCCGCAGTCCCGCGTCCCGCGTCAAAAAAAAGAAAACTAACTCAAATATTAACTAACTCAAAAACATTATGTTACGTAAAATCAGAATTTGCCTTCAGGTGGTCATGATGGCCTTGATCACCTTGCTGTTGCTCAACATCGGGTTCGAGGTCCACAACTGGGCGGGCTGGGTGGCCAAAATCCAGTTCCTGCCCGCGCTCATGGCCTTGAACTTCGGCGTGTTGGCAGTGCTCATCGTGTGTGCGCTGCTCTTTGGCCGACTCTATTGCAGCGTGGTTTGCCCCTTGGGCATCATGCAAGACTTCTTCTCGTGGCTCGGCGGCAAAGCCAAGAAGAACCGCTTCAGCTACGCCAAGGAAAACAAGGTGCTGCGCTACGGCTTTTTGGCCGTTTTCGTCATCTTGACAATCATCGGCTTTGCCCCAGTGACGACTTTATTTGCTCCGTATAGTGCCTACGGTCGTATCGTGAACAGCCTGTTCAAGCCGCTGTATGACATGCTCAACAACTGGCTCGCGGGCATGGATGCCGCTAACGAGCGCTACAACTTCACCGAGGTGCAAGTGTGGATGCGCAGCGTGACGACTTTCGTCGTGGGTCTGCTCACCTTATTAATATTAGGCTTCCTCGCTTGGCGCAAAGGCCGCGTCTATTGCAACTCGATTTGTCCTGTGGGCACCGTGCTGAGTTTCTTCTCGCGCTTCTCGCTGTTCCGCGTGCGTTTCGACGAGAGCAAGTGCAAGAAATGCAGCCTTTGCGAAAAGAACTGCAAGGCGCAAGCCATTGATTTCAAGGCGGGTACAGTGGACTATTCGCGCTGCGTGGTGTGCGGCGACTGCCTCGAAAAATGCAAGTTTGACGCTTTGCATTACACCGCAAAGAAACCCGTTGCAGAGCCTAAACCCGTTGACGACGGTCGGCGCTCGTTCTTGGTTGGCGCGGCTATTGCTGGCACAACCGCTGCCATGGCGCAAACCCAAATGAAAGTCGATGGCGGCTTGGCGGTCATCGAGGACAAGAAAGCCCCGAAGCGCGACACGAAAATCACGCCTCCGGGTTCGGTTTCGGCCAAGCATCTGCAACGCCACTGCACGGCCTGCCAGCTTTGTGTTTCGCAATGTCCGAACAACGTGCTTCGTCCCTCCACCGACTTGCAGAACTTCATGCAGCCCACCATGTCGTTCGAGCGCGGCTACTGCCGCCCCGAATGCGTGAAGTGCAGCCACGTTTGCCCCGCCGGAGCCATCAAGCACCTCTCCCGCGAGGAAAAGACCACCATCCATGTCGGCCATGCCGTGTGGATCAAGGAAAACTGCGTTGTCTTGACCGACGGCGTTTCGTGCGGCAACTGCGCCCGCCATTGCCCGACAGGAGCCATACAAATGATTGACTATGAAGGACCTAACGGAACGGTGCAAGTACCCGCCGTCGACGAGAACAAATGCATCGGCTGCGGTGCCTGCGAGCATCTCTGCCCCGCCCGCCCGTTCAGCGCGATTTACGTTGAGGGGAATGAAATGCACCATATTGGGTAATGCGGAAT
Source organism: Bacteroidales bacterium (assembly GCA_017439405.1). Classification (GTDB taxonomy): domain Bacteria; phylum Bacteroidota; class Bacteroidia; order Bacteroidales; family F082; genus Limimorpha. The sequence continues at coordinate 22,622 of JAFSJF010000070.1, forward strand.
GCGGAATGCGGAATGCGGAATGCAGAATGCGGAATGATGAATTTTGAATCTTAAATCTTAAATCACAAATCATGGACAGAAGAGATTTCCTAAAACATATCGGCGGCGCGGCGGTGGCCACTTCGGTGGTGCTTTCCGCCTGCAAGAACAGCGGCGACGAATCGCCAATTATCGTCAAAAACGTCATCGATGGCCAGGGCGAGATGACCTACCGAACCAACCCCAACACGGGCGACAAAGTCTCGATTTTAGGCTACGGCATGATGCGCCTGCCCGTTGAGGGCGGCGGATCGGCACGCGAAAACCCCAACGCCGACATCGACCAAGAGATGGTCAACGAGCAAGTGGACTATGCCCTCGCGCACGGCATCAACTACTTCGACACCTCGCCGGCCTATTGCAAAGGGCTGTCGGAACGTGCCACGGGCATCGCCCTTTCGAGGCACCCGCGCAACTCTTATTACATCGCCACGAAACTGTCGAACTTCAGCCCTTCCACATGGAGCCGCGAAGCCTCGCAAGCCATGTTCGAGAACTCGCTTAAGGAATTGCAGACCGACTACATCGACTACCTGCTGCTCCACAGCATCGGCGGCGAGACGCAGGAACTGGACAGCGAGCATCTTTTCAACACGCGCTTCATGGACAACGGCATCTTGGACTGGCTTGTCGAGCAAAAGGAGAAAGGCCGTATCCGCAACCTCGGCTTCTCGTACCACGGCGACGTGAAGATCTTCGACATGCTGCTGCGATGGATGGACGAGGGCAAATATCATTGGGATTTCGTCCAAATACAGATGAACTATGTGGACTGGCACTACGCCAAGCGCATCAACACGCGCAACACCGACGCCGAGTATCTCTACAACGAGTTGCACCGTCGCGGCATCCCCAGTGTCATCATGGAGCCGCTGTTGGGCGGACGCTTGGCCTCGTTGCCCGACTACATCGTCAGGCAAATGCAGGAACGCGAGCCCGAAAGCCCCGTGGCACGCTGGGCTTTCCGCTATGCCGGCACGCCCGAAGGCATCCTCACCGTATTGAGCGGCATGACCTACATGGAACACCTGAAGCAGAACGTGGAGACCTACTCGCCCTTGCGCCCCATCACGGCGGAGGAAGACGCTTTCCTGATGAAAGTGGCCGAGCAATACGTGGACCTGAAAACAGTGCCCTGCACGGCGTGCAACTATTGTATGCCATGCCCCTACGGACTGAACATCCCTGCCATATTCGGCTACTACAACAAGAGCATCACCGAAGGCAACATGCCGACGGGCAGCCGCGAGGCACAAGAATATTGGCAAGCCCGCAAGCGTTTCCTCGTCGGCTACGACCGCAACATTCCCGTTTTGCGGCAAGCCAGCCACTGCATCGGGTGCAACCAATGCGCACCACACTGTCCGCAGAACATTGAGATTCCGAAGCAACTGCACAGGATTGACGATTATGTGGAGCAGTTGAAGCAGGTGTAAGTACAGTTCCAAAAAGCAGTTATTGCCCAAAAAGTTTGTAATGGGTTTTTAATACTTGCTTTATTGTCAATATTTTACGATTTGTAATTTGCCAAAAAGCTTGTAATGGGCTTATTGGCTTGGTTTTATCATGGAAAATGTGTTATTTTTGCGGCAGGAAATTTTCAGTCTAACAAAATCTAAAAGTCATGAAGACATCCAAATCATTAAGCCTTGTGTTGGGATTGGTTTTGACGGCCTCCCTCAGCGCTTGCCAAAAAGAAAAAACCGGCGTTTATCAGCCCACTAAGAAGATCCAGCAGATTTACTACTCGTGGAGAAACAGCGAAAAAGAGCCTTTCCAACACTGGGAATGGAACGGCGACAAGCTCAGCATCATCACACACTACACCGACTACGACCTGAAAGACGATGCCTGGATTGAGAACTTCACCTACGAGAACAACCGCATCACCCGCATTGACAACTACACCCACTCCGAGTACATCACCTACGACTACGACGGCGACCACCTGAAGTCGGCCACCGTGTTCTACCGCAACGCCATCGCCTGCACCTGGGCGATAAGCTACGACGGCGACAAAATCAGCAAGATGACGGGCACCTTCTTCGACACCTATAAAAAAGACGGCGCCAAGCTCCATCTGAATCCCTTGTCGCACCTGCTGCCTCCCGACGTTTGCACACGCATCGACAAATGCGAACGGCAGATGGCGCAACAACGCCACGAGGAAGAGAGCTACACCATCGCCCTCCTGCTCACCTGGACGGGCGACAACATCAGCAAGATTGTCTTTACGGGCGACGGCGAATATTTGGAATTCTTGCTGCAATACGACGACAAGAACTGCCCTTTGTACGGACTCATGGGCGGGATTGAAGACTATTTGGTCAGCTTCACTTACGGGCACACCACCTTCAGCAAGAACAACGTGACCTCCATCATTATGAAGGAAGACGATTACGCTGACACCATTTGCTTCGCCTACCAGTACGACTCCGACAAATACCCCGTCTTACAGACCTCGTACGAAGCCTACGACCCCGATGACAAACAAGTGTTTTACTTTGAATATTAAAAACTTACGGATATGAAAACGACGAAAACATTAACCTTGATGGCATTGGCTATGCTTATGGCATTGACCTCATGCAAGCCTACCGAAGACCCGCAACAGGTGACCAAAAATGTGGTGGTCACCACCGCCGACCCGGCATTCATCACAGGCAGCACCGCCACACTCGGCGCAGAAGTCGTTGCCGACGATGCTGGACTGCTGCTCGAACTTGGCGTGTGCTGGAGCCAAACTGCCAATCCAACCGTCGACAACCAAAGCTCGAAAACCTACAAGTGCTCGCAACCCTACCAATGTTTTGTTAGCAACCTCGAGCCCAACACACAGTACCACGTGCGCGGCTATGCCAAATACGGCACCGAATACTGCTACGGCTGCGAAAAGACCTTCACCACCCTTAATGCCGATGCGCCTGCGGCCTCGCCCGTCACCACCATCGAGGCCACCGAAATCACCTACGAGAGTTTTTGTGCCGCCTACTCCCTTGTGCCTTTCGGCATGACCAACTATACGGCCGGCCTAATCTACAGCACCCGCCCCGACCTCACTTTAGAGAACTGCGAAGGCATAAAAACCGGCTACTACGACAGCGAAACCGACACCTACCCGGTGTGTTGCTACTACTTGACCCCCAACACAAAGTATTATTACCGCGCTTTTGTGGAGTATTATACGAACAACCAACCTGCCTATTTCTATGGCGAAGTCCTCAGCCTCACCACGCCCGAAATGCCCTTTGTGCTCAACCTTTACACGAGCGACCCACAATACTATTGGGGAAACTATTATGTCATCGCCCACGGCGAAGTAGAATGTACCATGCCAGAAGTGGTAAACCAGGTCGGTTTTTGCTACAGCATGGACAACGCATATCCGCAGTTTGAGTCGGACTTCCACACCACCGCCGCCACACCCACGGGCGACTGGCATTGGTATGAGTTCAACAGCTACATCTACGACCTGTCGGCCCACACCAAATACTACATCCGCAGCTACGCCCGCTACAAGACCGACAGCATCAAGTACGGCAACGTCGTCTCCGTCGATATCAACTGATTTTGTGTAATGAAAGGCGGTGGCACACGAACCCTACTCCTCGCTTTGGGTGTCGTGATTAGTTGTCTCGTTGGGCTACCCAACCTATACGATAAGTTTCTGGTTGCCAAGTTTGTTGCCACAGCAACAGGTCTGGCAATCCTTTTCTTTTTTGCCCTAGTCGGCAGAAAACGTTGGCTCGTTCCCCACAGCCCTGTGTTCTACATTTACATGCTATTTACCCTTCTCTGCGGCTGTTCGATACTTTGGGCCACCAACACCGCCGAAGCCGTTTTCGCTTTTTCTACCCAACTGCTCAGCCCACTGATTATCATCGTCTTTTACGGCCTTTTGTCGACTAAAAAACAACTTACCCAAAAGGCATTATGGATCAGCGCAGCCACCGTCTTGGCCGTATATCTGTTTTTTACCCTTGTCCAACTATTTCACGTTGAGAGCTTTAGCTTCGACCAGCTTTACCGCGTGAGCGGTCTCAGCGGGCACAAGAACCTGTTGGCCGTCATGCTGTTTGTGCTCTCCGGCTTCCTGCTCACCTCCTTTGCCATTTTCGAAAACAAGGTCTTGAGATGGCTCTCTGCCGTCGTGTTTGCCATTGCTTTCATCGTCATTTTTTTGCTGAAATCGAGGGCGGTGTTGCTTGGTGTGCTCGTCGCTGGTGGTTGCTTTGGGATGATGATGTTATTGCGTACACGTTGTTGCAATGAGGCACGACGAAGCCATTTACTGCTCGTCATGTCCATCATTGTTGTCTATGTCTTTCTCACAGTTGGGCTTCGCGTGTTTGCCGACCGTTCTGTGCCACATACAGCCGAAAAGAGCGAGATTGAGCATAAAATGCTGAGCACTTCTTCCTTGGCGGAACGTTGTTTGCTATGGGAAAAGACCTATCATGTTGTTGACAATCATCCGTTTATGGGTTGTGGTATCGGCAACTGGCAAATACACTTCCCCGATGCGGGCCTGGACGGCCTCTACCGTGCCGACGTGTGGAACGTCAACTTCACCAAGCCGCACAACGAATATTTAGGCATACTGGCCGAAACCGGCTACCTTGGACTTCTCCTTTACGTTGCTTTCCTGACCTCCATAATCGTGCTTTCGTTTTTCGCCCTTCTCAGGACCGAGAATCGGAAAGACTTCCTTTATGGCGCCATCATTCTGAGCCTCTTCGTCGGATGTTGCGTCAACGCCCTTTTCGACTTCCCCAACAGCCGAATCGAACACGTCATTTGGATGGGCATACTCATCGCCAACCTATTGAAAACCATCGCCAACGGCCAACAGAAAACCCTCGGCATGGGTTGGAACATGGCGTTCATGGCCGTCGCCGTCGGGCTCGTCGTCGTAGGAGCCTTCCGCCTCAAAGGCGAGCGAAACACCTTCATGATGCAGCAAGCCCTGAAAGCCAACGACTGGAAAGCCGTGGAACGTTATGGCAACCAAGCCTTTTCGTTTTTCTACACAATCGACCCTGTGGGACTGCCTTTACATTGGTATATCGGCAAGGCCGAAAAACAAACGGGCAACCCAAAGGCCATCGACGATTTCCGCCGAGCGTATCATTACGCGCCTTTCTGCAAGGAAAACCTCAACGACCTTGGGCTGGCAGAATACTACGCCTCCCACGACCTTAAGAAGGCGGAATTCTACCTCAACGAAGCCATCCGCATCAGCCCGAATTACCTTTATCCCTCTCTCAACTTGGCCTATATCTACCTGAGCGAAAACCAACCGCAAAAGGCCAAGGCCGTGGCCGATGCCATCTATTTCGACGAACATAAGCGCGACGTGCTGAAAACAGATGCCGCGTTTTTCGAACCGTTCAACGCCGAAGCCATCCGACACAAGATTGATGCAGATTATGAAGCCGTCATGCAGTTGCGCAAGACCATTAATGACAAATCACAATCCCATCCTATGGATGAGTGACACAATTTCCCGAAAAGTTTTCCTATAAATTCCCGAAAAATTTTCCCATATTTTCCCGAATTTTGTATTTTTGCACTCAAATACAAAGTATTATGTCGGAATACAGAAAAAGAATTGCAGACAGTCTTTTGGAAAGAAAACTGGCTGGGAAGGGTGCCGTATTGATAGAAGGGCCGAAATGGTGCGGCAAAACCACCACAGCAGAACAACATGCAAAAAGCATCCTTTATATGGACGACCCAAGGCGAATAAAAGAGAACTTGGTAACAGCCGATCTTGCTCCGCAAGACCTTCTTGCCGGCGACACGCCCAAGCTTTTGGATGAATGGCAAATCGCCCCTCGGTTATGGGATGCCATACGATTTGAAGTCGACCACAGGGAGGGTTGCGGCCATTTCATCCTGACTGGCTCTTCCGTACCCTTGGAAGACGACAACGAAGGACAAACGACTCGACATCATTCGGGTACAGGTAGGTTTGCATGGCTTCGGATGCGACCTATGGCACTTTACGAATCGGGGGAATCGAATGGCACTATCAGTCTGGGAGACTTGTTTTTGGCTCCAGAAAAGATATATGCACACAACGACCTTATGCGAGAGGACATTGCGTTTCTCGTGTGCCGTGGCGGTTGGCCTGCCGCTGTGGGTATGGAAAAAGAGATTGCCCTCGACCAGGCATTTGACTATTGTGACGCCATCGCCGAAAGGGATATGTCGCGAGTGGACAAGGTGAAACGCAGTCCTGAAAGAGTGCGTCGGCTTATGCGATCGTATGCAAGAAACCAAGCGGCACAAGCCACTTTTGAGACCATAGCCGCCGATATGGCCGCCAACGAGCCACAAACCATGGATACGGATACCATTTCCTCCTATATCAATGCCCTCAGAAAGATGTTTGTCGTGGAAGAATCGGAGGCTTGGAATCCAAATCTAAGGTCGAAAACGGCGGTACGCACTTCCAACACACGCTATTTCACCGACCCATCCATTGGCACAGCCATCATGCAGCTTGGACCTCAAGACCTGCTCAACGATTTCAATACCTTTGGCTTGTTTTTTGAGACCATGGCGGTTCGCGACCTAAGAACATACGCCGATGCCTTGATGGGTAAAGTGTTTCATTATAGAGACAGCGACAAGTTAGAGTGCGACGCTGTCATTCATCTGCGCAATGGCGATTATGGTTTAGTGGAAATAAAAATTGGTGGGGAAACCCTGATTGAGGAAGGTGCACAAGCCCTAAAGACGCTTAAAGACAAGCTCGACACCACAAAAATGAAAAAACCGTCTTTTATGATGGTCCTTATAGGCATAGGAAACACAGCCTATCGGCGCAACGACGGAATCTATGTTGTTCCCATCGGCTGTTTGAAGGATTGAATATGCAAAAAGGACGCCCAAAACGAGCGTCCTTTTGTCATCCTGTAGAGACGTAGCGCGCTACGTCTCTACCATTGTTTAGGCCTGCTTCCTTGCCTCGATCAGCAGTTCCAGCATCTTGATGGCCGACTCGCTGACGGGTGTGCCAGGACCGAAGATGGCCACAGCGCCGGCGTCGTAGAGGAACTGGTAGTCCTGCGCGGGAATCACGCCACCCACGGTGACCATGATGTCGGGACGCCCCAACTTCTCCAGCTCTTCGATGACCTGAGGTACGAGGGTCTTGTGACCGGCAGCCAGCGAACTCACGCCCATGATGTGGACGTCGTTCTCGACAGCCTGCTTGGCAGCCTCGGCGGGCGTCTGGAACAGGGGTCCCATATCCACGTCGAAGCCGATGTCGGCATAACCGGTGGCCACCACCTTGGCGCCACGGTCGTGACCGTCCTGGCCCATCTTGGCGACCATGATACGCGGACGGCGGCCTTCCATCTTGGCAAACTCGTCGGCCATCTTGCAGGCTTCCTCAAATCTTGCGTCGTTTTTCGTTTCCATAGAATACACTCCTGAAATTGAACGGATAACAGCTTTGTAACGGCCAGCGACCTTCTCGCAAGCCATGGAAATCTCACCCAAGGAAGCGCGGCACTTGGCGGCTTCGACTGCCAATGCCAGCAGGTTGCCCTCGCCCGTCTCGGCGCACTTGGTGATGGCGTCGAGGCAACGCTGCACGTCGGCCTCGTTGCGGTTGGCGCGGAGCTCTTTCAAGCGCTTGATTTGCGACTCACGCACGGCGGTGTTGTCGATTTCCAAAGTCTCAATCGGGTCTTCGTGGTCGAGGCGGTACTTGTTGATACCGACGATGGTCTCGCGGCCTGAGTCGATTTGTGCCTGCTTGCGGGCCGAAGCCTCTTCGATACGCATCTTCGGCAGACCCGTCTCGATGGCCTTGGCCATGCCACCCATGGCTTCCACCTCTTGGATGTGGTTCCAGGCGCGGTGGGCGATTTCATGGGTCAGCGACTCCACATAGTAGGAACCAGCCCACGGGTCGACGACACGGCAAACGTTGGTCTCTTCTTGGATGTAAATCTGGGTGTTACGAGCGATACGGGCGCTGAAGTCGGTGGGCAGGGCGATAGCCTCGTCCAAAGCGTTGGTGTGCAGTGATTGGGTGTGACCCAAGGCGGCTCCCATGGCCTCGATGCAAGTACGAGCCACGTTGTTGAACGGATCCTGCTCGGTGAGGCTCCAGCCCGAGGTCTGCGTGTGAGTACGCAAGGCCAATGACTTGGCGTTCTTCGGGTTAAAGGTCTTCACGATCTTGGCCCACAGCATACGGGCGGCACGCATCTTGGCGATTTCCATGAAGTGGTTCATGCCCGAGCACCAGAAGAACGACAGACGTGGTGCGAAAGCGTCGATGTCGAGGCCCGCCTTGACACCCGTGCGGAGGTAGTCCCAACCGTCGGCCAAGGTGTAGGCCATCTCAATGTCGGAGGTGGCGCCGGCTTCCTGCATGTGGTAGCCCGAGATGGAGATGCTGTTGAACTTCGGCATGTTCTGTGAGGTGAACTCGAAGATGTCGGCGATGATGCGCATCGAGAACTCAGGCGGATAGATATAGGTGTTACGCACCATGAACTCCTTCAGGATGTCATTCTGGATGGTACCTTGCAACTCTTCGTATTTGGCTCCCTGCTCCAAGGCGGCGACGATGTAGAAGGCCAAAACCGGCAACACGGCACCGTTCATGGTCATGGAAACGGACATTTTGTTCAGCGGAATCTGGTCGAACAGTACCTTCATGTCTTCGACGGAGCAGATGCTCACGCCAGCCTTACCCACGTCGCCCATGACGCGCTCGTGGTCGGCGTCGTAGCCACGGTGGGTGGCCAAGTCGAAGGCCACGGACAGACCCTTCTGACCAGCCGCGATATTACGGCGGTAGAAGGCATTGGACTCCTCAGCGGTGGAGAAACCAGCATACTGACGGATGGTCCACGGACGCATCACATACATCGTCGAGTAAGGTCCACGGAGGAAGGGCGCAATGCCAGCGGCGTAGTTGAGGTGTTCCATGCCTTCGAGGTCTTTCTCGGTGTAGGCAGGCTTCACCATGATGTGCTCGTGGGTCTCCCACAGCTCGCCGTTCGGCAGAATCAAGCCATTGTGTTTAGGTATAGCGTTGATGTTGATGTCTTTATAATTCGGTTTCATCGTTTTATCCTTTCTGTTATAATTCAGAATGTAGAATGCAGAATGATGTCGCAATGCGACGCTGGGCTTCGCCCCTATTCTTAATTCTGCATTCTTAATTCTGCATTCATTTTGTTATACCTAATTGTTGTTGGAACTCCTTTAAGGTCTCAAGCACATTGCTCTTGACGTGGATGAAATACTTCAGTCCGGCCTCTTTTAGGATGTCGGCTGTGCCTTCGGGGTTGCCGGCCAGCACCACGATGGTTTCGTTCTTCAATTCCTCGAAAATCTTAAGGGCGTTGCCTTCGCCATATTCCTCATCGGACGAGCAGATGACCACGATTTCGGGTTTCTCCTTGCGGGCAGCGGCGATGCCTTCGTCCAAAGTCTTGAAGCCAGGGTTGTCGACGACTTGGAAGCCGGCGCAGGCGAAGAAGTTGGAGGCGAAGTTGGCGCGGGCCTTGCGCATGGCGAGGTTGCCGTAGGTGAACATCCAAGCGACGGGACGCTTGTGGTCTTGGGCATAGACATCGGTGGCGTAGCGCAGCTTCTCGAACTGTTGCGCGGCGCGGAAGGTGACGATGGTTTCGACCTCGGCCTTCTCGTCGCGGCGGTCGTCGGCTTCCATCACCCAAGCCTCGGGCGTGAACTTGAGGCTCTCGGTGAAGTTCGGGAACTGGTTGGTGCCAAGGATGGTCTCGCGGCGGGTGGCCACGTTGCTGAACTTCTTGGCGGCGCTTTCCTTAATCAAGCCTTGGATCATGCCCTTGCGGACGGCTTCGAGATAGCCACCTTCGTCCTGGATCTTGTTGAACAGGTCCCAAGCGGCCACGGCCAAGCTCTCGGTGAGGTTCTCGATGTAGTAGGAACCTGCGGCGGGGTCGGCCACTTTGTCGAAGTGCGATTCCTCTTTGAGAATCAATTGCTGGTTTCGGGCGATACGGTCGGCGAAGTCGGTGGGCAGCTCAAACGGTGCGTCGAACGGCAACACGGTGAACGAGTCGACACCTCCCAGCACAGCTGACATCGTGCCAGTCGTAGTGCGCAGCATGTTGACGTAGGCATCATACAAGCTCATGCCCAACTCGGCGTTGGTGGCGTGGATGTGCATCTTGGCGTTCTCTTCCTTGCCGCCGTAGGCCTTCACGATGTTGGCCCAAAGCAGGCGGTAGGCACGCATCTTGGCCATCTCCATGAAGTAGTTCTGTCCGACAGCGACGTTGAAGCGCATCTTGGGAGCAATCTCATCGACAGTCAAGCCCTTCTCGGTCAGTTTGTCGAGGTACTCGGCACCTACCGAAAGGGCGAAGGCCATTTCTTGGACAATCGTCGAACCGGCGTTGGTGAACACATGCGCGTTGACTCCGATGGTCTGGAAGCCAGGCATCTCGGCTTTCACCACGATGTAGGCCAGTTCCATGTCGGCACCCTCGGTGATGTACCACACGCCACGGCGCAGGTAACGCGTCAGCGGGTCGTAGTTGAGTGAGCCTTTGATGTCTGGAATCTTGGAGAGCATCTCCAACAACGGGAGGTGATACTTGTTGTTGTAGAAGTTGATTTCCACCGCCTTCTGGTCGATGCCGTTGAGCAGCGTCGAGATGGCGATGGTGTCGTAGGCCTTGTCCATCTCAAGCTTGAACCCGATGCTGTTGGCGCCACGGCTGATGGCGTTGAGGGCAACCTTGTTTGCCTCATGCACGTCTTTCACGGTGATGTCCTGACGGATGAGCCATTCGTTGCCTTCGGCTTTGTTGCCTCGAACGTAGGGGAACTCATTGGGTTGCTGACCCGTCCAAGGGATGTCGGCAAGGTTTTCGGCACGGTAGTAAGGCCTCACGTTGAAGCCTTCTGCGGTGCGCCAAACCAGCTTTTTGTTGTAGTCTGCCCCTTTGAGGTCTTTCTCGATGACGGCTTCCCATTCCTGGGTCGTCACCGGTGGAAATTCCTCGAAGAGTTTCTTTTTTTCTTCCATTTGTTGTTTGTTTGATTGATATTCTGTTATGTGTAGAGTCGAATTACCTTTGCCTGAAGCCCCAATTCATGCCGATGAGGTCAACTTGGGTCTTCGGCGATAGTGATGCCGTTCCGGTCAAGTTGATGCGCGACGAGAACACGCCAAAGCCGCCGTTGACGTTGGTGTAGTCGGGAATCGTTTGGGCGAAGCTCTCCGAAGGAGAGTTGACTTGGATGTAGTTGTAAAGCTCACGACCACCGGCTGCCACATGGATTTCGAACGGTCCGAAGACGCGGTCCACATTGAGCGTGTCGGCTCCGATGGCCGAGCGCAGGGCGTTAAAAAGCGTATTCTGGTTATATCTGACCACGAAGAAGTTGTTTTCTGTTTCCAAGTCGTTGATACTCAATGCTCCGTATGACCAGCTCACTTGCTTTTCGGTCATGGCTTCGTTGGGCTTCTGTTCCCTGTAATTGAACGTCATGGTCACCTCATAGACGGCAGCGTTGTCGGCGGGACGAAACGACACCTTGCCGTACTTGTCGTTGGCGTTGGGCGAAAAGGTCACCGACTGGGTGAGGATCTTGAATTCCTCGCCGCCCACGATGCCCGTTTCGGAGGTGATGGTGTCGTTGCCCCTCACGATGGCAAGCCCGTACTTGTATTCGGCGTTGCCGATGTTCGTGTTGAATCTCTCGGTAGTGTAATAGACTTTCTGGTCGGGGGCATAGAATGTGCCCTCGTGCTTGTCGTGGATGGTGATTGTGTCAAGGACGATGACGCGCCCGGTCGGCTCGTAGGTGTTGCCATAGCCCTTTTTGTATTCGATGATTTGCGCATTGAGCTTGCCCGGATAGTTCGACGAGTCGGCAATCAGGGCCACCTGCGACGCGTCGATGGGGTTGTCGTTGCTGCCCGAAAAGGCCCTGACGATTTTCACGTAGTTCGTGTCTTGCGTGACGTCGATTAGTCCGTAAACCACCGGAACATCCTTATAGTCAGCGTAAAGTTCCACTTTGGTGTTGCAGGAAGCCAGGAATCCGATCAGCATTGCGCAAACAAAGAACAAGTTTGTTTTTCTCATGGTTGATGATGTTTGTTTAGAATTTGCAAAGATAAGGTTTTTTCGGGAAGCAACGCCTAAAATGATGAATTATTCTTCCCTAAACCCCCACGCCGACTTTGAGAAAAGGTCTCTCTTCGTGGAGGCAGAAAGCGACAACGGCTTTTCGAGGATGGTGCGCGACGAGAAAAGACCAGTCCCTCCGTTGATGTTGGTGTAGGTGGAAATGAGTGAATAAGGGCTGTTCAGTTGGGCTTGATTTGCAAGATAATAGTAATACAGGTCGTGACCACCGGCACTGATGGACACGACAACACCATCCACGTGGCGAACCACGTTGGGATGATTGACATTCACTACGGTGTCGCCGCCGATAGCATTCTCAAGGGCATTGAACAGCCAGTTGACGGAGTATTCCAGATAATAGCAGTCGGAAGTGCCTTCGACGCGGGTAAACTCGTCGATGGGTTTTACGCCAAAGGAGCGGTGGACATTTTTGCGGGTCGCCGCATGGCCGGCATGTTGTTCGCGGTAGTCGAATCGGATTCTGACATCGTAAAGCGAAGCGGCTCCGTCTGCCTTGAAGGTGATTTTCCCCACGGCATCGCTTGGTGCCAGCTGGAAAGCCATACTGCTCGAAAGGATACGAAACTCTTGGCTGCCAACCATGCTGGTTTGCGCCGTAAGCGTGTCGCCGTCGGGCTTCACTGCCACAAGCTTGTATTTGTATTTCTTACCGTCCTTGTTGGTATTGAACCGCTCCGTGGTGTAATAAAGCTTTTGGTCGGGGGCATAAAAGGTGCCTAACTCTTTATTGTGGATGGTCATCGTGTCCAAGAAGAACTCGCGGTTCGTGGGTTCGTAAGGGCCGCCGTTGGTGCTTTTCAGTTCGATGAAACGGGTTTCCAGCTTGCCTGGATAGTTGCTCGAATCGGCAATCAGGGCGACTTCGTTGGCATCGATGGGATTGTCGTTCGACCCGCAAAAGGCGCGGATGATTTTCACGAAATTGGTGTCGGCCTGGGGGTCAATCAGCGCGTAAATGACAGCGACATCCTTATAGTCTGCATAGAGGTCCACTTTCGTGCTGCACGAGCCGAGAAACATGGGCAAAGCCACCAAAATCGCAAAGAATGGGTTTTTCATGACGAAACAATTGACGCCACAAAGATAGTATTTTTCTTTTCCTCCGCATTGTTTCACAATTATTTCTATTTTTGTCACCGAAATACCAAAACACAATCAGATGAAAAAATCCTTCTTGCTTGCAGCGCTTTTCCTCTTGGCCTTCACCGCAAAGGCGCAGGTGGAATACGTTTACGACTTCAACAGCCTCAGCGAAGGCTCGCAAAACCTCAACGGCCAGGACGGCTGGCTGACGCATTACCACAACGCCCCCTCGTCACAGGACTTCGACGTCAGCTACGTTTGCGGATCCGACATGGCCCCTGACGAGAGCCTCGCCGTTTGGTATCCCTACGGCGGCTCAGGCGTGGGTCGCACGGCCACGCGCAAGGCTTCCGGCAACTTCAACTTCAGCTTCCAAAACGGCGGCATCATGGATCTTGAGATGGACATGAACCGCACTTGGTGGGGCGCGTTTTTCGGCGTGGGTCTCGACGGCGACGGCGACGGCCACATCCTGCCCGGCATGACCGACAGTGATGGCGGCGTTTATCTTTTCGTGAAAAGCCAAGGCGACAGCGGCCATTCCAAAGTGTGCCTGCCCGACGGCTCGAGCATCGAGTTCGACTACGAGCAAGGCGGATGGAGCCGCTACAAGATGTCGTTCGACTTCGGGGCCTACGACGGCGCGGGCGCGGTGACGGTGTTCGTGAAGCCCGGCTGCCAAGGCGAATGGATCCAGATGGCGGGCTGCACCAACGTTTGCATGAACCTCACGCCCGGCAGCGGCGACAAATTGGACTACCAAGTGTGGGACGGCCTCTTCTTCCACTCGCAAGGCGGCACGGGCGGCTTCGACAACCTGCTTGTGCGCCAGCAGCCCGACGGCAACGCCCAACTCATCGAAATGGCCGACATCCCCAACCAACTGATTTTCAACGGCCCAATTACCCTTGTTGCCACGGCCTCGTCGGGGCTGCCTGTCAGTTTTGAGATGATGGAAGGTCCCGCCACGATTGACGGCAACATTTTGACCTTGACGGGCGAGACGGGCATCGTAAAACTGAAAGCCACGCAAGCCGGCAACGCCAACTGGCTTCCCGCCCCCGACGTGGTGAAGACCTTCGAGGTGGTCGATCCGTATGCCTATGAGCCAGAGGTGAAAATTCGCAGGCCGTATGAGGGAACAAAAGTGTATATGAGTGAAATTCATCCAGTTATGATTGTCGTTTCGGCCTACATCGAGCATCCCGAAGTCATCAAGTTCACCGGAGTCAAGGCAAGTGTGGACGGCATGGACATCCCTTTGCAGACCGACTATCCCGACGACCCCGACAACGGCTATTACTACGGCTTCTGGACACCTTCGGGCTTCGGTGACTTCGACATGACCGTCAGCGTGACGCAATCGGGCGACAAAGTGACAACCTTCAGCAACAGCTTTGAGGTCACCGACCAGATTGACAACCAATTGGACGTGGTGACCATGAACGGCGACTTGGTTTGCACCCCGACTGTCCACAGCGCGAAAGGCGAATACATGATGCCCTCGCACGTGGGCGCGTTCAACAACATCATGGCACACTACGACCACACCTGCGTGAACGGCCTATGCGATGGTTACGACCGCGTGGGCGGCGTGAAAATCAGGAACTATCGCGGCGAATGGGTGGAGCTGTTCCGCTACATCACGCCCTTCGGCGTGCAGTGCGACGACGACGTGGACGTAAGCGACTACACATCCTTGTTGCAAGGGTTGGTGGAAATGGAGTTCTACATGGAAAGCTGGGCCGGCAGCGGCTACAACCCGACCTTGATTTTCAGCTTCACCAAAGGCGCGCCCGACTACCTCTATGCCGACATTGACGAGATTTGGTTCGGCACCTACGCTTTCGGCGACTATGCCAACCGGCAGCCTGTGCCCGTCGTGGATTACTCCTTCAGCGACCAAGCTGAAGCCGCCAAGCTGAAAATCACGACGACCGGCCACAATTGGAGTAGCGGCACAAACAATTGCTACAATACTGGAAACGCCGCCGAGTTTTACGAAGCCACGCACCATGTTCTCGTGAACGGCCAAAACAAGTACGACCAACACCTGTGGCGCACCTGCACCCCCAATCCGGCTGGCTGCCAGCCGCAAAACGGCACTTGGACCTACAACCGAAGCGGCTGGTGTCCGGGCAGCATCGGCATGGTGTGGGATTTCGACCTCACGGAATGCTTAGCCGCCGGCCAAGCCGAACTGTTCTACCAATTCGACCCGACCTATCTCGACCTATGCCATCCCAACCACCCCGACTGCATCAACGGCGTGACCTGCACCGAATGTGCCGCCCCTGACAATCCCGTGTTGCGCGTGGCAGGCAAGGTGGTCACTTTCAGCAATGACGAGAACCTATTGGTAAGCGTCCACGAAGCCCATGCCGAACCTGCATTCCATGTGGAGATTTATCCCAATCCCGCCAAGGGACAATTCACTCTCCGCACCGACTACGACAAGGGCGCCGTCAGCGTGATGATGCTCAACATGCAGGGCCAGATGGTGATGTTCTTCACCGTCGAAGGCCAGCGCACCATCGACGTGAGCCGTTTGCCCGCCGGAGTTTATGCTTTGCAGATGCTGGGTGGCAGCGTGGTGACGGAGAAAATCGTCATTGAATAAACGTTGTAGAGACGGTGTGCACACCGTCTCTACAGACACAACCGATTTCTATTCCTTCACCACCTTGTCCGCGAACACCTTGCCGTCTTCCATGATGACGCGCATCGTGTATGCGCCGGAGGCCAGGCCTTGCAGGTCGAGGCGCTCCAGGCCGTTGCGCTGGCTGCGCACCATGCGGCCTTGAAGGTCGTAAAGCTCTATCTGCGTGGGCGTCACGTCCGGCGAGTATTGCAGGTGCAGCTCGTCCTGGGCAGGGTTGGGCCAGTAGGCGTAGGGGCGCACGATGATGCCCTGCTCCTCCATGCCATCGTAGTCGTCGTGGACGATGACATAGAAGGCCTCCGTGTGGTCCACATAACCTGTTGGCGTCCGAAGCGTGTTGATGCCCATGACGGCCACGCTGTTGTCGTCAAGCACTTCCATCATGCCAAAATTCCTGCCGACCTCACGCTCAAGGCAATGGCGCTGCCAAACGATGTTCAGGTCTTGGTCCATCTTCACCACCGACACTTGGGCCGGCCTGTACCAGCCTTGTGTGAAATAGGCGAAATAGATGTGCCCGTCCTTGCTCCTCTCCAAGCCGATGGACTGCGCTCCATTCCCGTATTGCGTGTACGGCTCCGAGAGGAACTTCCTGCTTTCCAGCAGGTTGAAGTCGCTGTCGTATTTCATCACCGCAACGCCGTCGTCCTCGATATAAGGAACCAAGAGGGAAGGCCTGCTGTAGCTCCTTGCGACGAAAAAGCCGCCGTCCTCCATGCCAACTAGCTTTGTCCTAGACGCATCCATGCTGAATATCACATAGTGAGGCAAACTGGTCTCCCACGGCAGGACGTAGAGATTCGTGACGTTGAACAGCGAGTCCAGCATATAGCAGTATACATAAGGATGTTGTGGTCTGCAAGTGTCGTCCTTGACTTCTTGTTGGAATTGGCCGTAAAGGCAATACCTCAAGGGCGATTGGCTGAACACCCTGAAGCCTTTGGCCAATCTCGATTCTATTTTCAACGTGTCGTTGCAGACCCGGTATTTGATGGTGCCGTCGGTGCCGATTCTGGCAAAATGGTATGCCGGATAGGTGTGGGTATAATCATAATAAGCAAGGATGATGTCGCCGTTGGGGTCGAGGATGGGGCCGGCACAATGGCCCATGAAGCTGGCCAACGGAACGATGGTCTCTGTGGTGTCCAAAGCCAGATCGTCGCCCAGTTTCCGTATCCTCAACGCGCATCCTTCATTGTCGTTGTCGTTGTAGTACTCGGCAAGGATGTTTCCCTTGCCTTGAGGGTCTTTCGCAGTGAGGTGCCACGGAAGGTATTCATACGGAATGAACAAGGTGTCGGTCACGGCAAGCTGCGAGTCAAGCCGCGACGCCTTGTGCAACACATAGCCCAACGCGGCGAAAGGGTATTCGTCGGCCATCAGTATGCCTCCGAGGAGGCTGCCGTCCGACATTTCCATGAAGGTGGAGGACTGGGCGCTGTGCGGGCCCATGTTGTGGTGGGCGATGGTGTCGACCGTCTGGGCCGAAAGGCGGCAGAACGCAAAAACGGCGACAAGGGTAACGATGTTTCTTTTCATGTTTCTGCTTGGTTTTTGAAAGGGTGTGCCAAAACCCGAGTGCATGCCAAAGGTTGTTGTTCCCGTATGGCGTCCGTATGTTCCCGAACATCCGGCTCTCAGGGAGGCACTTGGGGCATGGGCACACCCTCCCGTCGGTTTTTCAGTAGTTTATCGGATGGTCGTTTGAAGCGACAACCTGGCCGTAGGTCACATATAAAATATGGCAGAAGACATCCCATTTGTGTTGTTCCGGATACTCATACTGCATTCCTTGGATTTCCCAACGTACCGGACGTTGGTTCCCTAAGCTGGGGCCGCCGTTGCTGATGTATTCGAACCCCAGTCCCAAATAGGAATCAAGGCAGTAGCACATCTTGTTCAGGTCGAGAGTGGGCACGGCATAGGTGTCGGCCTCCACGGCAAAAATCCTCGAATTGCCGAGAAAGTCGGAACCGTACGGGTCGATGTGGTCTGTATAATTGAACTGTTGGGTTGACGCATAGACAAAGTACACCCTGACTGGGAGAGGCTCGCCCGGCATTACATATTCACGGCCTTCCAAAAGGTTGAGATAGTGTTCCAAGGTGTCTATTGCGCTGGTGTTCCAGACATATTGCATGTTCTGGTCGAAGTACTCATAGCAGTACAGGGAGGCTTCCCAATCGTCCTCGAAATACCACGTGTGGTCCAGGACGATGTACGAGGTGGTTAGCGTGGCCATGACCTGACCGTCTTCCGAAATGGAAGCCCCGATGTATCTGAAATGCTTTTCCTGCAGGTCGAGGCTCTGGTAGAAGGCGTCGATGTCGTTGGCCATGCTTGCGTAAACGGCGTTAAGGTCGGTCAGCGAAACCTCTCCGTTGGCCACGTCGATGTGGTAGCGGAGCGTGTCGTAGCGCAGGTCTGTGAACTTCACGTTGGCGTTGCAGAAGTCGTAGTTGGCCACGCTGGAGAGGTGCCAGGCGGCCTCCTCGAGGCTCAGCGTCTCGCCGTCGCCACGGGTGGCTGTCAGCATCCTCTGCTTGAAGTCCTCGAGGTAGGCGTTCATGTCGTCCACTTGTGGCGGAGCGAAGGCCTTTGAAGGTTGGGGGCTGATGCCCGGCAAGTTGGCTTGCGTTTCCTTCTTGCAGGAAACTACGGCGACCAATGTCGCCACGACCACCAAAACGATGGCCACGATGAATCTGTTGTTGGTTTTCATTGTTGTTCAATTTTTAAAATGTTGTTTTATAGTTTATGGTGGACTTTCCCATGCGGCACAACGAGCCACCTAACCA
>JAFSJF010000071.1 GCA_017439405.1 Bacteroidales bacterium
GGCTGGAACTGGTGGAGCGGCTACATCGAGCTTGACGGCAACAGCCTCCAAAGCCTTGAAAACGGCCTCGGCGGGAACGGCCTGATGATCAAGTCGCAGAACGACGGCTACGCGTCCTACCTTGCCGGCTTCGGCTGGTACGGCTCTTTGGCCGCCATCAACAACGAAAACACCTACCAGATTCGCTTGAGTTCGGCCTGCACGATGGAGCTGACAGGTGCCACGGCCTATCCCGCCGACCATCCCGTCACGCTCGTCGCCGGCTGGAACTGGATCGGCTATCCCGTGAGCGCCAGCATGACCATCACAGAGGCGCTATCAGGCATCACGCCGCAGAGCGGCGACATGCTGAAGTCG
Source organism: Bacteroidales bacterium (assembly GCA_017439405.1). Lineage (GTDB taxonomy): Bacteria > Bacteroidota > Bacteroidia > Bacteroidales > F082 > Limimorpha. The sequence goes on from JAFSJF010000071.1 coordinate 358, forward strand.
CAGAACGACGGCTACGCCTCTTATCTTGAAGGCTACGGCTGGTACGGCTCGCTCGGCACGCTGCAACCCGGCATGGGCCTGATGTACAAGTCGAACAACGGCAGCGCGGTGACGCTCGTCTATCCCAACGGCGGGACAAGGACCGACCTTAAGGCCAACCAAACCACCGGGAACAATCATTGGCATCCCAACCTGAACGCCTATCCCGACAACATGAGCGTGATGGCCATTGTCGAGCTTGACGGCGAGGAACTTGCCAGCGAGCGCTACGAGCTGGCCGCCTTCGCCAACGGCGAGTGCCGTGGCAGCGCGAGACTGATGTACGTCGAGCCTCTTGACCGCTACATGGCCTTCCTGACCGTGGCAGGAGACGAAGCCGCCGAGCTTCGCTTCGGCCTCTACAACACCGAGACGGGTGCCGTGGAGACGCAAAACTTTGCGTCCCTACGATACGAAACGAATGCTGTCGTGGGCAGCTTCGAGAGCCCTTACGTCGTCAGCTTCCGCAGCATGACGGGCGTGGACGAATGGGCCAACGGAATGAGCCTCTTCCCGAATCCCGTGGAACGTGGCGAAAAAGTCACCATAGGCCTGCCCGATGCAGAGTTGTTGCGTGCAACATCTGTGGAGATTGTCAACAGCCACGGCCAAGTGGTTGAGACGTTGCAAGCAATGTCTGCACAAACAACTGTCACTGCCCCCAAAGAGGCGGGTGTTTACGTCCTCAGTATTACCGTTGAAGGCAAGAAGGTGTATTATAGAAAATTGATTGTCAAGTAGATATAAGCATTCTTTTGCTATTCTGCGAACGGTTGCCTCGCTTTCGGGGCAACCGTTTTTGTTGGAAGGAAATCTGACATGATTCCGAAAACAATTGTTTATGGAAGAATTGCAAAAGATTTGCTTCCCGCTCATTCAGGTCTTTTGAACCGGTTCCCCGTCTCCTCAATCACGGCTTTTTTCCACGAGTTGGGATAGCCGGGCTGCTTCGGTCGGGCGGGGTAGCCATAACCGTTGCGCTTGAACTCGCCGTTTTCCTCTTGCTTGACGTTGCTGTCCAAGTATTTCACCAACAGGTAGTTATCCAATTCTTTCCACCGTCTGACGGTGTTGTGTCCGGCTTGGTTGGAGAAGTAGGTGAGGAGGTTGATGGCCTGTTGCGGGTCTTGGCCGTAAAGATCCAAGGCTAACATGTCGTTGGCTTTCACTTGCTCTTGGTAGCCATCTTCCAGTTCGTTTTGCACCTTTTTGATGTCGCCAATCACCCTATTATAGAATAGGTATTTGAAATGCGCCAAGCGGTTGAAGACCCAGAAGGCGGCGTTGTCGCTGTAGGTGAGCATGTCGCCGTTGCCGGAGCGGTATTCAATCGGCACCTCGGTGATGGAACAGTAGAAAGGCGTGTAAACCGTTGAGTTCGTGTCGTCAACGCCAAACCAGATGATGCCGCCGATGGGGTTGGGCAGCCACGAGCGGCATTGCGCGACGAAAGAGAAGCCCGTCTGCACCACCTCGATGCTGCGCTCGTTGAGGTACTTCTTGCCGTCGTATTCCCAATAGAGCGGGTTGAAGCGGAACGGCGAGCCGAAGGGACCGCCACCCACGTCAAGGGTCTTGTCGTATTCCGTGCCTTGGAAGTGGTCGCGCTGGAAAGCCATCATGTCGCTCAAGGTGACCTTTCGGTTTGGCTTGACATACAGCGGCATACGGTGCGTCAAGTCCTTGCCTGTGACATAGTCCCAATACTCGTCCATGCCGTCGCAGACCTTGTTGAACATCGTCCACACGCGGAAGTCGCACACGCGGGCTGCGCTGAAATCGACGGGAGCGTAGGCAGCCGAAAAGTCGAAGTCCTTGTCCTTGCCGCTGAAATAGCCCTTGCGACGCGCGAAGTCGATGACGTCGTGCTTGTATATCACTTCAACTTGCTCGTTATAAAGCTTTTTCCAGTCCTTGTCGGTGATGGAGGTCTTGCCGTCGCGCAAGGGGAAAGTGGTGATTCTCGCGGCGTTGGCGTGACCGCTCACATAACCGTCGGGGATGCGGATGGCCACCCATACCGCGCCACGGTCGGCGTTGATGGTGTCGCCCGCCTTGGTCACCTGTGGCGTGTAGCCTTTGGGCATGATTTCCATGTACCACACCTCGTTGGCATCGCTGATCGAGAACGACTCGCCGTCGCTGCCGTAGCCGTATTCCTCCACCAAGTCGGCCATGATTTTGATGGCTTCGCGTGCGGAGCGGCTGCGTTCCAAGGCGATGAACATCAGGCTGCCGTAATCGACGATGCCCGTCGGGTCGATGAGTTCCTCACGACCGCCGAAGGTGGTCTCGCCCAAGGCGACTTGGTTCTCGTTGATGTAGCCCACAACTTGGTAAGTGTGAGGCGGCTGTAGCACACTGCCACGCGGCGCGTTGGTGCCACGGTCGTAGCACACGCGCATACTGCCCGCCGGCCAGTCGGCGGCAGGGGTGAAGTAAAGTTCGCCGTATCGGATGTGCGAGTCGGCGCAATAGCTGATGAAATTGGAGCCATCCACGCTGGCGCCTTTGGTAATCAGGAAGTTGGTGCAGGCCTGCGTCGCGTTGAAGGCGGCGAGTAGGGCAATGAGGAGGAGGGATTTGATGTTGTTCATTGGTGAAACATTTTTGTGGCAAAAATACTATTTTTATGGTCTGATGCCAAAAAGTCGTTTGAAATTGTTATTTTTGCAAAAAAATAAATTCAATGAAAAAATATCTTTTATTCGTGTTATTGTTGATACTATTGGCAATCGCTTTTCCTATGCGAGCTCAAGTTACTATTAAGATAGAGAGATTGTCCAAGCCTGATTCCTTGTTGCCCGTTCAATCTCCAGAAGACATTTTCAAGACTTTTATTGAAGAAGATGCCGGAGTGACTAAGTATGACATAGAAAATAAAGGTATTCATTTGGATTATGGCTTGTTGGCATTGAAAGTCGATGCAGATAGCCTTGTTACATTTGGAAGTCATTCTTTCATTTCAGGTATGCGTGAGGCATATTGGCACCATCGCCCGATAACATTGTCGCCAGATATGATTTGGGTATTGATAGCCCAAGGCTTTTCTCATCATGTGAATGCCAATGCCGAGGCTTTGCGCGACCGCATGGTAGATTTTGAAGGGAAAAAAGAATTGACTTGTATTTGTGATGTTGAGTTTATCGAGCAGATTGACTGGGAAAAGGCCGTTGATTCGTTTTCGATAAAGATAGCGGAGAATACCAAAGGTGATATCGCGGAAATCATCAAGGCGGATTTTTCCACCACGACACAGGTCGAAAGAATTGCTTCAGAAATCACGCTTATGAGCGCGGTGAAAGATTATTTTGTGTTTACGGCGGCTATGATTGGCTGTGGTATCCCGTATGTCGTTTTGGAGGGAACGCCAGATGACTGGCAGCGTGTGTATGACAAAGCGATGCAATTGAGGGATTATGACTTGGAATGGTGGATTGATGAACTTGAACCTGTTCTGAGACAGATTGTTGCTTCTTCAAAAGGAGAAGTTGACAAACGGTTTTGGAGAAATATGTTTCGGGTGCATACTAAGGAAGTGTATGGCAGTCCGGAATGCCTTGATGGTTGGATGGCCAAGTTTTTCCCATATGATCGTTATGAAGAAAGGCTGCCGTTGGATACGCTGTATTTGAACAATATAGATCGTTTGCCGGATGAGATGGTTAAAGTGGATGCCAGAGTATTCAACATGACGACAGGAGAGGATATACCAGTGGAATTGTGGGCGGGTTTTGTTGGACTTGCACAAAACAACGAGAATTATATGCTAACGCCTAAGATGGGCTGGATGGTGCGAGTGAAAGATGTTGGTAATGAGGTCCAGAAACTGAAAATGGAAAATGAAGAAGGTTATTCCTTGCGTTTTGTTCAGAATCTTCCTGTTGCCTTGCGCCAATTCGATACCATTCCCATTCGAAAACTTGAGATCGATTTTAGGGGAAAACCATATTTTCCCAAATGGTTTTGGGATTTAAACATTGAACAGTTGAGGGTAAAAGGAAAAATAAGCGAGGAAGAACGGCGTAATCTGTTGCAACATTTTGATGATGTCACATTGGATAATGCCTGGTATTTCAATACTGGGGACGGTTGGGTTGCTCAAATAGGAAATGGTAATGTTTATGAGCAAATAGAAGGATTGAAACATGTCAAACTGTTGTGCTTTGATGCTACGATAATAGGTCATGAAGACGATTTATTTTATAGGCCAATTATCTCTGGACCTGATTGGGAGCCTTTGAATATCGAAATGCCGGATTCGTGGGAAAAAGTGCAAGTAGATTCCGTTTATGTACGGCTGAATGAATCAGAAAATGCTCCGCTGGAATTGTTAAAAAAGCAACTTCCTGAGGCTGTCTTTAAAACAGGTTATGACTTTCCTTTTATTTCGTCTTTATTGTCATTGCAGGGAAGACTTAGAAAAGAGCAAAGTCAAAAGCATAAAAAGTAGTATTTTTGCGCAAAATATTCAGCAATGCAATCCACCATCCCATTAGCGGAATGCCCGTTCTTCCGCATTTGCAATGCGGAAAAACAACGACATTCGGCAATCGCAGATTTGTTTAAGATTTATGTGAGATTTGTTTCCTCAGCCGTCAACCGTCCAGCACAAACTCCTCAAAATTGTCTGGCGTAATCACCTTGAATGTTGCGGTGGGGTATGCCTCGGCGAAATGCTTTGGGATGACTACCTTCTTCTTGGGGCTGTGCTTGAATTCAAAAGCGGAAAGCTGGCCATCGAGGTCTTCCACATAGTCTATCTCCTTCTGCTCGTGGGTGCGCCAAAAATAGCGGTTGCACCACAAATGGCAATAACAATGAATATAATCCACAAATTTTGCCAAAATTGTGGAATTAAATCCATGAATTTTTACAAAATCGTGGAATTGAATCCATGAATTTAGAAAAACTATGTCCCAAAAATCAATACATCAACCCAAACATCCACATAGGAATCCGATTTTTCCAGCCCATTTCGATGTCGTCGATGGCCAAATAACTGTCGGGGATGTTGGCGATTTGGCGGAAATCTTTGCTGTTGCCGCCCACTTCAAAAAAATAGTGGTTGTTGAGCATAAAATCGCCTTTTTCGGGCATGGTCAGTTCGCCGATGGCGGACAATTGGTTGGCGAGGAATGTCTCCCTGCAAGTGCCGAGGTTCACCGTGCTTGAAAGTGCATACATCAAATTGCCGTTACCCAAGAAGATTTTTCCGGGCTTCGAAAGGTGTTTGTAGTCTTTTTGCTCCTTTGTCAGCAGCATGAGTAGGCCCGCCCTGTCCAACAAATAGAGGATTTTCAGGCATTGCGAAGGCGTGACCTCCAACTCTTGGCTCAGTCGGCTGATATTGGGCATCAGAGGTACATTTGGTGCGATGACCATTAGCAACTGTTTGGCTTTCTGTACGGTAGCGTAAGTGATGTCAGTCACGGCGGGCATATCGCTCTCCACTACCACATTGATTACTTCGCGCAGGCGGGAATGATAGTCTGCTACAGAATTCGTGTCGCGATAAAAAGGATAATACCCCATTTGCAAATATTGCTCGAAATGCTGAAGCACCTTCGTTTTGGCCACAATGTCCATCGCCAAAGGATAATGCGACTTTAACAATTCCTCAATGCTGATGGCGGGCAATGTTATAACACCTTCAAATTCAAGATATTCACGAAACGACATCCCGTGCATAGTGTAGAGTGCCTGCCTGCGAGACAAATCCACTTTGGAATGGTCGATTTCAAGCATGGAAGAGCCTGTGTAAACGATATGCAAATTGGGGTAATTGTCATATATATTCTTGATATTCAAACTCCAATCTTCGTATTTGTGAACTTCGTCCAAAAAGAGATGGGTCGTTCCGTGCGTATAAAGATAGTGCGCCAAATCGCTCAGGCTGTGGGTGCGAAACCACAAGTCGTCCAAAGAGGCATAAAAGACATTTTGCACATCAGGAAAACTTTCTTTGATATGCTGAAGCAACAATGTGCTTTTCCCCACGCCTCTGGCTCCTTTTATTCCAATCAGCCTTGATTCCCAATCGATTTTCTTGTGCAGATAGCGTTTGAAGTCAAGATGGGTTTCCGTCAGTTTTCTATTGAACTGATCTACAAGGGGTAAAATGTCTTGGTATTCCATAGTTTTAAAGTTTTGATGTGCAAAAATACATATTTTCTGCTTTCCAAAGCGTAAAATCAGAGAATTTTCTGCTTTACAAAGTATGAATTTTGCCAATTTTTCTGCTTTTTAAAGCATAAAAAAGGAATCGAAACGTTTTTCAACTCTTTCCAAATTGTTTTGCAGGCCAAAAAATAGTTGTACCTTTGCGCAAAATATCCAGCAATGCAATCCACCATCCCATTAGCGGAACGCCTGCGCCCGACCACGCTTGATGACTACATCGGGCAGAAGCACATCATCGGCGAACATGCCGTGTTGCGCCGTGCCATCGAGACGGGGCGCGTGCCTTCCATGATCTTTTGGGGGCCGCCTGGCGTGGGCAAGACTACCTTGGCCTTCATCATTTCCAAGCAGGTGAAGCGGCAGTTTTTCCAACTGAGCGCAGTCAGTAGCGGCGTGAAGGAAGTGCGCGAAGTCATCGACCGCGCAAGGATGCTCCCCGAAGCACCTATATTATTTATAGACGAAATCCACCGTTTCAGCAAGTCGCAGCAGGACTCGCTGCTCGGTGCGGTGGAGCGCGGCTTGGTCACCTTGATTGGCGCGACCACCGAAAACCCGAGCTTCGAGGTTATCTCGCCTTTGTTGTCACGCTGTCAGGTATATGTGCTGAAATCGTTGGAAAAGGAAGACTTGGAGGTCCTTTTGGCGAAGGCCGTGAAAGCCTTGGAATACGACTTCGGGAAGAAAATCATCGTCAAGGAGTCTGAAGCACTGATGCAAATCAGTGGGGGAGACGGTCGCAAATTGTTGAATGCCATCGAGTTGGTCATCGCTTCATTGAACGATCTGGACGAAACGGCGCAAGAGTTGGTTGTCACTAACGAGTTTACGACGAATTGCATCCAAAGCAACCTCGTGAAATACGACAAACAGGGCGAGATGCACTACGACATCATTTCGGCCTTCATCAAGAGTATGCGTGGCAGCGACCCGAATGCTGCCCTCTATTACCTCGCCCGTATGATCGAGGCAGGGGAGGACCCATTGTTCATCGCCCGACGTATGCTCATCCTCTCGTCGGAGGACATCGGAAACGCCAACCCCAACGCCTTGCTGCTGGCCAATGCCTGTTTCGACGCGGTCAACAAGATCGGCTGGCCCGAAAGCCGCATCATCTTGGCGCAGACGGTCACCTATTTGGCCTCGTCGCCCAAGAGCAATGCAGCAGTGGCCGCCATCGACGCGGCACAGGCTTTGGTGCGCGAAACCGGCGATTTGTCAGTGCCTTTGCATCTTCGCAATGCCCCGACCAAACTGATGAAAGACCTCGGCTACAGCGACGGCTATAAATACGCCCACGCCTACGCGGGCAACTTCGTCGAGCAGGAATTTCTGCCAGCCGAGATTTCTGGCACGGTTTTGTATGAGCCACAAGACAACCCCCGCGAGCGCGAACTGCGCAAGAACCTGCGTGAGAAGTGGAAGGAGAAGTATGGGTATTAGTTTAGAGTTTAGAGTGTAGGGCTGTCACACCGTGGCAGCCGCACAAAACGATAGTCATGATGGAAAACAACAAAGATAAAAGCATTACCCTTTGGAACAAGGTGCTCTCCGCAAGCCTCAACCTGCCCTTCGTAAAGGTTGATCGCGACGAGTTCCTGACCAAGGAACTCTCCAAGTTCTGCACCCCTATGGAGATGATGGTCGCCTTGGACGATACGCCGCTTAAAGTGTTGACCAAAAAGGAGATAGACAAGCTCGCCAATGAGTGTATCAAATACCATTTGACTATGGTGTGCGGCACATCGGCGTTGATGGGCTTGCCGGGCGGCTGGTGGATGGCTGGCACCATTCCGACCGACCTCACGCAGTTTTATGGCCACATTCTATCGCTAATGCAGAAACTGATCTACCTCTACGGTTGGCCCGCCTTGACCAACGTCAACAAGCAGTTGGACGACGGCTCGCTTCAAATTATGACGCTTTTCGTTGGTGCGATGATGGGCAACAAAATGGCCGTCGAAGCCTTGACGAAGGTTGTCGGGCAGGTCTCGAAAAACGCCGGAGTGAAAATCTCGGAAGGCATCCTGGCACAATATGCCATAAAAATTGCGCAGTGGATTGGCATCAACATGACGAAGGAAAGCTTCGCCAAAGGCATGGGCAAGGTGCTGCCTTTGGTGGGTGTGCCTATTTCGGCCACTATCACCTACTACACTTTCCGTCCCATGGCACGCCGTCTAAAGGCGCATCTCGACGACTTGTACGAAATGCGCCAACTGCGTGAGAGCGCCGTGGACTAGCGCTTGAATTCGTTCAGGTAAATGTCGTGCAACTCGACATCGGGGGTTTGCAGAATGGCCTTGTAGTTCAAATTCTTCTCGGTCATCAGCCAATCAATGAATTCGTCTCCAAACTGTTTGATGTCAGATTGTTGCATCTTGATATAAAGCAAGTTGAGTTTGGCTTTAGCCTCGGTTTCGTTGAGGCCGTCGTTGGTCATGATTTTTTCGGTGAGTTTGTCCATGAGTGTATGTTTTTGTTGTTTCGGACTGCAAATATAAGGCGAGATTGTGGTTTTGTCAAGTGTTGGAGGAAAAAAAACGGAAATAATGGAACAATTCTTCAAAGGGCGCTTGCGCAATTGAAAATTAATGTAATTTTGCGGCGGTTCCTGATAGGAGCCCTCTCTATTCTCTGAGTAGAAGTTTGTAGGGAGTAAATGGTTTCATAAATTTTGGTTTTTGGTTCTTGAGAATCCTGGCTTCGGCTGGGATTTTCTTGTTGTGGGGTGTGGACCCAGATCCATGATTGTGCAAACTGACCTCTTTCAAATCGAAAAGAAAAACCCTAACTGGTTGATAATCAATTAGGGCTTCTTAAAAACTTGGTGACCCGGCTGGGGCTCGAACCCAGGACCCCAACATTAAAAGTGTTGTGCTCTACCTGCTGAGCTACCGAGTCAACCTATCGGATTTGCGGGTGCAAAAGTACGGCTTTTTTCCTTACCTTGTTGGCTTTGGGGCGAATTTTTTTCATTCGTCCAAAATGCCCTTGCCCTGACGGACGATAACGATTTCATTATCAGTGCAATCCACAACGGTGCTTTCCTCGTTCTCGCCCGCGCCGCCATCGATGACGATGTCAACCAAGTCCTTGTAACGGTCGTGGATTTCCTCTGGGTCGGTGAGGTAGGGGTTGATATCATCCTCTGTGTCGGCTAACGATGTGGTCATGATGGGCGACCCGAACTCGCGGACGATGTTTGTGATGATGGGTTGGTCGGGGATGCGGATGCCGATGGTCTTCTTCTTGCTTTGGAAGATGCGCGGGATGTTGTTGTTGGCTTCCAATATGAAAGTGAACGGTCCGGGCAGGTTGCGTTTCATCATCTTGAAGACATCGTTGTTGATGGGTCTGGTGAATTCGCTCAACATACTGAGATCGTGGAAGATAAAGGAGAAGTTGGCCTTCTCCTTGCGGATGCCCTTGATTTGGCAAATGCGCTCAAATGTGCGCGGATTGTTGATGCAGCCGCCGAGGCCGTAAAGCGTGTCGGTCGGGAAGATGATGGTGCCGCCGTCGGCCAGGCATTCCAAAATCATATTGACGTAGCGCGGATTTGGGTTTGTCGGATAAAGTTTGAGTATCATAGGCTTGCTGAAAAAAACACGCAAAAATAGTAAATTGTTGAATTGTATGATGTTTAATTGTTGAATTGTTTTTTGTCGGATCTTGAAATCCGTATCGAAAATATCTGTATTTTTGCAGTCCATCTACGGGACATCTTCCCGCAGATGATTTTGTTTTTATAACCTAAATTGAAAACATTATGGGCGGCTTTTTCGGCACTGTTTCCAAACATCCTTGCGTAAAGGACTTGTTCTATGGCGTTGATTATCACTCTCATCTCGGTACAAAGCGGGCGGGCATGGTCACATACGACGGCAACCTGTTTCACCGTTCAATCCATGACATCGAGAACTCTTATTTCCGCACAAAGTTCTGCGATGAGCTTGGAAAGTTCGTCGGCGATATCGGTATAGGTGTCATCAGCGACACGGATGCACAACCCATCGTCGTCAATTCGCATTTGGGCAAGTTCGCCATCGCCACGGTGGCCAAAATCAACAACTTGGACGAACTCGTTGACCATTGCCTGGACAACCGACAGCACTTTGCCGAGCTGAGTTCGGGCGCAACGAATCCCACTGAACTGGTAGCCCTGCTCATCACGCAAGGTGAGGATTTTGTGGACGGCATACGCAACGTATATAATAAGGTGAAAGGTTCGTGCTCCATGCTCATCATGACCGCCGACGGCATCATCGCCGCCCGCGACTATTACGGTCGCACACCCATTGTGGTCGGCAGGGGCGAGGAAGGTTATGTGGTCGCTTCTGAGAGCCATAGCTTCATCAACCTCGACTACACGACTTGTTACAACGTTGCTCCTGGCGAAATTGTCAAGGTCACTTTGGACGGTGTGCAGCAGTTATTGGCTCCCAATCCTAAGAAACAGGTTTGCTCTTTCCTTTGGATTTACTACGGCTATCCGGCCACCGACTACGAAGGCATCAACGTGGAGGAGACACGCTACAACGAAGGTCGCGAGATGGGTCGCACCGATGATATCGACATTGATTACGTCTCCGCCATCCCCGATTCGGGCATTGGCATGGCCTTGGGTTATTCCAATGTAAGGCGGATCCCCTATCTGCGTGGCGTGGTGAAATATACGCCCACTTGGTCGAGGAGTTTCATGCCTGTGAATCAGAGCCAAAGGGAACATGTGGCCAAGATGAAGCTGATTCCCAACCGTGCCTTGCTTGAGGGCAAGCGCGTGGCTTTCTGCGACGACAGCATCGTGCGCGGTACCCAGTTGCGCGACAACGTGAAGATGCTCTACGACTTCGGGGCTCGCGAGGTACATGTCCGCATCAGTTGCCCACCGTTGTTGTTCGGTTGTCCTTTCCTCAACTTCTCGGCCTCGAAAAACGTGATGGAACTCATCACGCGCCGTTGCATCGAGGAGTTGGAGGGCGACGACAACCGCAATATTGAAAAATATTGCGACCCAATGAGCCGTGAATACGCCGACCTCGTGGAGATGTTACGCAAGCATATTGGTGTTGATACGTTGAAATTCAATACTTTGGAAAGTGTTGTGAGTGCCATAGGCCTGCCGAAATGCGAGCTTTGCACCCATTGTTTCGACGGGTCAAGCTATGGACATTGACACGGTTTTGGAGGTCAGTTTTGGCAGTTTCGGCGCGATTAGAGATTGAGCCGAAGTTGTATCTCTTCCACCTGCCGTTTCAGTTCCTGCACGGTTTGCAGCAATTGCTCCTCGCGGAAGCGGTTCTCGCGCTGATCGGGCATCTCCGCGCTGATGTAGTGCACGAATTTCCACACTTCCTTGATGTCGGCGGCGGCGAGGTCATAAGGCTGATACAACGGATTCAAAGAACTGAGCGTCAGCTTGTTTTCGTGCTCGATTTTGTTGTCCACGATCTTGAAGACGATGCCATCGTCCTGTGTGAGCACGATGTAAGGCTGCCCGCTGCGGATGTAGGTCCAGTCGATGACGTACTCGCCCGTGACGAAGGAACCGTCGGGGATGGGCAGCATCGAATCGCCGCTGATCTGGAAGGTGCGGTACTTGCGGTCGCGCGAGAGGAACGGCATGGTGAACGTCGGCAGCACCTTGATATATTCGGGGTCGGCGAAGCCCGTGGCATAGCCCGCCTTGGCCTTCTCGCTGACGAGTTCGATGTTCTCGTTGTTGTCCGAATTGACCGTGGTGGCCAACACGCGGATGTTGCTGCCTTTCAGATGCACGTCGTAGCCGCGTTCGAGTTGCGAAAGCTGGCTCGGACTAATGGTTGTCAAATCGACCTTCACCAACGTGTCGATGGCGATGCCGAAATACTTCGAGAAGGCGCACAGGGCCTCAAGGTTAGGCTCGGAGACCTCGTTTTCGTAGCCGCTCAAGGTGGAGCGCTTCATGCCGAGCGCAAAAGCCACGTCGTCTTGGGTGCGGTTGCGGTGTTTGCGGAGAAATTTTATGTTCGTGTTGAAGTACATATTGTTATTTTGATTAAATTTACGGCGAAATATTTGATTAAAAACTCGTCAAAAGTACGACTTTTTTGGAACATGCAAGCATTTTGGGCAAAAAAAGGAGAAAATAAGATGGAACGCACGATTTTGCACTTGGATTTGGACACCTTTTTCGTGTCGGTAGAACGGCTGGTGAACCCTTCGCTCGACGGCAAACCCGTCATCGTGGGCGGTATGTCGGACCGTGGTGTGGTCTCCACTTGCAGCTACGAGGCACGGCGCTTCGGGGTTCATTCGGCCATGCCGATGCGCATGGCGCGACAACTCTGCTCCGAGGCGGTTTTCATCCGTGGCGACATGGAACTCTACAGCCGTTATTCGCGCTTGGTGACGCAAATCATCGCCGACAGCGCGCCCGTCTATGAGAAAATGTCCATCGACGAACACTATCTGGATTTGACGGGCATGGACCGCTTCCACGACTGCCAGCTGTGGTCGCACGAACTGCGGCAAAAGATCATCAAGGAGACAGGCTTGCCGATTTCATTTGGCTTGTCGGAAAACAAGACCGTGGCGAAAATTGCCACGGGGCAGGCCAAACCCAACGGCGAGCTTCAGGTGCCTACACCTTATATTAATACGTTCCTCGACCCGATATCGGTGCAAAAAATCCCGATGGTGGGCGAAAAGACCTACCACCTGCTCCGCTCGATGGGCGTGGAGAAGATCGGCACTTTGCGCCGCCTGCCGCCCTTGGCGATGGAACGCGCCATGGGCAAGCACGGCCTCGACATCTGGAAGAAAGCCAATGGGCAGGACAGCACGCCCGTTTGTCCCTATCAAGAGCGGAAGTCCATCAGCAAGGAACGCACTTTTGAGCAAGACACCATCGACATGGTGGCCCTGCGGCAATGCCTCGGGCGCATGGTGGAAAGCCTCGGCTTCGACCTGCGCTCACAAGGCAAACTGACGGGCTGCGTGACGGTGAAGCTCCGCTACTCCAACTTCGACACGCACGACATGCAGCAGCGCATCCCCTACACCGCCTTCGACCATGTGCTGCGCGAGACGGTGAACAGCATCTTCGACCGCCTCTACAACCGCCGGATGATGATTCGGCTCATCGGCGTGCGCTTCAGCGAATTGGTCAGCGGTGCGCCGCAATTAGCTTTGTTTGATGACAACGCCGAACTGACGAACCTATATTCCGCCTTGGACAAGATCAAGATGCGTTTTGGGGAAGAGATGATTCATCGGGCGGCAGGATAAATGATGCGGCTGCCACGATGTGACAGCCTTACAGCTGAGGGGTGTAGGGCTGTCGTATTACGGCAGCCGCAAAAACCATATAATATCTGAAATAATGATTATCCGCAATTAACCCTTCTTCCGTACAATCTGTGCTTGAAAGAGGGTTTGTAGGCGATAGAGGCGAAGACAAGCCTGTCGAAGATTCCGTCCCCGAAATGCATTCGGTTGAACTTGTAGCAGAACTCGTTGAGGTATTCCTGTAGGAATTCAAGCCTCACACCGTGGTACATGTCCCTCATCGACGCCTTGGCGTTGGAAATGACGATGTGTACCTACGGGAGCACCTTGGGAGTCTCCTTCGCGGGCACGCCTGTTCAGCCCCGACGGGCACGCCAGCAAGGACATCGTCACCATCGTTTACGACATCTACTGCGAACGCTTCGTGCGCAACCACGCGCGGCGCATAGGCTGGAAGTGCAGCGTGAGGACAATCAAGGAAGGAGGTGCGCTATGATGACCCGCACCGAAATCATCAGCCGCCCCTGCCAACTGGTGGCCGAAATCGAGGAAATCCGCACGAACACCGAAGAATGGTGGGTCGGCAACAAACTACGGAATGTGAGTGAAAAGTTGCAAAACCTGCTACAGACCATACAAGAGCAACAAGGGATGAAAAAGCCCTGTGTCACCATTGAAGTGCCTTTGAACGGCTCTGTTTTGCGCCGTTTGAATATGTGTAAGGAAAAAGGACTTACGATGAACGAGATTTCTGCTGTCGCCGTGCTTCACGACATGTATGACGATTTTGCCATTCCAATCTACGACGCATGGCTGAAGCAAGGTCGGGAAGGAGGGCAGGGAGATGAATAATCCGCAGAGCACCATCGACAGCCTTCCCACCTTCGCCAAGTGGACGGAAGCGACCGAACTGAAGAACGACAACATGATAAGTGCCTACATCGCCGACCTGAAGGACATTCTTCCCGACTTGATGGTAATGGCTTCCGACAACCAGCCTTGGCGCAACGAGGAGCCGAGTTTCACCTACAAAACGATATGCCATGCCTCGCGCGTGATAGGTCTGCTCGTGCGCGACCTCAAGGCAATCCGCTCCGAGGTTGACGCGCAGCGTGCAACGGCCTGACAAAGCCGCCTCGCCATCCCCAATCCGAGCCTGCCGCATTGCGCGGCGGGCTTTTGTCACTATACCCCATCCGGGGCGGCCTATCTTTGCCCCTGGACCAAAGACCAAAATTTTTTACCATGAGCAGACGCCCAAACTTGCTTTACAAGATCTTCATGTCGCAATGGATGCTCGACCCACAGACGGCACACGCCAACTGGCCGAATGGCTCAAGATGGGCGATGCCAACCAGCGCGTGTTGGCCACCATCCTCCTGACCGACTCGGGCGGCGGCGCCGCCGACAGTGTGCGCCCATTGGCCGATGCCATCGGCGAATGCAAAAAGCCTGTGTTGGCCTACTGCGACGGCTACATGTGTAGCGCGGCCTACTACGCCGCTTCCTACTGCGGCCACATCATGGCCAACGACCCGCGCTCGATGGTGGGCTGCATCGGCACCATGATCTAGCTTGCCGATTATCCCGCCAAGGGAACGACCTGCCCGACGGCGGGCACCGACACATACTCAAGGACTAGATTGTCACCGTCAAGAACCCGAAGTACAACGGCAAGAAGCTCCGCAGGATTGCCGTGTGGAACGACGAGAAGGGATTTGTCGTCGAACTGCTGACCAACAACTTCACGTGGACGGCCAACACCCTAGGCGAGCTCTACAAGTCAAGGTGGCAGGTCGAGATATTCCTTCGCGAAATCAAGCAGCTGCTGAGGATAAAGACCTTCATCGGCACCTCCGAGAACGCGGTGTACAGATATGGACGGCCATGATAACCGTACTGCTGCTCAAATACCTGAAGCAAATCGCCAAACACGCATGGAACCTGTCCAACCTCGTCGTCTTCCTCCGCCTCAACCTCTTCGTGAAAACCGACCTGCAATACTGGCTGGACAAGCCCTTCGAGGAACCGCCAGAAACCGAACCGAAGACAACACAGGGGGGCACTCAAATTCGAATAAAACCAACGGGAAGCCCCATCATCTCTATATCCGTCTGGCAAAAACAATTATTTAGGACAGTATTGAAGGCTGAACATTGCGCATTGGGACAAACATCTGCAATCCATTCCTTCAGCACTTTGCAAAAGGATTTGTAGTTTATCACCGTATCGGGGCGAAGCTCCGATGATTTCTCCTTAAGGTAATCTTCAATCACGGCCTCGATAGGAGTGAAGAGCCTGGTGTTCTGCTGTTCGCCAAACGGAGTCCAGCCACCCGCGAGTTTGGCGTTGATGTTGCAAACGACCTGGTTGCAATGAGCCTTGAAGTCGGTGACCCTCGCAAAGCGTTTTCTCAGTGCGTTCATGCGGACGACCATCCGGCGCATGGTGCCGTTGCCGTCGAGGACATAATACTCGACAGACCACCCATGCGAAGGTTGGTGTCATAAAACTGCGGGAACATAGTTTAGCTGTAATCTCGAATTCGCGTCAGACATTTTTTCTCCTTTTGTACGGCGTACAAAGGCGATAAAAAATCTGTGTCAATTCTGTGGCACTTGCTCCATTCCGTTGTTTCCAACGGAATGGTTATCAGTGCCTTGTGGGACGTACTGGACTCGAACCAGTGACCTCTGCCGTGTGAAGGCAGCGCTCTAAACCAACTGGGCTAACGTCCCTCCCTTCAAAGAAAAAACGCCGCGTGGCGTTTCGTGGGGCGAACAAGGATCGAACTTGTGACCTCATGCCTGTCAAGCATGCGCTCTAAACCAACTGAGCTACCGTCCCAAATGCGGGTGCAAAAATACGGCTTTTTTCGAAACTGACAACATTTTTTCTTCTTTTTTTCAAAAAAATTCTACCTTTGTGCAATCAAATCTATTCGTTATGAAATTTAAATGCTTATTAGTCAGTTTGTTCCTTGTTTTTGGAGCAATTTCGGCCTCGGCCCAAGAGAAGAAGAATTTCGAATTGGAAGACCTTTACATGCGCCCGACGTTCTATGCCAAGAGCGTGCGCGGCATGAACTCGATGAAGGACGGCAAGTCTTACGCCTCGTTCGAGAAAGGCAAACTCAACGTCTATGACTACAAGTCGGGGAAGTTGGTGAACACCTTGTTTGAAATCGCCGACCTCACCTTGCATCCCGATTCGCTGCCCATCGGCCTTCAGGACTATGAGTTGAGCAAAAACGAGGATAAGTTGCTGTGTGTCACCGATATGGAAAGCATTTACCGACATTCCTATCATGCCACCTATTACGTCTATGACTTCAAGACCAAGACCTTGCAGCCGCTCTCGGAAAACGGAAAACAGCGTTTGGCCACCTTCTCGCCCGATGCGTCGAAAGTGGCTTTCATGCGCGACAACAACCTGTTCATCAAGGACTTGACGACAGGGGAGGAGAAGCAGTTCACCAGTGATGGCCTCTACAACCATATCATCAACGGCGCGCCCGACTGGGTCTATGAGGAGGAATTCAGCTTTTCGCAGGGATTCTTCTGGTCGCCCGACAGCAAGAAGATTGCTTTCATGAAGTTCGACGAGAGCAACGTGCGCGAGTTCCAGATGGAGGAATTTCAGGGCCTTTATCCCGAATGGTACAGCTTCAAGTATCCCAAGGCGGGCGAGGACAACTCCATCGTCGGGATATACGTCTATGACCTCGCAAGCGGCAAGACGGTGAAGATGGACACGGGTGCTGAGACCGACATCTACCTGCCCCGCATCGCCTGGACGAAAGATGCCAACGTGTTGGCCATCCAACGCCTCAACCGCCACCAAAACCATCTCGAAATCCTTGCCGCCGATGCCACGACGGGCAAAAGCCGTGTGTTTTACGACGAGACCAACGACTACTATATCGACATCACCGACGACTGGCACTTCCTTGAGGACGGCAAACGCTTCCTGATGACCTCCGAAAAGAGCGGCTACAACCACATCTATCTCTATAACTTGGACGGTACTTTGGTGAAGCAACTCACTGACGGACAATGGGATGTGACCAAGGTTTACGGCTTCGACGGCAAGGAAGTCTATTTCCAAGCCGCCAAAAACACGCCCGTCGAGCGGCAGATTTACGCCGTCAACCTGAAAGGCCAGATGCGTGAGGTGATTGGCCGCGTAGGCACCAACCAAGCGCGTTTCAGCGACGACTTCAGCTACCTTATTAATATTAATAGCAGCATCACCCAGCCGCGCCAGTTTGAACTCTACACGAACAAAGGCAAGTTGGTGCGCGTTCTCGAAGACAACCACGAGTTTGCCGAAAAGCTGAATACCTTCAACCTCGGCGAGAAGAAACTCCTGAAAATCAGCGACCCGGCGTTCACCTTGCCCGACGGCACGCAAGTAGATGTGGACGCTTGGCAAATCCTTCCTCCCGACTTCGACCCGTCGAAGAAATACCCCGTGCTGATTTACGTCTATGGCGGTCCCGGCCACCAAACCGTGAACAACTCGTGGGCCGATAGCGACTTTTGGTGGCTGCAACTCCTTGCACAACACGGAATCATCAGCGTGTCGATCAACAACCGTGGTAGCGGCGCACAGGGCGAGGTGTTCAAGAAAATGACCTACCTGCAACTCGGCAAGTACGAGACCGAGGACATGATTACCCTCGCCAAATACATGGCCAAACAGCCTTACGTCGATGCAAGCAGAATCGGCATCTATGGCTGGAGCTATGGCGGCTTCATGGCAGCCAACGGAATCACCAAGGGCGCGGATGTCATCAGCACGGCGGTGTCGGTGGCTCCCGTGACCAACTGGCGCTACTACGACAACGTCTATACCGAGCGTTTCATGCGCACGCCGCAGGAGAACCCCGACGGCTACGACCTCAACTCGCCCGTCCACAACACCGCTTTGATCAAGGGCAATTACCTGCTCTGCCACGGCAGCGGCGACGACAACGTCCACTACCAGAACGCGATGGAACTCATTAAGGCCATGATTTCCAACGGGAAACAATTTGACTTGATGATCTATCCCAACAAGAACCACGGCATCTACGGCGGCTATGAATACGGTTCTGGCGAATGCCGGATGCACCTGTTCAACAAGATTGACAATTTCTTGTTCAAGCATCTGTTGGGAGAGTAAGCAATGGTCAGGGAAGAAACCGTCTTCGGGCCGATTTTCAGTCGGCGATTGGGCAGCTCGTTGGGCATCAATTTGCTGCCGGTGAATGGGAAAATCTGCAATTTCGACTGCATCTATTGCGAGTGCGGCTGGAACAAGGACGGACGCGACGACACGCGCCTGCCCCGTGCCGCCGAGGTGTGCGAGGCGCTCGAAGCCAAGCTCAAGCGTCTGGTGGATGACGGAACCCCCGTCGATTCCATCACCTTCAGCGGCGACGGCGAATCGACCCTCAATCCCGATTTCCCGCAAATCATCGACGACACCCTCGCCTTGCGCGACCGGTATTATCCCTCGGCCAAGGTTTCGGTGTTGTCGAACGCCACGCAGGCGCACCGCCCCGATGTCTTCGCCGCCTTGCGCAAGGTCGATAATCCGATAATGAAGTTGGACGCGCCGACCAACGAGCTGGTTGCGAAAATCAACCAACCGGCGGCGGGCTACGACGTAGGTAGGGTAGTGGAAGCATTGATGCAATTCAACGGCGACTTCATCCTCCAAACCATGTTCCTTAAGAGCAAGGACTTCGACTCATCCTCGCCCGAAACGCTCAGCGGCTGGATGGACATCGTGCGGCTGCTCAAGCCGCGCGAGGTCATGGCCTACACCATCGACCGGCCCACGCCCGAAGAAGGCTTGCAGAAGTTCACCGTCGAAGAAATGAATACCTTTCTGAAGCCTCTGATTCAGGAAGGTTTCAATGTGCAGGTCAAAGGATGAATGATTTTAGGGGAAATATGGCAAAAATTTTCTCTTTTTTGTCATCGGAAAAGAAAAAGTCGTACTTTTGCAGCCTCAAAATAAACCTAATTATCAACAATTAAAAAAAGGAAGTGTTTTAAAATGATTATTGTTCCTGTAAAAGAAGGCGAAAGCATCGACAGAGCTTTGAAGCGTTACAAGAGAAAGTATGAAAAGACCGGCGTCGTGAAAGAATTGCGCGCACGTCAGCAGTTCACCAAGCCATCAGTCATCAAGCGTGCACAGCTTATGAAGGCTATCTATGTGCAGAAACTCCGTCAGGCTGAAGAGAATATGTAATTCGCCATTGAGGAAAAATAATTTTACCGAGAACTTCGCTGTGGGTTGGTTTTTTTTACTAATTTTACAGCGAAGTTTTTCTTATGTCTATAGACAATTTCATAGCATACGTCGAAAAGGAGAAACGATACTCTCCTCATACTGTTGCAGCTTACCATCGCGACATGACGCAATTCGTTGGTTTTCTATCGAGCAAATATGACAAAACCGACCCCACGCAGGCTTCTGCCGTCATGGTGAAATCATTTGTCGTATGGCTCAAGGACCAAGGGATGGAGAACCGGAGCATCAACCGGAAGCTCTCCACACTGCGCACTTTCTACAATTATTGTCTTAGGGAGGACGGCTTGGAAAAATCGCCCATGGCCAACATTAAGGCATTGAAAAAACCCCAACCCCTTGTCAAGTTCGTCACCGAGACAGATATTAATAAGGTGTCGTTTCCGGAAGCCGATGACTTCCCAACCTGTCGCGACAGACTTCTTTTCGAGCTGCTTTACCAGACAGGGATGCGCCAAGCCGAACTTCGCAATTTGCGCGATTCTAGCGTGGACAAGTTCGCAAAGACCCTAAAAGTTCTCGGCAAACGCAATAAAGAGCGCATGATTCCGTTGTCAACGGAGATGGTAAACATGATTAGTCATTATCAGACTCTGCGAGATGCCGCTTTTGAAGCCAAGGCCGACCGCTTGCTCCTCAATGACAAAGGGGAGGAGATGAGTCCCTATTATGTATATAATAAGGTGCATTGCCTGTTGGAAGGCATCACTACGCTGAAGCAAAAAAGCCCCCATGTGTTGCGACATACCTTCGCCACCCATCTTTTGGATGCGGGTGCCGACTTGAGGGCCATCCAGGAACTTCTCGGGCACGAGGATTTGGCGACGACACAAGTCTATGCCCACACCACCATCGAACAACTTAAGCAAATCCATAAACAAGCGCATCCGAAAGGATGACTAAAGAAAGGAGTTATTATGAAAGTCATGATCAATTCAGTTCACTTCAAGGCTGACCAAAAACTTGAAGAGTTCATCACCCAGAAGGTGGAAAAGCTGTGCGTCAAGTACAGCGAAGTGATTAGTGCCGAAGTGTCGTTGAAACTCGACAACACCGACACGCCCGAAAACAAGATTGCCGACATTCGGCTCGTTTTGCGCGGCGACGACTTGTATGCCAGCAAGCAAAGCAAGAGTTTTGAGGAGTCAACCGATGTCGCGATTGACGCCTTGAAGAAACAATTGGAGAAATACAAGGGCAAAATCGCGAAATAAAACACTGATGGAAGAGGTGAAATCCTTCGGAAAACTATGGAAGCCAATCGTCAAATCACGATTGGCTTCATTTTTATACGAATCTTAAAAAACTAATAATCAATTGTTTATAAAAAAAACTGATTTTTTTTCAAAAAAAATGGAGAAAACGCATTGCCAATTCAAGAAAAGTATCTATTTTTGCACACCTTTTCGGAAGAGAAGAGGCGGCTGTTAAGAAGCAAAATCCGTTCTTTCACATGATGCCGGTATAACTCAGTTGGTAGAGTAGCTGATTTGTAATCAGCCTGTCGGCGGTTCGAGTCCGTCTACCGGCTCTGAGTTGTCAACCCAACGGGGGAGTCGCATAGTGGCAATTGCAACAGACTGTAAATCTGTCCGGGAATCCGTTCGGTGGTTCGAGTCCACCCTCCCCCACAAGTCAAGCGGAAGTAGCTCATTTGGCAGAGCGAAAGCCTTCCAAGCTTTAGGTGGCGGGTTCGAGCCCCGTCTTCCGCTCAGATGAATGACAAGCCGATGTAGCTCAGCGGTAGAGCACTTCCTTGGTAAGGAAGGGGTCGGGAGTTCAATTCTCCCCATCGGCTCACTTTTTATGGAATAGAGTTCATAACCTTAAATAAACAGAAAATACAATGGCAAAAGAGAAATTCGAAAGAACTAAACCGCACGTCAACATTGGTACTATCGGCCACGTTGACCACGGCAAGACCACTTTGACCGCAGCTATCACCCTGCACCTGGCCAAGAAGGGTCTGTCAGAAGTGAAGAGCTTCGACTCCATCGACTCCGCTCCTGAAGAGAAAGAAAGAGGTATCACTATCAATACGGCTCACGTTGAGTACCAGACCGAGAAGCGTCACTATGCTCACGTCGATTGCCCTGGCCACGCCGACTATGTGAAGAACATGGTTACGGGTGCTGCCCAGATGGACGGTGCCATCATCGTTGTCGCCGCCACCGACGGTCCCATGCCTCAAACCCGTGAGCACATCCTGCTCGCCCGTCAGGTTGGTGTGCCGCGCCTTGTGGTGTTCCTGAACAAGTGCGACCTCGTTGACGACGAAGAGTTGCTCGAGTTGGTTGAAATGGAAGTGCGCGATCTCCTTGGCAAATACGAATTCGATGCCGACAACACGCCGATCATCCGTGGCTCTGCTTTGGGAGCCTTGAACGATGACCCGAAGTGGACTCCTGCCATCGATGAACTGATGGATGCTTGCGACACTTGGATTCCCGAACCTCAGCGTGCAGTGGACAAGCCGTTCCTGATGCCTATCGAGGACGTGTTCTCCATCACTGGTCGTGGTACCGTTGCTACTGGTCGTATCGAGACTGGTGTCATCCACGTTGGTGACCCCGTCGATATCCTCGGTATGGGTGCTGAGAAGCTGAAGTCAGTCGTCACTGGTGTCGAGATGTTCCGTAAGATTCTCGATGAAGGTGAAGCTGGCGACAACGCTGGTCTGTTGCTTCGTGGTATCGATAAGGACGAAATTCGCCGTGGTATGGTTATTGCCAAGCCTGGTTCGGTGAAGCCCTACCACCACTTCAAAGGACAGGTCTATGTCCTGAGCAAGGAAGA